>CAYQDX010000392.1:0-3623 GCA_964416345.1 uncultured Ectothiorhodospiraceae bacterium
TTGTCGCGAATCCCGGCACGGGCGGGGTCATCCAACGGCGGGCCCGCCCGCGACCGAAGGACTGCACCTTATCTGCTGCCGCCAGCGAATCGAGCGCCCGCTGCACAGTCCGCTGGCTGGCCTCAAGCGCCAGCGCCAGGGCGGAGCTCGACCAGGATTCACCGTCGGCGAGAAGGGCGAGCACCGCCGCATGCTTCTCTTCGACGGGCTGCGCCAGCACCACGACCTCGCGTGCACTACGCGGCACCAGTGCAAACCCTCGCTTGGTCGCGCGCACGTCGGCCAGCGTCCGCAGCGCACTGCGAAGGCGCCCAACTTCAACTCGCAACCGCGCGCGATGCGATTCATCGGCGAGCTTCAATCTGAATGCGCGCGCGACGAGCGTGTCCCTCGGTGCGTCTCCCGGCCAGGCCTCGCCCAGCGCACGTGCGAGCGCGAGCAGCACCGGACGCCTCGCCAGGGAGACCAGATGGCTTTCGTCACGCACGACCAAATGGCAGGCGTCTACCACCAATGCTTTTGACGCCAGTAGCGCTTCGACCTCCTCGAGCAGCAGGGGTCGCTCCTCGCCATGCGCAATCAGGCGCGCCGCCGGCGTGCTCAGGACGAGGAGCGCGCTTTCGACTTCCGCCGTCAGGGCTGGGATGCCTGCGTGGCGCGCCGCGCGCGCGGCCCGAGCAAGCGCAGCGCGCGCCGTCTTCGTCCGGATACGCCGCATTGCGATCCCTGCGACCACCAACTCGTGGATGGTCCTCGACAAGGGAGGAAACGGCGTGGGGTCGAGCTCGGCGAGCATACGCTCGGCGTCGTTGAGGCGTCCGGTCAGGAGTAGGCGCCGGACCTCGAGATGCCGCGCGTGTGCGGCGTTGATTCGGTCGCCGTGTGCTTCGAGCGTCGCCCTCGCCGCGGCGAGCGTCTTCCCGAGCCAGCCCAGATCGCGCGAGGCGAGCGCGACCTCGGCCTCGGCGACGACGCACCGCGCGCGGGCCACGGCTTCTTTCGGACCGAAGGCGCGCGCAGCCCTTCGCAGGAGCACCTTCGCTCGGACGAGATCGCCGAGCTGCGCCATCGCGATGCCTCGAAGCGCGAGTGCAGGCGCGTCGTCGCGCAAGGCGATCCGGTTCAGCGCCTCGAGGGGATCACCCGCGGCCAGCGCACGCGCCGCGGCCGTGATCAGCGAGTCCATCTGACTCCCGCCACACTTGTTACTCCCAATACTTGATGGCCGCTCCTATTCTATCTCACGACCCTCAGCCAGCACGCCGTACCGAGACCGGTACGAACGATGAAAGACATTTGACGGAAGGAGGAAAGAGCGATGATGAGACATATGACTGGGACACGTAGCGAGTGGATCGCGGCGCGCCTTGAGCTGCTCGAGGCGGAGAAGGAGCTGACGCGGCGCAGCGACGAGCTGGCGCGGCGACGGCAGGAGCTGCCGTGGGTCCGCGTCGACAAGGAGTATCGATTCGAGACCGACGAGGGGAGCGCCGCGCTGGCGGACCTCTTCCGAGGGCGCTCGCAGCTCCTTGTGTATCACTTCATGTTCGGTCCCGACTACACGGCGGGGTGTCCGGCCTGCTCGGCAATCGCGGACGGCTTCGACGGCTTCGTCGTCCATCTGGCCAATCACGACGTCACGCTGTCGGCGGTGTCGCGGGCGTCGCTCGCAAAGCTGCAAGCGTACAAGCGGCGGATGGGATGGTCGTTTCCCTGGGCGTCCTCGTTCGGCAGCGACTTTAACTTCGACTTCAGCGTCGGGTTTACCGAGGAGCAACAGGGCGAGGGCATCGAATACAACTATCGGCGCGAGGCGCCGGTCGCCGACATACCTTCGCGCTCGACACCCGACGGGGCTACCAAGTTCGCGGCCATGAGCGGAACGGACAGGGCCACCTACACGCGAGAGAGGCCGGGCATGAGCGCGTTCGTGCTCGAGGACGGCGTCGTCTACCACAGCTATTCCACCTATGCGCGCGGACTGGACGGCCTCTGGGGCATGTACCAGTGGCTCGACCGCGCCCCCAGTGGACGCAACGAGACGGGCGTCTGGTGGCGCCGCCACGATGAGTACGAAAGGCGCTGAGCCAAGTCTTGGTTGTCCTTGGCACAACCGGGGGACGGGAGATGTTACGGTACATGGTTTCCGAGCTCGCTTCCCAGCGAGCCTTCTTCGGCGTCTCGGCCCTGCTCTTCGCCGCCAGCGCGGCGGCGACGATCGGCTGGTGCGCATCCATGTCGGCGATGGGCGGGATGCCGATGCCCGGCGGCTGGATGATGTCGATGGCGTGGATGCGGATGCCTGGACAGACGTGGACCGGCGCCGCAGCATCGTTCCTCGCCATGTGGGTGGTGATGATGGTGGCGATGATGCTGCCATCCCTGGTCCCGATGCTGTGGCGCTACCGCCGGGCCGTCGGCAGCCCGGGCAAGACGCGCTTCGGTCGGCTGACCGCGCTCGTGGGCGTGGGGTACTTTTTCGTGTGGACTGCATTCGGAATGGCGGCCTTTCCACTCGGCGCCGCGCTGGCGGCGGTCGAGATGCAGCAGCCTGCGCTAGCGCGCGCCGTGCCGATCGCGGTCGGTGTGGTCGTGCTGACCGCCGGTGCGCTTCAGTTCACCGCGTGGAAGGCACGTCACCTTGCCTGCTGCCGAGAGGCACCTGGAGGCGGAGGTGTGTTGCCGGCGGGCGCCGGCACGGCCTGGCGACACGGCCTGCGCCTCGGGCTCCACTGCAGCTACTGCTGTGCCGGCCTGATGGCGATTCTCCTGGTCATCGGGGTCATGGATCTGCGCGTCATGGCTATCGTGACGGCCGCTATCACGGTCGAACGGCTCGCACCGGCCGGTGAGTGTGTCGCGCGAGCCATTGGCGCCCTCACCGTGGGTGGAGGGTTGTTCCTCGTCGCGCGCGCAGCCGCGCTCGGATGACGTATCGGCATCGTGCATCTGACGACTTCACGCACCGCGGCTTACCGCCGCTTTGCTGTCCAGTCCGTTTCGGGATGGGGGGACGGGTCTTGCAATAACGCACGTTCGGGATGGGGGGACGGGTCTTGCAATAACGCACGCGTGATTGCAAGGTAAGAGCCTAAGAACCGGAATCTAGTTTGGGTGCAAAGCTCTTAGTGTTTTCTAATATACTCGAGAGAGCGAAGTTCTCGGACTAGCTGTCGAATCCAAATTCCCGGGCGTCGTCATCGAGCCATCGATCCGATAGATGTTGTCTCGCCGATTATTTCAACGGCAGTTTTTCGAGATATTTGACGGTGGGAGGAGGGCGGATTCCGATATTGAGCGCCCCGGCGCGCCCAGGGGCAGGTCTTGTCTCTTGCCCACCTCCGGGCGTAGCCTTCCGCTATGCTCGTCCACTGTGCATCGAATTCCCCGGCGCCGTCTATCACGTCACCGGCCGTGGCGACCGGCGCGAGGACATCTTCGTCGATGACGAGGACCGGCAGGCTCTGTTGGAGGTCGTGGCGCAGGCGCTCTCGCGCTTCGATGCGGAGGCCCTGGCCTACTGCCTGATGGGCAACCACTACCACTTCGTGCTGCACACCCGGCAGGGGAATCTGTCCTTGTTGATGCGTCACATCAACGGGGTCTACACCCAGACCTACAAC
>CAYQDX010000393.1:0-3611 GCA_964416345.1 uncultured Ectothiorhodospiraceae bacterium
GCCATCCTCGGCGCGAATGCTCACGTAGACCACGCCGGGGAATTGGGCCAGCTCACGGGCGATGAGGTCCAAATCAGGCAGGTCGCGGTGCGCCACCCCATCCCTGGCGACCGCGGCGGCGAGCGCAGCCGTGCTGGCGGCCTGAATACGGACCTGGGAGGAGTAGGAGTGCGCAATGAAGCTCAGGCTGGCCCACAACAGGCCGACCATGAGGACGGCTTGAAGGAGCGCGATCCCGAGCAGGATCTTGGCGCGAAACGACATCTCGTTGTGGACCTGCCGGTTATTTGTTGCCGAGTCATGCGGGGCTGCCACACCGTACAGCAGACCCGCCGAAAGTGGTGGCGTATGCGCTAGCATATAAGCAATCTCCCGCGTGTGCCCCTAGCAAGCAAGAAACCTACCAGAACACCCGCCCTGCGCCCGCCGGCCCTCGCGGCGGCGCATACGTGCTGCCACGATGGGATTTTGGCCTGACGTTACAAACGTGCGAGATTGCGTGGCGCAAATCTCTTTCGCAACCTGCGATGCATTGCCGCGCAGCCTAGATACGACCATGACCGGGCCGATTGCCCGGGGGTGGCGCGCAACGATATAGTGCCCTGCCCATCAAGCGCTGGAAAGACTCTCAGCAGCATATCCACGACTTCCGGATGGACACGCCTATGGAAACCGACAGAGCTTGCACACGTCGGCTCGCATGCCGATTGGCGACCCTTTCACTCCTATGGCTAGGCGTGCGGAATCTCCCTCAGCGCGTGGAGTGCCCGCGCAAGGGCACTGCAGCGGCTGCTCTGTTCTACATCAACTGGTGGAAAACGCACGACGCCACCGGCATGAAGATCATCTTCGGGAGCAAGCCTTATTCATCTCGAGCCCTCACGGCGGGCCCCCGCGTGGACGACGCGAGCCGCGAAAACCTGAGTGCGGCCCTGCTCAGAGCACACGAGGCGGGGCTGGACGCGGTGCTCAAGATGTTCAAGAAGCCCCGCTTCGCTGCCAGCAGCGACGCCGAGCACCGGAGACTGGGTCCCTTGCTCAAGCCTGTGTGGTGCTGCTACGACATCGACGGGCTGTAATCCGTGAGGCGCGAGTGGGTGCACCCGGCGGCGGTCTTCGCCGCCGTGCTGGTGCTCTATCTCGCCAGCGCCCCACGTACAGTCTGCCTGGAGGACGACGGCCTGTTCCTCATGGCCGGCTACACCAACGGCGTCGCCCACGCGCCAGGCTATCCGCTACTGACCTTGCTGGCCCACCTCGCCAGTCTGCTCCCCTTCGGCACCGTGCCTCTGCGCATCCATGGGCTCAGCGCCGTGTGCGGGGCGTTTGCCTGCGCCCTGCTCTGGTCCCTGGCGCGCCGCCTCGGGGTCGGCCTGCTACCCGCATACCTGGCGGCGCTGGCACTGGCGCTGTCGGTGACGTTCTGGTCCCAGGCCATCATCGCGGAGGCCTACACCCTCAACGCACTGCTGTTTCTGCTGCTGCTCGGCCTGGTGCTGCGTTACGCAGCTGGACCCGAGCCGCGACTGCTCAAGGGCGCCGCCCTTGCCTATGGCTTGGGGCTAAGCAACCACTGGCCGCTGCTGGTGCTGGCGACCCCCGCCCTGGCGGCGCCCCTCTGGCCGGTCAGGCGCCAGGTGCTACGAGCCCTGCCCGAGGCCCTGATCTACCTGCTGCTGGGACTCACTCCCTATGCCTGGATGGTGCTGCGCTCCTGGCAGGATCCCATCGTGAGCGTCTTCGGCCCCCTGGATTCCTGGCAGGACGTCTGGCAGGTCATCTCTCGCCATGTCTACGCCGACGTGGATGCCAGCCCCAGTGCGGGCTGGGCGGATCGCCTGCGCTTCGTGGGCTTCCTTGCCGCGGAGAGCCTAAGGCAGCTGGGTCCGGTAGGCTTGGCCCTGTCACTGTGGGGCCTTGTCGGCCAATGGCGCCGCTGGCCGCGTCCCCTGGCAGTGGGTCTGACCGCGGGCTGGCCGGGCGGAACCCTGATCCTCATCTCATTGCTGGGCTTCGACTACGATCCCCTGCACGTCTCGGGCTTTCGGGTCTACCCCTTGCTCTCCTATGCCATCATGGCCCTGTGGCTCGGCCTCGGCGCGGATCTCGCGCTCGGCCGGGCGCGCCTGGCGCGGTTGCCGACCGGGCTGGTCCACCTGGGGCTGGCGCTGCTGGTGCTCGCCCCCATCGCGATCGTCGGTGCGCGTGCCAACCTGCGGGCGGGCGATAGATGGGCCGACCGTTTCGCCCTCGCGGTGCTAGACACGCTGCCGCCCCACGCCATCCTCCTGGTCAGTGCCGACGAGCACGTGCTGCCCATCGGCTATTTGCAGGTGGTGGAGAAGCGGCGCCCGGATGTGACCCTCTACGTGCCCAGCGGCGAGGTCTTCTCCAACCGCCTGGTGGATCCGATTCATCCGGACCCGGAGCTGGAGCGGGCGCAGGTGCGCCGACTCATTCTTCCCGGCGGGCGGCCGGTCTATACCTTCGGCCAGGAGCATTTCGGCTATGGCGTGCGGGAGCTGGGGCTCTATCGCCAGATTGATCCCGCGATTCCCGGCGGCCATCTGAGGCTGGGCTTCGACCCGCGCATCTGGCGCTATCTGCGCGAAGTCGCCTCGGGTCCGATGCCGGTGGATCTGTGGTCCGGATTTCAGCGCGGCGAGCTGCTGGAGGAGTACGGCCGACTGCTGCAGTTGACCGACAAGCTCCCCGCTAGCCGAGCACTGCTGGCCGAGTGCGAGGCCCGTCCAGATTGCGCCGAGAGCTACTATTTCCTGTTGGGCCGCATCGAGGCGGAGGTGTTGAAGCGCGAGCCCGACAGCCGCGCCATGCTGGCACTGGCGCGGCGCGCCCAGCCGCTGGCTGCCCAGGCCGTCACCAAGGAGGACCGGGCTCGCCTGCCCTGGCTGCAAGGGCGACTGCAGGAGCGGCTCGGCGATTCGAAGGCGGCGCAAGCGAGCTTCGCCACGGCGCGCGAGCTGTGGCCCAGCCCCGACAATCCGGCCAATCCCACAGCCGCGCAGTAGGGCACGGCCTCCCGGGCGGCGCCGGCGCGCCGATTCCATGATCACGGTCAATAGCGAGGCGCGGAAAACCAGGTGCTTAAGTACTATATTAATTAATAAAGTACTGGCCTTTTCGTCAAGCGATGTGTATGGATTTCGCCCGACACGGGGGCCGAGGTTAATTCTACATCAGCGGGGCCACGCGCCGAGCGGCTGGGTGGCCCCCAAAGCGGCGGAGTGCTACTAGCCGAATCGGACGCGCGCCCCCATGACTCCCACGTCCCTCGATCCTCCCAAGCAGCGCTCGCGGCGCCCTACGCTGGCGCACCCCCCACTGCCGCTGGAAACCAAGCCCCATCTCGGTCTGGCTGGAAATCTTGCCCGCTTCTTCATCAACCTGCCGCTCACACCCCTGCTGATGCTGGCAACCCTGGCAGTGGGCATTCTTGGCCTGCTGGTGACGCCGCGGCAGGAGGATCCTCAGATCTCGGTGCCCATGGTGGACATCTTCTTCGAGTATCCGGGGGCTCCGGCGCAGCAGGTCGCGAACCTCGCCGTGGCGCCCCTGGAGCGCATGATGAGCGAGATCCCGGGGGTCAAGCA
>CAYQDX010000394.1:0-3598 GCA_964416345.1 uncultured Ectothiorhodospiraceae bacterium
GATACGCCTCGCGGGCGGCCTCGCCCTGGCCGAGGGCTCGAAACAGGTCGCCCATTCGCTCGTAGGAGACGGAGAGGTCGCGCTGGTAGTCGGCGCGATCCGGCTCGGCACGCGCCAGGCGCTCCAGAATTCCGGTGACCTCCTCGTAACGCTCCCGGGCGCGCGTGGTCGCGCCCAAGGCCATCAGTGCGTCCGCCTCTGACAGACAGATTGCGTAATAGACACCGTGGTTCGTCGGCAGGCTCTCCAGGACCTCGGCGGCAAACGCAGCCACATCCACCCGTTGCCCGTAGCGGCCCATGAAATCGAGGATAGGCTGGGTCAACTCGACGGCCCGGTCAAAGGCGGCAGCCTCGAGAAAGCGGCGGGCAGCCTCCACGCCGTCTGACAGGGAGTGGGACACGTTGGCCACGCGCCAGGCGCGGTACTCGCCAGCACGCCGGGAGTATTCGCGACCTGCCTCTACGCTCAGACGCTGGCGCAGCTCCTGGGCTGTCCAACGGTGCACCCAGACTTGCTCTTCGGGCAGCGGCGTGAGCAGGGAGGTGCCGATTAGCCGGCGGGCACTGATCTCGGTGTTCTCGAGCTCCTCGGGCGTCGGCTCGCGGGTGCCCACAAGTGCGAAAGCCAGCCCATGGACATCAACGGGCAACGCGAATGCCGCACATTGATGAAGGGCGGCGAGGTCTTCCGGCCTGGCACCAACGAGCTCGATGAGCTGGTCCAGCAGAATGTCCTCGGCCCCGAGACGCAGGGCGTCGCGCAAGGATTGTTGCAGGTCGCCGCCGAGTCGTTCCGGGTCGAGGCCGAGTCGCCTGGCGTTTTCCCGCAGCCGGTGGTTGACCACCGTGAGCCGTGCCTGTCCCCCGCGCAGGATGGCGTCCAGATACTCCAGCATGCGTGGGTGACCGCCGATGTGGCGCAGAATGAGCGCGAGTGTCTCCGGCGCCTCTCCGATCAGAGCGTGCAGGCGGTAGAAGAGCTTGCGGGTCTCGGCTACCGTGAGGGGGCCCAAGTGCTCGTCCAGCACCCACGCTTCTGAGTTGGGCACAGGGTAGCGGCAGGTGATCAGCACCTTGGCGCTGCGCGCCGTCTGCAGCAACGCAACGAGGACCGACTCGGTGGTGTCGTCCAAGAAACCTTGGCCGCCCAGGGTCAGGTTGTCCTCGAAATTGTCCAGCACGAGCAGGATCCGGTGGCTGGCGAGCAGCTGCTGGAGCTGCTGCACGCGAGCTTGGTCCGGAAGCTCCGGCTTCAGCAGCAAATCACCGACGCGGCGGAGCGCCGGGTCCGCCCCGCCAGCCAGCTGTGCGCCCACCGAGAGGGCGAGCTCGCCCAGGCCCCAGCGCCCCACGATGGCGACGATGGTCCAGCCGTCAGCGGCCACGCGGGCCATGATCCGTCCGGCGAGCGCGCTCTTGCCCACGCCACCGATGCCCCGAATCAGCACCCCGGCCCAACGCCCGAGTGAGTCCGTGACGCGTTTGTCGTCGCGCAGCACGCCGGTGATACGGCGGAGCGTCGGACGCCGCCCAACGAGGTCGTCCATGCGCAGCATTGGCATCTGGCCTGCCGGCGGCAAGGCCGGCTCCGGGATGGGCTCTTCCTGCGGCAACGCGCGGTCCAGGAGCGGCAATTCGTCGCCGGCGGCGAACAACGAGGGTGTCGCGTATTCAGCCGCCAGGCCCACGTGTCGCTCGCCGCGGGCGAGGGCCTCGCGACGCTCGCGCTCCACCTGCTGGCGAGCCAGGGCCAGCGCGCGGCTGGCGAGCGGGACTTCCATCCGGCTCAGAGAATGGTAGAAGGCGCCAGCGAGGCGGGTAGCGTACCAGTCCGAGACGCTGCTCTGCATGGCCAGGACCAGGGGTATCCCCTGAGCGAGCAGGCCCTGCGCGAACCCGGTGGTGTCGCTGGTGCCAGCGCCGCTAAGACAGGAGGCCAGGAAGACGAGCGGCAGTGGACGGCCACTGGCCCGGATGGCTTCCGCAAAGTCTTTCGGGGTGACCTCGACGGCGCGCCCGTCCTCGTCCTCGAGCTCGATGACACCGGCCTTACCATGTCCCGAGACATGCAGCACATGGTAGCTGCGCTCGAGGAGAGCGTGCCGAACCGAGTCCGGGTGGCCGACCTCCAGAATCTTGACCTCGGCGTTGCCATACTGGCGGGCGTGATCAATCGCATCCAGGATGGTCTGGAGCTCGCGCTCGTAGTCGAGAACGACGTTACCGGTCTGACCTTCGTCGGGCGCCCCAACGGCCACCAGGATCCGCAAGGGGCCAGGCTGTGGGGCTACCGCTGGGAGGTTCAGGCCGCTCTTGCGACGCAGCACCTGGACGCCCGGCTCAAGGGCGAGGATCCGCCCGTCCGCCAGGCGCGCCGCCTCGAAAGGGAGCGCCAGCAGGGACGGAGCCGCCTCGAACGTCAACCGCAGACTGTCGCCCTCGGCGGCTGAGCGCTCGAGCGCGGCGGTGAGGCTTGCGCCGACCGAGCCCGGCAACAGGGCTTGGCCCAAGGCCTCACCAAGGCGGGCGAGGTCCAGGTCGCGCTGGCGCCCCATTTCCTCGGCGCTCACGCGGCTCGCCCCGGGCAGGGATGCCGCAAGGAATCTCTGATAAGAGCGCTGCAGCCCGGTGCGCAGCTGCGAGACCTCTTCGGCCACGCCCTGCCCATCCAGCGCGGCGACCACCCGCAGCTCGGCCTCGTTGGCCTCTTGCAGGTGAACGCGAAACAGCCGCTCGCGGGCTCTCCCGCGCGGCGCGGCCACAACCGGCTTGCCGCTGCGGCCATAGATGGCGTCGATGAGCTGCTCGAGGTCCTCGCCGACCACGCGGGCGCGGGGCCTCAGCAGCTCCGGCACGGGGGCGTCCGCATCCAGCATCACCGGGATCACCGGCTTGCCGTCCTCGATGGCCTGGTAGGTGAGGGTGCTGACCTCGGCGCGGACCCAGTGCTTCTCCAGGGTCTCCTTGGAGAAGAAGATCAAGCCAACGTTGCAGGACCCGAGACCCTCGTTGATCTTGCCCACGATGTCGTCGCCTGGGGCGATCTCCCACTGGTCCACCCAGGGGTCAATGCCGGCGGCGGCCAGTCGTTCGGCCACCGCCCTTACCCGCGGCTTATCCGCAGAACTGTGGCTGCAGAATACTTTGATGCTCTCCGCCATCGCCGCGTTTCCGTCGTCCTGTCTCCGCGTTTCGGGCCTACATCACACAGGCATTGTAGCGAAGGTGAGGAATTCCTTCTGGCTCTAGACGTTCAGAGCATCGCTGAGCTCACAAGCGTTGCTCGTTTTGGCAACGAGCAAACGAGCATGTGATTCAGAACCGAGTCTGCTCTCCGTTGCTAGTTGGTTGAACGTCGGCTTTGGGTCGTTTTCGGACATTCTCACCGGCTCTCTAGCGGTGTCGCAATGTCGGAAACAAGGCCGGTGGCATGGTATGCGAATTGGCGAAGATAGTGACGAAATACTGTTGGAAACAACAGCGCGCCTCCGAGCAAGCCGGCGCCATGCCCGTTGTGCTCCCGGTCACCTTAGATGCCTTGCCCGCGTGCCGCCGGCGCAATCCCAGGCGGATCGCCGCCGGGGGACCACCGAGTG
>CAYQDX010000395.1:0-3593 GCA_964416345.1 uncultured Ectothiorhodospiraceae bacterium
TGGGGTCGCGATTCAGCGCCTTTCCCGGCGCACTCAGGAGCCGATCGACTTCCGCGCCGTGCAGGGTGCGGTCAACGCGGATGGGCTGGGCAATCTGTTGTCGGGGCTCTCCGGGACCCTGCCCAATACCACCTATTCCACCAGCCTCTCGGTGGTCGATCTCACCGGCGTTGCGGCCCGCTCGGTGGGCGTCTACGGTGGCGTGCTGCTGCTCCTCATCGCCTTCTGTCCCAAGCTCGCCAGCCTGCTCATGGCCGTGCCGAGCCCGGTCGCCGGCGCCTACATCATGGTGCTCATCATCCTGCTGTTCCTGCACGGCCTGCGACTGGTCGCCGAGGAGGGCTTGGGCTTCGAGAATGGGATGGTGGTCTGTGTCGCCTTCTGGCTCGCCATAGGCTTTCAGAATCAGGCGCTGTTTCACGATTTCCTGCCGCAATGGGCGCGCGGCCTGCTGGACAACGGCATGACCGCCGGCGGCATCATCGCCGTGGTGCTAATGAGTCTGGTGCGTTTGCGTCGCGGCAAGGTTAAGGGGATCGAGCTGCCGGCCCGTATGGGGGCGGCCCGGGAGGCGCAGGACTTTCTCGCGGATATCGCCCGCAGCGCGGGCTGGGATCGGGAGGCCATCCTACGGCTGGAGCTGATTACCGAAGAGGCGATCCTGTTTCTGCTGGAAGGGCAGGGCGAGACCCGCCGAGGGCGCAAGCTGCGGGCTCAGGCAAAGGAGCGGGGAGGCAGGATCGAGCTGGAGCTTCTCAGCGGTGCCACCGGCGACAACTTCGAGCGCGCCGTCGCCAAGATCGATCGTGAGGCGCCGCCGCGGGCGGAGGAGGCGGGTCTACGTATCCTTCAGAGCCTGGCCGAGCGCGTGCGTCACCAGCAATTCCACGGCGTCGACGTGCTGCTGGTGACGATCGCCAGTAAGCCGCTATGAGTCAGCGTTAGGGCCGCGGAGAAAAATACAGCCGTCACATCTGGGTTCTCCACCCCGGAGCACGCCTCTCGCGCCATGGCGGCGTTGTCGCTCCCCGCGATAGTCCCTGCTATGCCTCGTCACGATGCCTTGCCCTGAAACGCGAATGACGCACTCCAAGAAACGAAGAACCCAGGTGCGACGGGTATACGTGTCCCAAGATTGCGCCGGATAGGGGCTCGGATTCGCGGCGCGGCTAGTATTCCATCAAGGTGATAGCTGCGTATCCAGCGGAACGAGAGCCGGTCAGTCGGTAGGCGTGCTCGCGCTCGCACTTGCGACGGTCCTGCGGATTTTCGACGGCAGTGACGATCGCATCCACGATGGTGGAGAATTCCGCACACTCCCCTTTGGCGGCATAGGATCGTGCTCCACGTGTTTCTATCAGTCGTCCCGAAAGTTCTCGCACGGGGCCTGCATGACACGCTGCAAGTACGTCCCTGCAAGCTCGACGGCGGGCTCCCTCCCGCCGACCGGCGCTTCGACCCCATGCAGGACTTTCGGAATGACTGATGGCTTTCCGAGCCGGGAGATCCCGGGCCTGGCACAGGGAAGAAGATCCACCTCATGTGCCTAAGACCACATAGACCTCTTCAAGCAAAGTACTTCTGACTCGAAGGTTCCGTCCAGGGATCTCTCCCCATATATGAAGCTATCGCGTCCTACCAGCGAGAACTGGTGGAACATCTTTTCCAAATCATCCGTCTTAACCGGGGATATGACGCCTGCCTGGCCCGCCTTCTTAGCTTGCCGCTTTCCCTGTTTGCTGTTACGAAGAAGCACGTAAGACCGGATCGATGGCTGCACCAGCCTGACGTAGTTCTCGACGACCCATGGCTCCATCTCCTGGAACGAGATGTAGTTGACGAAAAGATCCGCCTCGCCTGTCAGACTGGGCAATTGCCAGGGGCAGAGCACGGCACAACGATAGTGCTTGCGAATCTCATCGATGCCGATCTGCCGCAGGTCCCGGCTGCGCTCATATGTCAGAACTGAATCCTCTCCAAAGACCTCGCGGAGATAGTAGGTTGCTATTGCGGCAACGGGAGGGATGTCGATATCGATGTAAAAGGCGTCGGAATAGCTTTTCAGGAAGATTTCACCCAGCGTGCCATAGCCGCCACCAATTTCAACGACCGTCCGGACATTGCTGGCGCCGACGTTTTTTTGAAGGAAGGCGAGACCCAGCAGATAATTTAGAAAGGATCTTGAATAGTGTCGCCCTTCCAGCACGAATCGTTCTCCTGAGCCCACAAGATCCTCGCTCGCATCTGCCCAAGGAATGTGAGTGGACGGTAAGGATGCGCGGAATATCTTGTATTGAAGCTCAGCGTGGGCCCTTCCGTCGACCAAACGCTCCAGTATGGCCTCCAGTCTGCGAGCGCGCTTCAGGAGTCTCAAGGGTCGCAGCAATAGACTGAGTGGCCGAATGAGGGTGCGCAGGCTATTGTCGGCGTAGATCGGGACATAAAAACTGGTTGCCGAGCTATGGGTGCGGAAAGCGCTAAAACCCTGTGTGCGGAGATCATTGACGATCGTGGAGAGGCCACATTGCCAGAAATTGGTTGGTCTATACAGATCATCTGCGTCCGCCATGTCTGTGAGCATCAGGTCTAGGATCTCAAGGGGGGTCATGGTGCAGTCCAACGTGTTGAATGGGCGACTCGTCGAGCGTCTCGCGAAGATGCAGGCTCGACACCAATCCGCGGTAGCCATGATCTACTTCCATGCCGGATCCGCAAAGGCAAGGTTCAAACATCCTGTTGGAGCACGACGCCAACGATGGGACCCAAGAAGAGGCGAATTCCGATCGTAGCTTCTGTCGTATTCTCGATGGCCTCAAAGTTCGGCACAAGCGGACTACGCGGAGGCGTCACGCGACTCGAAGCCGTCGGTGAAGAGGCTGGCGGCGGGGGTGGCGACGACGTCGAACAGGCGCGCGCCGGTCGTGGTCCATTCGAGAACCGTGGGCTCTTCGTTCTCATCCTCGCCGAAGGCGCTGATCTGAAATGGCACATCGAGCAGCAGCTGCGGATGCCAGCCGCCGCAGCCAGGGGTCGCCCGCCAAATCCGTCCGGTGCACCAGTCGGCGTAGAGATAGGATCCCGCCAGCAATGGCTGGGCGGCGCCGCGGTAGCGGTAGCCGCCCATCACCGCACAGTTGCCGTCGGCGTGAGGGTACCTCAGCACCGGGAGGGTCAGGGTGCCGCCCTCGACGATCCGGATCCTGCTGCTTCTCTCGGCGACGAGCAGTCGGCGGGAGCCGTCCTGGGGTGCGGCCACCACGGTCGGCTTTTCGAGGCCGTCCACGAGCTCCACCAGGCCGAGAGCGATGCCCGCGGTCGTGGAGGCCGGCAGGGCGAAGAGGACGGCGCCGAGCGAGATGTCGGCAAACGCCGCTCTCAGGCCCCCGAGCGGTCGGTCTATCATCGGGCCTGCGGGTCTTCGCGGCGGCCCTGCGACCGGACGTCGGCCGAAGGGCGGCACGGCCGCTCCTCCGTCACCCGGGTCTCCACTGACAGCCCTTAGTGCCGATACACGCACTGGCACGCTCTCCTGCCAATGGGGCACAACCTAGCGAAGTGGGCGTGGGAGGGCAAGATGGTGTACCCGTGCCCCC
>CAYQDX010000396.1:0-3585 GCA_964416345.1 uncultured Ectothiorhodospiraceae bacterium
AGCTTGGGGCGCGGCTGGTACTCCTCGCACGGCGTGCCGAACATCATGTGGAGGAAATTCTCAGTGTAGCTGAGCGAGTTGCGCGGATACATGAACGGCTGGCCGATGCTGTACTTGTAGCACATGGCCGCCAGGGTCGGCATCTTGGAGATCAGGCGGTAGGCCGCGACCTCCCGGTGATGCTCGTTCTTGACGTCCAGGGAATCATGGTAAAAGGCCGACAAGGCCCCCACCACCCCCACCATGATGGCCATGGGATGCGCATCGCGGCGGAAGCCGCTGTAGAAGGCGGTCAGCTGCTGGTGCACCATCGTATGCTGGCGCACCATGGCGTCGAATTTCTTCTTCTGGATGACCGTCGGTAGCTCGCCGTAGAGCATGAGATAGGCGACCTGCAGGAAGTCCGCATGCTCGGCCAGCTGATCGATCGGATAGCCCCTGTGCAAGAGTATCCCCCTGTCGCCATCGATGAAGGTGATTCTGGAATCACAGCTCGCGGTGGAGACGAATCCGGGATCATAGGTGAACATTCCGGTAGCCGCCGCAAGCTGGCGGATATCGATCACGTCATTGCCAAGAGTGCCGCTCAGTATCGGCAGGGCTACCAGCTCACCGTCGTCGCCAACGCGTAAATAGGCCATGCGCTCGGTCATGCTCACCTCCGTCCACCGTCCCACAACGTCGGGTGGGGCCGGCTATAGTCAAAGGATTAGGCGGTCAAATCGCCCGGACACTGGCCGCGGACACGGCGCATAGGGAGGATACTAACATCAATGGCAGACTGCCGGCCGCACCCATGCGTCCTTGCCGATGTCACTGTCGCCGTCGGCACCGAGTGTGATATTGATCGTGTGCTGCACTTGGAACCCTGCAACAGCCCCTGAGTCTAGCGGAAATGGCAGGCGCGGCTGCGTGCTCGGTGCACAGAGGACTTGCCGACGCTGCGACATGGTGGCATAAGACAGATAATGACTGACCGCCGACCTAGGTTTCTCGACCTGCGCAGCATCCGCCTGCCGGTGACTGCTGTGACCTCCATCCTGCATCGCCTCGCCGGGTTGGCGCTGCTGCTGGGCCTGCCTCTCGCCATGGGACTGTTGGAGTATTCCTTGCGCACCCCGGAGCATTTCGATGCAGTGCGCCAGGGCCTGAGCAGTCCCGCGGCCAAGCTGCTGCTCATCGCCGGCTGCTGGGCCCTGTCCCATCATTTGCTGGCCGGATTGCGCCACCTCGCGTTGGACATGCACCTGGGTGAGGCACGCGCCGCGGGAAGGTGCACCGCCTGGCTGGTGCTGGCTGGCGGACCGCTGCTCGCCCTGCTGTTCGGGATCTGGCTGTGGTAGGCGCCACGGGCCTCCGGGACTGGGTCCTGCAGCGAATCACTGCGGTGGTGCTGGCCGTCTATGTGCTGGTGCTGGCGGGGTTCTTTGCCACTCACTCGCCCGTGCGCTTCGATGCCTGGCGCGGCTTGTTTGCGGCGCCGGCGATGAGGGTGCTGACCCTGACCGCCGTGATCGCCGTGCTGTTTCATGCCTGGATTGGCCTATGGGTGGTGAGCACCGACTATCTGAAGGGCACTGCTCGAATCCTCGTGCAGGCCCTGGTGCTGGTGCTGCTCACCGGCTGTTTCGTCTGGGGGCTGCGCATTGCCCTGGGAGCGGTAGGATGAGCGTGCCGGTGCAGACCTTCGATGCGGTGGTCGTCGGCGGCGGCGGCGCGGGGCTGCGGGCCGCCTTGCAGCTCTCCCACGCCGGACTTCGGGCGGCGGTGGTGTCCAAGGTATTTCCCACGCGCTCCCATACGGTCTCGGCCCAGGGCGGCATCACTGCGGCCCTGGGCAACGTCCAGGAGGACAACTGGCACTGGCACATGTTTGACACCGTCAAGGGCTCGGACTACCTCGGCGACCAGGATGCCATCGAGTATCTGTGCCGCCATGGACCCGAGGTGGTCTACGAGCTAGAGCACATGGGCCTGCCCTTCTCGCGCCTCGACAACGGCAGGATCTACCAGCGCCCATTCGGGGGGCAGTCCACTCACTTCGGCGGCGCCCAGGCCGCCCGGACCTGTGCCGCCGCGGACCGTACGGGCCACGCCCTGCTGCACACCCTCTACCAGCAGAACCTGCAGGCCGGCACCACGTTTTATGTGGAGCATTTCGCCACCGACCTGGTGCGGGGCGCCGACGGCAGCTTTGGCGGCGTGCTCGCCATCTGCATCGAGACCGGCGAGGTGGTGGTGCTGCACGCAGGTGCTACGGTGCTCGCCACCGGCGGAGCGGGCAGGGTGTTTGGCAGCTCGACCAATGCCCTCACCAATACCGGCGACGGGCTGGGCATGGCGCTACGCGCAGGTCTGCCCTTGCAGGATATGGAGTTCTGGCAATTCCACCCCACCGGCATTGCGGGCGTGGGCAATCTCATCACCGAGGGTGCCAGGGGCGAGGGGGGCTACCTGCTGAACCGGAATGGGGAGCGCTTCATGGAGCGCTACGCGCCCCACGCCAAGGATCTGGCCAGCCGGGACGTGGTCTCCCGCTCCATCGCCCTGGAGATCCGCAAGGGAGGCGGCTGCGGCCCCAGGCGTGACCACGTGCTACTGAAGCTGGACCACCTGGGTGCGGAGGTGATTAAGCAGCGGCTGCCGGGCATCCGGGATCTCTCGCTCACCTTCGCCCACATCGATCCCATCGAGCAGCCCATTCCGGTGCTTCCCACGGCGCACTACATGATGGGCGGCATACCCAGCGGCATCGATGGCCGGGTGGTGAGCCTGGATGCGAGGGGTCAGACCACGACGGTGAACGGCCTCTATGCGGTGGGAGAATGCTCCTGCGTTTCCGTTCATGGCGCCAACCGTCTCGGCGGCAATTCGTTGCTGGATCTCATCGTGTTCGGCCGCTCCGCCGGCGACCACATCGTCGAGTCGGTGCGGCACGGCCTGGATGCGCCGCGGCTCGCCGAAGATGCGCTGGATGGCCCGCTCGTCCGGCTGGCGCGCTGGGAACGGGACGGCGAGGGCGAGCACGTCGGCGCCCTGCTGCAGTCCTTGCGCACGACCATGCAGGAGCATTGCAGCGTGTTTCGCCAGCAGGACGTGCTGCAGGAGGGGCTGGACGAGGTCAACGCGCTGGCCCAGGGTCTGGACTCGGCGGTGCTGCGCGACCACAGCCGGGTGTTCAACACGGCGCGCATAGAGGCACTAGAGCTGGAGAATCTCATGGCCGTGGGCCAGGCAACCCTGGTCTCGGCCATCGCCCGCACGGAGAGTCGCGGTGCCCACGCACGGGAGGATTACCCCGAGCGTGACGACGCCCAGTGGCTGCGCCATACCCTCTACTTTCAAGAGGGCCAGCAGGTACGCTACCGGCCGGTGAGCCTGATACCCCTTTCGGTGGAACCGTTTCCGCCCAAGGCACGGAGCTACTGAAGCCGTGCGTTTTTCCATCTATCGCTACAACCCGGAGACAGACGCCGCACCGCGCATGCAGGGCTACGTGCTGGAGGTCGAGCCGGGTGATAAGATGCTATTGGACGCGCTGCTGCTGCTCAAGGCCCAGGACGAGAGCCTGAGCTTCCGCCGCTC
>CAYQDX010000397.1:0-3582 GCA_964416345.1 uncultured Ectothiorhodospiraceae bacterium
GCCGGTGGCGCTGCGCCACCAGCCGATCTCCACCGCCTCCACCGAAGATGCGGGCAAGGACAGGGTTACTTGACCTCGACGGTCGCGCCTGCCTCTTCGAGCTGCTTCTTGATATCGGCGGCTTCGTCCTTGCTGACGCCTTCCTTGACTGCGGAGGGAACCCCCTCCACCAAGTCCTTCGCCTCCTTCAGGCCGAGGCTCGTCAGGGCGCGGACCACCTTGATGACGGCGACCTTGTTGGCCCCGAAACCGGTGAGCACGACGTTGAACTCGGTCTGCTCCTCGGCGGCGGGGCCGGCGTCGGCGGCCGGACCGGCAGCCATGGGCATGGCAGCCACGGCGGCGGTGACACCGAACTTCTCCTCCATGGCGGAGATCAGATCCACAACCTCCATCACCGTCATGTTGGCGATAGTCTCAAGGATGTCTTCTTTGGAAACGGCCATCGTAAATAGCTCCTGAGCTCTTTCAGCGAAAATATGGATACATCGGTGGTGGAAGTGCCACTTAGGCGGCCTGCTTCTGTTCCCGCACTGCTGCAACCGTGCGCACGAGCTTGGCATGCGGCTCGGCAAGGGTCCGCGCCAGCTTGCCTACGGGCGCCTTCATGACGGCCATGAGCTGGCTGAGGGCCTCTTCGCGGGTCGGAAGCTTGGACAGCGCGTCCAGGTCTCCGGGGTCATAGAGCTTGCCGCCGAATGCCACGACCTTGGTCACGAGCGCGGTGTGCGTCTTCGCGAAGTCCTTGATCAGGCGCGCCGCAGAGCCAGGCTCTTCGATCGAGAAAGCCAGCAGCAGCGGACCCACGAGCACCTCCTGCACACACTCGAAGCCGGTGCCGGTGACCGCCCTGCGGGCCAGCGTGTTGCGCACCACCTTCAGGTAGACGCCAGCCTTGCGAGCGGCCTGGCGCAGCTCGGCCATGTCGCCGACCGTGAGCCCACGGTAGTCGGCGCCGACCAATGCATGTGCCTGGGCGGCCACCTCGGACACTTCCGTGACGATCGCCTTCTTGTCTTCGAGACTTAGGGTCACGCACATCTCCTTACGATCTATGCAGGCCAGCTCCGCGACGCACGGGCCCATACGCCGCAAAGGTCCTGCCAGCCACTCAACCGGGGCGGCTACCGCCGCCCCGCCCCGTCACGGTGACCGTGCGAGCCGGCGCACTACCTGCTCGGGAGCACCGTCTGCGCAGGCTGGTCGAACGACCACTTAGACTTTCGCACCTGCGGTCTTCGACGCCTGACGCCTGCCGGGCGCCAGCCCAAAGCTCCAGCTCACAGAGCCGCGCCCGGGCCGCGCCGCACTGCATGCTGTGCTGAAAACACCCAGGCACAGTGCGTGCCCGGTGGCACTACAGCTCCAGGCTCGCCCGCTCCACCGCCAAGCCGGGGCCCATAGTGGTGGAAACGGTTACCTTCTTGATGTAGACGCCCTTGGAGGTGGCGGGCTTGATCTTCTGCAGATCCGTCACGAGGGCCTTGAGGTTCTCCAGCAGGGCCTGTGGCTCGAAGCCGACCTTGCCGATCGCGCAGTGGATGATGCCCCCGCGATCGGTGCGATACCGGACTTGGCCCGCCTTGGCATTGCGCACGGCACCCGCCACATCGGGGGTGACGGTGCCGACCTTCGGATTGGGCATCAGACCGCGCGGACCGAGAATCGGGCCCAGTTGGCCGACGACCCGCATCGCATCCGGACTCGCTATGGCCACGTCGAAATCCAGATTACCAACCTTGACGGACTCCGCCAGGTCCTCCAGGCCGACGATATCCGCGCCGGCCTCGCGCGCCGCGTCCGCGTTCGCGCCCTGGGTGAACACCGCGACGCGCACCGACTTGCCGGTGCCGTTGGGCAGCACCGTGGAGCTGCGCACCACCTGGTCGGACTTGCGGGGGTCGACACCGAGATTGACGCTCACGTCGACCGACTCGGCAAACTTGGCGGGGGCCAGCTCCTTGAGCAGCCGAAATGCATCCTCCGCGGGGTATTGGGTGCCGCGCTGCACCTTCTCCCGAATCGCCTTCAATCGCTTGCTGATGCGCGCCATGGTCAAACCCCTTCCGTCTCGATGCCGATGCTGCGAGCACTGCCGGCAATGGTGCGCACCGCGGCATCCAGATCCGCCGCAGTCAGGTCCGGCATCTTGGTCCGGGCAATCTCCTCCAACTGTTGGCGCGTCACCTTGCCGACCTTATCGCGGTTGGGCACCTTGCTGCCGGCGCTCACGCCGGCAGCCTTCTTCAGCAGCACCGAGGCCGGCGGAGTCTTGGTGACGAACGTGAAGCTGCGATCCGTATAAACCGTGATAACCACGGGTATAGGCATGCCCTGCTCCAGATTCTGCGTCTGGGCGTTGAACGCCTTGCAGAACTCCATGATGTTGACGCCCTTCTGACCCAGAGCGGGACCGACGGGCGGACTCGGGTTCGCCTTGCCTGCGGGCACCTGCAGCTTGACGTACGCATCAATCTTCTTGGCCATCCAACTACTCCGAAGTGCGGGTACAAACGCCTTACGGCTCCCCTGCCCACAAAGCACGTACGGCAAGCGGCGCCTATCAGTCCACGGCGGCTAGCGGCTTGCCCCAGACGCTGAAGCTCAACCCTTCTCGATCTGTCCGAAGCCTAGCTCCACAGGCGTCGAGCGACCGAAGATCAACACAGCCACTCGCAGGCGGCTCTTCTCGTAGTTGACCTCTTCGACGACTCCATTGAAATCCGTGAAGGGCCCATCGATGACGCGCACCACCTCGCCGGGCTCGAACAGTACCTTGGGACGTGGCTTCTCCACGCCATCCTGCACCCGCTGCAGGATGGCGTCCGCCTCCCGATCGCTGATGGGCGCGGGCCTGTCGGCAGTACCGCCGATGAAACCCATGACCTTGGGAACGTCCTTGACCAAATGCCAGGTATCGTCGTCCAGCTCCATTTGGACGAGCACATAGCCGGGGAAGAACTTACGGTCGCTCTTGCGCTTCTGGCCGCCACGCATCTCGACGACTTCTTCCGTCGGCACCAGAATCTGACCAAAACGATCTTCCATGCCCTGGCGTTTGACGCGCTCTTCCAAAGACCGCTTTACCTGCCGCTCGAATCCCGAGTACGCGTGCACCACGTACCAACGCATTGCCACTGGCTCCGCCTCCTATCCGGTCAACGACCGAACCGCCCACAGCAGGGTCATGTCCAGAACCCACAGGATGACGGCTACCAGGAGCACGACCAGCACCACGACCAGCGTGGTCTGTAGTGTCTCCTGGCGCGTCGGCCAGACGACC
Source organism: uncultured Ectothiorhodospiraceae bacterium (assembly GCA_964416345.1). Taxonomy (GTDB): domain Bacteria; phylum Pseudomonadota; class Gammaproteobacteria; order CAYQDX01; family CAYQDX01; genus CAYQDX01. The sequence continues at coordinate 3,284 of CAYQDX010000397.1, forward strand.
TTCCGGACTTCGGCCCGGGAATCGTTCGCAAACGCCCAGATGTTGCGGCCGAGCTCGGTCTGCATGGCGATGGCGATCGCAACACCCGCCACCGCCAGCAAGCCAGCGACGCGCAGCAGCTGGGAGTGGTCGGCGTAGTAGTAGAACGCACCTATGCCACCGGCGATCAAGAGGACCGCGACGATAAGTTTGATGTTATCAAGCATCCGCCCCGCGGGTCCTCTGGATCGTCGCAACAAAGAACATGGCAGGCCAGGAGGGAATCGAACCCCCAACCTGCGGTTTTGGAGACCGCCGCT
>CAYQDX010000398.1:0-3575 GCA_964416345.1 uncultured Ectothiorhodospiraceae bacterium
CTCCAGATAGGGTTTGTGGCAGCCGGTGAAGTGGCGGCAGGTGAGACGGGCTCCCCGTGGCCGGCGGTGACAATACGGTCGAGGCAAATACGGTCCTCGCAGGAAGGAAGCATAGACATGGGTGATCGGCGCCCGACAACACGCAGCCGATATCAACGCCGCAGTCGGGCTGGTCCGATTGTGGCGTACCCCGCCCGGCGGAGGGCTTTGCGGTCCCGTCCTGGAGGCTGCTGAGCGGCGAGATAGACCGCATGCTGGCCCGCGCCACTGCGGATCTCCAGCACTCGCCGGCTAGAGCATATCAATCATTGCGAATGTCCTCGCATGGCGTCGAAGCGACCGTCGGCGAGAGGGAGCCCGCCGTCGAGCTTACAGGGATGTACTTGCAGCGTGTCGCGACGGCCCCATGCGAGAGCTTTCGGGACGATTCATGCATTCGTCCAGGGGGTCTCTGGTCCCTGCGAAGGTGCCACAAATGGGGGCCAGGACGGCCAAACGCCCTAACCATGGCGGGTGCCACTGCCTGTCGATGGAGAAATCCACGCCCTCGTAGAGCTCCGCGACCGGGATTTCCAAGCCTACGGACTCCAGCCGCAGGGTATCGCCGAGCCCCAGTGGTCGTGGCTGCCAGCTCTCCGCACGGCGCAGCAGGGTGAGACCCGGGGAGTCTTGCCCGATATGGGTCGTTGGGGTTTGCGACTCCAGTGGCATACTGCGAGAGGCTGGTCAGCGACTGGTGCGCGTGCTGCAAGTAGAGTGGCCTCATTGGCAGCCATCGACGCCGCTATCGGGGGCTTTTCCCGCGCTCAAAGTCGCAAGCGTGTTCACGGGCCGTGCTATCACCATCACGGCCTGCCCGCTAGATGATCTCTACGTCCTGCAAGCGCGGCGCTTGAATCCCCTGGATGACTTGACCTTGCGGGAGCGCGACGTTCCCAACGGACTGCTGGAAGGACTGGCCTACAAAGGAATTGCGCGGCGCCTGGGGCTGTCCTGCTCGACAGTGACCAACCACATTAACAGCATCTACGCCAAGCTTGGCGTGCACAACGTGGCTCAGCTTGCGCAGCTAGCGCGCCGGTAGCCGACACATGTTGGCCTGCACGCGTCTGGCCGACCGTCACTGCCACACCATCAACGTCCCATCCCGCTCCTCGCCCGGCAATCCAATTGCGCTCCCTACTGGCGCCAGCTTGGCTTCCTGGTGTCAGTATGCGACCGCTGGAATCCCGGGTCAGGCTTGAATAGTTGACTTGCAGTTGACTTGTTGTGTTGCTGAGTACGCGAAGGTAGCACTGGTGCCGCAAGCGGCAGGATGCGGAAAGCATCTGTTGCTCACCCGGGACTTCTTGCTTCACGGGCTGCGTCGACGACCTCGACATCAAGTGTTGCCCAGAGCAAGTGGCTGGCATTATGCCCTGGTATGTGCCATCTTTAGTAAAATGTGGCACATGGGAAAGAGTTATGGCAGCGCGGGGTTCTAGCAATGAGATCCAGGTGGGCGCGCAGGGACGGCTGGTGATCCCGGCAGCCTTGCGTAAGGCATTGAATTTGAGACCTGGAGACAGGTTGGTGGCGCGCAAGGTGGGTGACAGCCTGGTGCTGGAGCGACGCGAGACCATCGAGAAGCGGTTATGGGAGATGTATGCGCAGATCCCAAAGGAAGTCAGCTTGGTCGATGAGCTGATCGCTGAGCGTCGCGCCGAAGCGCTGCGCGAGAATGAGGCATGAGTCCAGTGCTCGACGCCTCGGCGGTTCTGGCGTATCTGCACCAGGAGCCTGGTTGGGACGCAGTGCGCAAGGTCATCGGTGAGGCGTCGATCGGTGCAGTCAACTGGAGCGAAGTCGCACAGAAGTCCATTCAGCAGAACCTGAATCCCGGGACAGCAAGAATCCTCCTGGAGGAAGTAGGCCTGACCGTGGTCCCGTTCTCCGCGAGTCAGGCCGAGCTTGCCGCCCAGCTCTGGACATCGACCCACACGCTCGGACTGTCCCTGGCGGATCGTGCCTGCTTGGCCTTGGCGGCTGAGCGCAGCGCGCCCGTTCTCACAGCCGACCGGCGCTGGGCCGAGCTGGGACTGAACGTCAATATTCAATTGCTTCGTTGAGCGGTGAATTGCGCCCGCAGTTCCTCGTGGTCGGTATCGCCCACGCGCTCTCCCAATCGTTTGCGTATCCGACTTGACGGTACTGTTCCTGGTGTCCCTGATGCGGACCAACACCGACAATCCCTTCTCCCCGGAGGAGCGTGCGCCATCGAGACCGTGGCGCCCCATCTGGTGGAGGCTTGCAGGGTCAACCTTGCCTTGCACCTCTACCGTGATCAGCAACAGCAGGGAATTTCCGGACGTGTCGTTGGGGTCTGCGACCCCACGGGCCTGCTGCGTGAGGGTGGCCCGCGCCTGCTCCGTTTGCTGCGGGAGGAGTGGCCGCGCTGGAAACCCTCGATGCCTCTATCGGAAATGCTTCCTGCGCTCAGCGGCTCTCGCGCATACACCGGACGGGCTATCACCATCACAGTCTTCCCCCTAGATGACCTAAGCCCGCGGGAGCGAGACGTCGCCAAAGGCCTGCTGGAAGGCCTCTCCTACAAAGACATCGCCCGTCGCCTCGGTCTGTCCTGCTCGACGGTGACCAACCTCGTAAACCGCATCTACGCCAAGCTTAGCGTGCACAACGGAGTCCAACTCGCGCGGCTGGCCCGCAGATAGCCGCCTCATATCGGACAGCGTGGGCGAGGCTGACCGTCACTGACACGGTGCCGACGCTCCTCCCCCTCCCGCCCTCTGGCAGCCGAAGAGCGTGCTCCGTGGGAGTCTCCTCTGCCTACATGTTGGCCTCAGGTGAGATGGGGCAGATGGGCGGCGAAATACACCGCATGCTGGCCCGTGCCGCTGCCGATCTCCAGCACACGCCGGCGGCTCGTGAAAACTTCCTTCAGTACCGCGAGGATGGGCTCCTTGTTCTGCTCGCAGGCTTCGGAGAATGGCTTGGCAGGCATCGTCGAGCTCCGGGTTGCCAGGTAAATGCCTGCTCAAGCATTACCGGATCCCGGCCCCGTGGCAACACAGTGAATGATCACATGCAAAAAATGGCTCTCGCCAAGGCGCAAAGCACGCAAAGGAAAGATGGATATCAATATTTGGCTCTTGGCGCCTTTGCGCCTTGGCGAGAGCATATCTTCGCAAGGGGATGTCCCTGGCATCTGAGAAGGTGCCGGCCCGAACAAGTGCTACTGCCTTTCGGAGGAGAAATCCACGCCCTCGTACAGCTCCGCAACCGGCATCTCCAGGTCAATGGATTCCAACCGGAGCGTGGCGCCAAGCTCCAGCGACAACGGCTGCCAGCCCTCGGTGCGGTGCAGCAGGGTGAGGCGCGGGACATCCTGCTCGATGAGCAGGTACTCCTTCAGCACCGGGATCTCTCTGTAGGCAAGCAGCTTTTCCCGGCGGTCGATGCGCGGCGTGGTCTCCGAGAGGATCTCCACCACCAGGCAGGGCTGCTCCCGCCAGTAGCGCGCCAGGTCCTCGGGCTCGCAGGAGACCGGCAGGTCTGGGTAGTAGAAAATATCGTCT
>CAYQDX010000399.1:0-3549 GCA_964416345.1 uncultured Ectothiorhodospiraceae bacterium
AGGTGAGAGCACAGGCAGATATGTTCTCTCCAGGTGATCCGAGGCGGGATGCGCTTAACAAGGCAATGGATAGGATTAATGCTAAATATGGAGAGTTCACCCTGGCACCGGCGCTGCTAGTTAATCGTAGCAGTATGCCCAATGTCATATCACCGGCCTGGAAGCCGTTTGGGCATAGGCAGACTATTTAGTTGATCTTAGGCCCTTGAGCGCTGCCGTGGCGATAGCAGACCATCGAAAAGGACTACTATTGCTCGTTTTGTGTCGATTACAGCCTTCACGACGTGAGATTATCTGACGCTGTATGCAAGATGAAATCACGTCTGCGACAAGTGATCAGCGTTCCCCCCCATGAACCCTCGGGTACCCACACCGTACCGGGGGCAGGTATGGGGGCATTAATGTGATATCCAAATATTATGCTATATAATACATAAAGTTATGATATGCATTGGATGGCTAGGCTTACCAAGAACCGCAAAATGCCATTGCTCAAAAGTGCGGTAAGGGTGATCGAACACTCGGCACCGGTTCAGCGATCACCAATTAAAGACGGGATAACAAGGTTTGGGCGCATCCAAAATCGGATCGCAAACGGCTGTTACTGGATCGAGCCAATCCGCTTTTGCCCGAACCCAGGCGATCCACTCAGGGTTTCCTGAAGGCATGACCATATGAGATTTACTCATAAATTCCAAGGCATCTGCATAAGCGCGCAGTCGGCACGCGCGTTCCCAGAGCTTCGCTTCTTCTTCGACGGCTTTAAATGCTGCAATCTCATTTTCACGTCGTTGTAACTGGTACTGGTATTTCTCGACCGCTTGCCGATACTCCTCCTCTTTGCGTGCCTTTTCAGTTTCTATGGCCTTAATTTCAGCCGCGAGGATCATGAGACCGGCGATAACATCGCCAAGGCGCTTTTGGAGCGGAGCGTGCTGCGTATCACTCCAACGACGTGACAGATTATGCCCCAGCTTTATGGTCAGTATTCCAGTGGGATGAAAATCGTAACGAGGGACGTTGGGATAACGACGATTATAATTCCAAGGCGAAGAGCGTTGATATCTCTCAAGGGCTTTCTGCTCTTGTTCGGTCGGGGTATGTGGAGTCGCTTTGATGCGTTCGCTCAGCTTTATTGAGACGGCCGTTCCATCGACATCCAGAATGGTTTGCATTTTTTGGCAATCAACGCGAACATTAATTTGCCGCTTGGCAAGTTCCTTGATCAGCGTGTCGAATATCAATAGTGCACGATCCAAGACCTGGTCTGTTACCTCTACGTGCAAACCCTTTTCCGGGTTAGAGCGTATGCCATTTTCTAATCGACTAGCCGTTCGTTTAGTGAGATATTTCGCCGTTGCACTGATTAGCGGATGAGGATCGGTGAGGATAAGTGGAACGATAATTGGGGAAGCTGTTTTTTTAGCAGACTGCTGTTGTCGCTTTGCGTCTCGTCGTGCTTCCAATTGAGTAGGATTCACCTTGTGAAGTTCAATGTACGGGAGCCTCTTGTCGCCAATCTTTGGAAGCGGTTTACGCCGCATTGCTCTACCGGCCTTGATCTTCGCCCAGTATCCCCGCTCCGGCAATGGGATGAATAACTTTCGACAGATCTTGGCGAGTCCCACGTCGGACACGCCGTAACGCTCGGCAACAAGCGTCATGGGTTCTGACCACACTTCTTCATAGAGCGATTCCCGCAGAGCAATGAGGGCCGTCTGACGCATGCAAGTTTTCCTCCCTGATAGTTGGTGCTGACAAAACGTTTTGAATCTGTGCCGTGTAAAGGCGCTAAGCCAGATGCCAGGGAACAATATCATGTCCGTAGAATGACGCATGGTGGGGAAGGCGGTAGGATATGCGCCTAATGCGGTGGTGTTGCAGGTGGTCGTAAATGCCGCGTCTACGGATGCCGAGGCGGAGGAGGACTCCGCCTGTATGTCTTTTACATCAAAGTATTACGGTAATTGAAGCTATTTACCCACAAATCGACCCATATACGCATCCAATATGCATGATGACCTGCGTCATCCACACGTTATTCCGTTCAGGTACTCCGCACCAGAGTGGGGTCGTTTACACCCGTAATACGTGCACGTGGTTCCTCTGTTAGGTCGATACTATCCAAGATATGTGCAGTTGTAACATCCATATTTGTAAAATATTTAACGTTTGGGTGCCACAAAGCTAAGTGCTAACGTTTTGCACGTGCTGCTGGTGATCGCTGACTCGCCTTATCCATAGTCAACAACTCCCACCACCAGGCGTTACTAGCGGATCGCACTGGCGGATCGTGAGGAAGCTCTGGCCAAGGATAGGCCTCGCCGAGGCGTGTCAGGCGATTGAGTTCTTCACTCGGCACCTCGCGAGCGTACCACCCGCGACGCAAGAATATAAGAAATGATTTCCAGCGCAACGGGGCGTCAAACCTTGAGTGCAGCCTACTATGGCAACGAATGCATACTGGATAAGCGGCGGGTGGCAACCACCGGTACGGTATCGAATAATCTTCTGCATGTGTCTGCATCTTTGGAGGATTGGGGTCACCGCACATCGCGCACGGAGGTTCTTTTGCGACGGATGGGGCTAGGGCTCTCCCCATCGCATTACGTTCGCTCGGGCTGTAACCATTGTACCAATCCATAGATCGTTCCTATTATGGGTCAAATTAGCGTCAAGTTTGGTGCTTAACGACCACCTCAGCCATGGTGAAACTGAGTAGCATCAGGGCGGGTGGCTGGAGCATCTTGTTGTGCGCGGGTTAATTCCCAATGCTGGATTTGCCTTCCCCACTTTTTTTGCACTGAATTTATGATGTCCTCATGAAACTTCTGATGCGCGGGCTGTAAGGCCATCATAAATACAACGTGCGGTGTCGAAAAAGCCTCAACAAAGGAACCGGGTGTTTTGCTTCTCAAAGCCTCCAACATGCGCTGAACGAAATTGAAACGCTTTTCGCGTATGAAGTGCTGGTATATCAGTAGTGATTTTCCTGAGGCCCAGAGAGCTATAACTTCGTGCCAATATAAAAACTTTGAAGAGCCCCTTGCTCCATAACGCTTTGATTTCACCTCTACCCCATTATCAGGATCAAGAAAAACGAAATCGCATCCATCCGCCCGTTGATTAAGGGTGCTGAACCACTGACCTCGGCCTGTGGCTGAGTCAGGCACATACTCGGAGAAGTATTCTGTGCTCGGGAGAAGGACCGTACTCTCGATAAAGCTTACTCGGCGCTCCTGGCCAACTGTTAAAAGCTCCTTGAGCTTATGGAATAGAACAGGGTCATGATGAGACCACTTACCAGGATGATCCAGGTACGATGTGAACTTCCCGTCAGTACTCCCATCGTTGGGTGTTAGCATCCAAGCGACTAGTAGGCGGAGTCCACTGATATGAATGAGTGCTCGCAATAGCCCATACTTTCTATAATCATTGATATCTCCGAAATATTGGTCTTTCATGGAGCTTCATTCTCTTACATCTAGTTGGTAATAGCCGGGCGGCATATCCCGGACATTCATATTTAGAAAAAAAATGATGCCACTG
>CAYQDX010000400.1:0-3538 GCA_964416345.1 uncultured Ectothiorhodospiraceae bacterium
CGACCTCGTCGAAGACCAGCGTGGCGACACCCACTCCCCGCGTCACGGCCACCTGGGTCGCCAGACTGATCCTGGACAGCTCGCCCCCTGAGGCGACCTTGCCGAGAGGCTGAAGTGGCTGGCCGGGGTTGGCGCTGACCAGCAGCTCCACGCTCTCCATGCCATTGGGGCCGAAGCGGTCCGGCTCCCGCGCGGTCAGGCTCACTTCCAGACGGCCGCCCGGCATACCCAGGCCCCGAATCCGCTCGCTGACCTCCGCCGCCAGCCGCCCGGCGGCCGATTCCCGCTCGCGGCTGACGAGCGCTGCCTGCCGGCGGTAGTCCTCCGCCGCGGCGTCCAGGTCTTGCTGCAGCCGCTCGAGCGCCTCCTCCGAGCCTTCCAGCTCGGCCAGCTCCGTCGCGAGCCGCTCCCGCAGCGGGGCGAGCTCCTCCGGCTGCACCCTGTGCTTGCGGGCTAGGTCGTGGATGGCCGCGATCCGGTCCTCGAGCCAGGCCAGGCGCTCCGGGTCCATTTCCAGATGATCCTGGTAGTGGCGCAGCGCCGTGGCGGCCTCCTTGCACTGAATGACTGCCTCTTCCAGCAGGGCGGCCGGCTCCTGCAGGCGCTCGTCGAGGGAGCGGCCGTGCTGCAGCACGCCCAGGCCGCGACTGAGCAGCGCCAGTACCGAGTGCTCCTCCGCATCGCTCAGCCACTGCAGCGTCACGGCGCTGCTCTCCAGCAGCTCACTGGCATGGGCCAGGCGGGCATGCTCCTGCTCCAGTGCAGTGAGATTGACCAGATACTGCGCCTGCTCGTCCAGCTCGCCGAGCTGGTAGCGCAGCAGGTCCAGCCGCTCCAACCGCGTCTGCTCGCTGCCGCCGAGGGCCTGGACGCGCTCGCGCAGCACGCGCCAGCGCTGATAGCGGCCCCCCAGCTCCCGCACCAACGGCTCGTGCCCGCCGTAGGCGTCCAGGAGCTCCCGCTGGGTGGCGGGTCGCAGCAGGGCCTGATGGGCGTGCTGGCCGTGAATGTCCACCAGCAGCTCGCCCAGCTCCCGCAGCGACTGCATGGGCACCATGCGGCCATTGATATAACCCTTGGAGCGGCCGTCTCGGGTCACGCTGCGCTGTAGCAGGCATTCCCCGTCCACGGTGTCCAGCTCGCGCTCGCCCAGCCACGCCATCGCGGGCGGGGCGCCATCGAGGTCGAAGCCGGCGCTCACCTCGGCCCGGTCCGCGCCCGGGCGCACGCAGGCGCTCTCGGCCCGATCCCCCAGGGCCAGCCCCAGAGCATCGACCAGGATGGACTTGCCGGCGCCGGTCTCCCCGGTGAGCACGGTCATGCCGGCGCCCAGATCCAGCTCCAGTCGCTCTATGATGGTGTAATTGGCTATTTGGATATGCGTGAGCATCCGGCACCCGATCGACCTGCCGGTGGTGCCGCCGGCGTGGCCGCAAAATTAGCATGTCGCGCGGCGCCTCGCCAGGGCGCATTCTTGACACTCTGCCGGCTATCTTGCTAGCTTGCATCCTTAGCACTCTCGCGCCATGAGTGCTAACGTCCCGCGTCCACGGACGCTCTGCCGCTGGCACCGTCCAGCCGTCCACCGCTGGCAAAGCACATGACCGAGCAGCCGATCAACGAGCGCGCCCAGCACCTGCTGAAGGTGCTGGTCGAAAGGTATATCCGGGACGGGCAGCCGGTAGGCTCGCGGGTCCTGGCCCGTGAGTCGGGCATGGACCTGAGTCCGGCCACCATTCGTAACGTCATGGCCGACCTGGAGGACATGGGCCTCGTTAAGGCTCCGCACACCTCCGCCGGGCGCGTCCCGACGGCCCGGGGCTATCGCTTATTCATCGATTCGCTGCTCACCGTGCGACCGCTGGAGGTCGAGGCGATACGCCAGCTCGAGGACCAGCTCGACCCGGACATGGATCTGCAAGGCCTACTGGAGCGCGCCGCCCTGATGCTGTCCGGCGTCACCCACATGGCGGGGGTGGTGATGCTGCCCCGCCGGGCGCATGTGATCCTGCGCCACGTGGAATTTCTGCCCCTGTCGCAGAGTCGGGTGCTGGTGATTCTGGTGGTCAACGAGAAGGAAGTGCAGAACCGGATCATCCACACGGATCGCAGCTACACCGCGGCTCAGCTGCAGGAGGCCGCCAACTTCCTCAACGAGAGCTACGCCGGACGCGACATGGTGGCCGTGCGGGCGCGGCTGCTCGAGGACATGCGGGAGCATCGCGACCGCATTGGTCGGATGATGGACGCAGTGCTGGAGATGGCGAGCCAGGCGTTCGAGGCAGAGCCTCCACCGGACGACTACGTGGTCTCGGGGACGGCCAATCTGCTGCGGCCCGCGGAGGGGCAGGACCTGGACCGGCTGCGTCAGCTGATGGACGCGTTTAGTCGCAAGCGGGACATCCTGTACCTGCTGGACCAGTGTCTCGGCGCCTCCGGGGTGCAGATATTCATCGGCGAGGAATCGGGCTACGAGGTTCTGGACGGCTTCAGCGCCGTGACGGCGCCCTACTCAGTAGCGGGCGAGGTCATGGGCGTGCTCGGCGTCATCGGACCGACCCGCATGGCCTATGGCCGCGTGATCCCCACCGTGGACGTGACGGCGAGACTGCTGCGGGCAGCCTTGAATCCCAATCCTTGAGCCCCCATTTGCAGCGTAGGCTGCCCGGGCCGCGGCCCATCGGGCATTTCTCTGCCCGCCGGCGGACGGCCGGCCGGGCAATGAACCAATGATTCGGAGTATGGCGAATGGGAAACGAAGCCACTAAAGATCAAGACCCAAGCAAGACCCAGAGCGGCTCGCCGTGGGACGAGCCGGCGGCAGACGCGAGTCCCGCCGAGGAGGCCGGCAGCGGGGCGGCGGAGCCCACCGAGGCACCCAGCTACGACGACGTGGTGCTGATGCTGGAGGACGCCAGGAGCAAGGCCGACGACCACTGGGATCAGTTCCTGCGGGCTAGGGCGGAGCTGGAGAACCTGCAACGGCGGGCCGAGCGCGACGTGCGCAATGCCCACAAATACGCGTTGGACGGCTTCGTCCGCGCGCTGCTGGGTGTGATCGATAGCCTGGAGCTGGGTCTCAGTGCCGCCGACGGCACCGGCGACGACGTCGCCCGGCTGCGCGAAGGTGTCGAGCTCACCCTGCGTATGCTGCTGCAGACCCTGGAGAAATTCGGCATCGTGCAGATAGACCCCCAGGGCCAGCCCTTCGACCCAGAGCGCCATGAGGCCATGACCATGCAGGAGTCGGCGGCGGTCGCGCCGGACCACGTCCTGATGGTGGTGCAGAAAGGCTACCTGCTCAACGATCGCCTGGTGCGTCCGGCGAAGGTCATCGTGGCCAAGGCGCCGCAGGACCAGGCCGACGGCGGGACTTGAATTCAGGCGGGCCGACGCCATGTTAATAGCCAACATCGGGGCCCTCGCCTGAGAGGCGCGAGGCAGGAACGCGACCAGCAATAGCGGAGATCTGAGATGGGAAAAATTATTGGCATAGACCTGGGGACCACCAACTCCTGCGTCGCCGTGATGGAGGGAG
>CAYQDX010000401.1:0-3519 GCA_964416345.1 uncultured Ectothiorhodospiraceae bacterium
GCGCACCAAGATCGTCAAGCGCCCGGCGGTCACTACCGTGGAGGTCCTCACCGGCCCGATTCGGGGTCGGCTGAAGACCCACCTGGTGACGGGCTATGTGCACAAGCCCTACCCGCGTCTCTACGCCCTGCTCGCCCGACACATGGACTTCCGTTCCCTGCTGCTGGTACGCGGCGTCGAAGGCGGCATCATTCCCTCCCTGCGCCAGGCCGGCCAGTGCGTCTACTACCAGGACAAGGGCGACGAGCAGGTCCTGGAGACCAGACCCGTGGAGCTTGGCATCACCCAGGACGTGCGGGCCGCGCCGCTGCCAGAGCACATCCCCAAGGCCGCGCGTCCCGGCGACGAGATTGCCATCGCCGTGGACATGAGCGCCCTGGCAGCCGTCGCCGCAAAGGAAGGACTCGAGGCCCTGAAAGGCAAGCCCGGACCCGTCTACGACGGCCTCGTATACGGCGGTGCCCTCGTGCTGCACCACCTGCGGCGCTACAACTCCCTGCCCGCCGCCGCCGACGCCGTGCGCGAGGTGCTAAACGCGGGCCTGGCACTGCATAGGCTGGGAATCTAGCCCGCATTTCTCACCAGAGTCGATAATGGCTCCCATGGGGATATCGTAATCACACCGGACGTAGGGGTCTCGCGGCCGGCGATACCATATGCTCGGCGCAGGGCCGGACCGGAGTCGGGACCAGCGGGCACACGCACACCTCAAATATACAACGACAGGTGGCCATTCCATGAGAGCGACATCGCTTGATGGCGGCGAGATCGACCTGAGTCAGGACCTGCTCGACAAACTGAAGATGCGTCTCCGTGGGCAGGTGCTCACGCCCGACGATGTGGCCTACGGGGAATCCCGCAGCGTCTGGAATGGCATGATCGATAGAAAGCCTGCCGCCGTCGTCCGTTGCCTTGGCGGCGCCGACGTCATCGAGTCGGTGCGGTTTGCGCGGGAGCACGACCTCCTGCTCTGCATCAAGGGCGGTGGACACAACATCGCGGGCCTCGCCGCCGCTGACGGCGCGCTGATGCTGGACATGTCGCTCATGCGCGGCGTCTGGGTCGACCCCGGGAGCATGATCGCGCACGCACAGGCAGGTTGTCTGCTCGGCGACGTAGATCGCGAAACGCAGCTGCACGGACTCGCTGCCGTCCTCGGATTCGTCTCACAAACCGGAATCGCGGGACTCACCCTGGGTGGCGGCTTCGGCTATCTGACCAGGCGCTGGGGCTGGACGGCAGACAACGTGGTGGGGTTCGACGTCGTCACCGCCGACGCCCGACGAGTGCGGGCGAGCGGCAACGAGAACGCGGATCTGTTCTGGGGCCTGCGTGGCGGTGGCGGTAACTTCGGCGTCGTCACCGGCATTGATTATGCGCTCTATCCCGTTGGTCCGGAGATAGTCGGTGGCGTCGTGGCTTGGCCCGCCAGCGACGCTCCCAGAGTACTGGCTCTGTATCGGACGCTCGCCGAGCAGGCGCCACCCGAGCTCACGCTGGTCGCGCTCATGCGTCCGGCACCACCCGCGCCGTGGCTGCCGAAAGACTCACACGGAAAGCCGATCGTGGCGCTATTGGCCTGCCACACAGGAAGCCTCGAGGAAGGCGAGAAGGCCGTGGCGCCGATCAAGGCATTCTCCAACCCAATCGGCGACGTGCTCGTGCGGCGGCCATATGCGCAGATGCAGGCGCTGCTCGACGCCACACAGCCGAAAGGCCGCCGCTACTATTGGAAGAGCGAGTACCTGCCGAGCATCGAGTCGGCCCTGTGCGAGAGGGTCATCGAGCATGCCGCAAACATCCGCTCGCCTCACTCGGCCGTGATCCTGTTCCAGATCGGTGGCGCTCTCAACCGACTCCACGAGGAGCACTCGCCCGCGGGCAACCGCGACGCACGCTACCTGCTCAACGTGACCAGCTCTTGGGAGCAGCCAGAAGACGACGCCTCCAGCATCCAATGGGCACGCGAGGCGTGGCAGGACATGAAGCAGTTCTCGACCGGCGGCACCTACATCAATTTCCTGACTCAAGACGAAGGCCCGGAGCGCACCGACGCGGCGCTCGGCCGGGCAGTCCGGCGGCTCGCCGAAATCAAGGGAGCATGGGACCCGAAGAACGTGCTCCGCACGAACCGCAACATCGAGCCGGAGTGAAACAGGCCAGGGCCCCCGATCGGGTTGGCCGGGGGTTTCTCTCCCCCGCTGCCACCGCATCCTGAGTTCGGGTCCGCTGGGGAGCCCATCGCCGTGGACGCCGCAGTGCTCTGTCACGACCTCTACGTGGCGTTCCTGCTGGACACAAGGATATTCCGAGCACCACAAGGGGCCGGCAAGGTGTGGGTGTCCACAAGGAACGGCGGGAGGCCAGCCCTCCGGCCGAATATTTAGCGGTCATGGTCATTCGGACCGACCCTTCCTTTCACGCCTCGGCCGACGCTTCTTGCGCGGCTCCTCTTTCCCGAAGTAGGGGAGCTCGAATGCTCGCGTTACCGCGCCCACTTGGCACGTGGTACGTATTTGGCACCTCCCTGGCACCGTCCTGGCCTTGGCTCGGGTAACACGAAGCTCCAAGATCACGTCGATACAGTCCGTTTCCTGGCTCTTGTGGAACCGAACGAAGGGAACCGACTTCTCTACTTCATCCGGAAAAAAGAGCAGCGGAAGCAGCGCCGTCTTTTCTCAGCAGCTCTGACCATCCAACACGGTCCATATGCTCCTGCGAGGATGTGGGGCGGGCCTTGATGATCTCGTATGCCGCCTGTGCGACTGCGCACGATACGTGATAGAGATTCACCACATGGAACGGTATGTCTCTGTAGAAAGATATGGCGACGTTCGACCCTGCGTGAATATCCGGGTCGGGACCGACCATCCCGTCTTCGACTACCTCCCATGGATCCCCACTACGCGGCAGGTATGAACCGCGGACATCGACTGAAACCACCTCATCGGTCAACGGCGACAAATGACTCACCGCTTCTCCAAACGTGTGCACGTACAGCTCCGACGGGTGGCGCAATCCGTAGCTGCTGTGGAACAACGGCACACCAGTCAGGCTCTTGAGCACTTCGGTTGCCCGAGGGCCGATTCCCTCTTTGCAGGAATTGATACGATACCGCATGGCTCTTTTCAGGCTAGGCGAGAGTCGCGATTACGCAGCAAGATATGACTCCCGAGACGTGGTGGATTCGTGCTTCCGTGCGCGCCCGTACAGCCCCTCCGTCCATGGACGGGCGTTCGCGGCTGCAATCCCGCCGTAGGGGCGCGGGTGCCCCGACCCAAGCAACGGTGGTGCAGCCCCTCGGGACATCCGTTGCTTGATCAGATACGGCCACCGAAGAGTCGGCGAGAGGGCTCGCCTCCTACAGGAGGATCGCCTCGCTCCTCGTAGGAGGCCAGCCTCTGGCCGATTCTTCGCTTCAGCTGGCCGCCCGTGGCGGCTTCGGATAAGGCCGCTGCGGATGTCCCACGTACACCTGCCGCGGGCGGTCGATGCCGTGGTGGGGGTCCTGGTGCAGCT
>CAYQDX010000402.1:0-3517 GCA_964416345.1 uncultured Ectothiorhodospiraceae bacterium
ACGGGCACCTACAGGCGCGGGATGATCAAACTGGACCTAAAATCCGAAGGTCACGGCTATTGGCGTACGACGTCCCAAGGTGACGTCGAAGCCGCCCTGGATCCGAAAGGGTCGTGGAGCTTCAAAGCCGGCCCTCTAGATGCAAACGGGTCCTACTATCATAAAAGCCAACCAACGTCAGGAAAGGACGGAGTGACAACGACAACTATCAGAGTCCAGCGCTGCCAATATAAAGAAGAAGGTGGCTGTCCGACGCATTTTGCGTCCACAAAGGATCCTACTAGAAACAAGTAGGGATGCGAACGAGTGCGAGTGTGTCGTGATGACTCGCAACCCAATGTTCAGCCGACCCCACGACGTCGATTACCTCATCGAGGACATAGCGGAAACTGTCGCGCACCAACACCAGGCGAGCCAGAAGCACACGCGAAAACGCACGCCGTTTTCGTGAGTCCGGGCGCAGAAGTACGACGCCTACCTGGGCTCGGGGCTGCCGCCACTTGGTCAGCGACCGCACCCGGTGGAGGACACCTGGACAGGGGCTTGGTGATTGCCGCGGCGATTGGGTGCGGCGAGTGTATGGGGCATGGGGGGATGGCGTAGGTGGCTGGAAGAGCCGCGGGTTGCCCGGCCGGGCGGCTTTGCGGTGGCGCCGGACATAGAACCGTCAGATCATTCTACGGCATATCCAGGTCAGAATGTTGCAGCGAGAGACGTGACCCCATTGTCTTGTCACCGTGCTCGACGGCGACGGCCGGCACATCGTGCACTGGGAGATCCGTGGGGATCGGAGCGATCAAGGAGCTTCCTTCGCAAGCTCAGGACTCTTCCTTGACAGCTCCGAGCCCCACGCTACTTTGCTCACCAGCAGCGGTGGCCGAGGGCCGATTTCGGCTTCAAACCGTGGGTGCTCTACCCACAAAAAACGACGGGGCAAGATTCCATTTTCTTGCAGTAGACTTGTTTCCCGCGGTCACCGGCGGCACTCACGGCGGCTAACGACGTACCCGTCCGCTCTACGGCATTCCCGGCGCGTCGTGAACCAGTCTCTGTGCCCCCTCTTGCAGCAGACCTGCTCCCCGCGGTCGTCGCGGCACTCACGATCGCGAACGATGTACCCGTCCGCCCTACGGCATTCCCGGCGCGTCGTGAACCAGTCTCTGTGGCCCCTCTTGCAGCAGACCTGCTCCCCGCGGTCGTCGCGGCACTCACGACGGCTAACGATGTACCCGTCCGCTCTACGGCATTCCCGGCGCGTCGCGAACCAGTCTCTGTGCCCCCTTTTGCAGCAAACCCGATCATCCCTTTGCGCGTAGAGCTCGTTGTGAAGTCTGGTATCCCCATCGTCCGAAGATGCCGGCATCGGCGACCCCGTAGCGGCACCACGCAACAGTTGATCGAGCTCTGCTTCGAACCGCCCCTGACCGCTCGGGGCCGTTTCGACTGCTCGGTTCGGGGAGGCGGAGACTCCATCGCCGGGCAGCTGCGTCTCGGCCTGACCTGAGGCAACAGCCGCAAACAAGACCAGGGCAGCGACACTACGGATGCGTTTCATTTTCGTCATGAGATCACCTCTCAACTTGGTATAAAGACGCACGCTACAAACTCCAAAGGTGGCGCAGGAGCGCAGGGCGGAAAGGAACGTCAAGACAACCATGGACCTCGCGCCGCGACCCCCTCGCCATGCCGCCCTTGAAGATTAGGGAATCCGACGGCCGAAGTCAAAACGCCCCCGCTGTGCTTCGAGTCCCCCGGTACGGCCCTGTCTGGCAAGGAGCAGGCTCTGTCTCGCACCACGCTCTTGGGGTCAAACCGGCCCACTACCGCCCCGACGGCCAGCTGTTGGCATTCCTCGAGAGCCTGTGATTGTGCCGATTCGTGGCAGCGCCGGGAAGCCAGGCGGCCAACAGAGAGCACCTACTTCGCCCTAGGGTCCGGGGAGCGGCCGTCCTACTCGACACTATGCGCCTCTCGGGCAATGCTCACCGATCTGGAGGTGCAGTGTCGCACCCTGAAATCCGCATTGGGATTGCGCCCGGTCTTCCGCCACAAGACCGAGCGCAGGTGATTCTCGACGGGCATGCTAAACATGGACTAAGCAACCGCATCTCTATCCGCTATCGTGGTAATGCGGCACGCGGTGAGAGTGGCCGGATCGACGGCCGGCTGGGCATCGTCTTCGGGCGCGAGCGGGGCGCCTCCTGGAGGGAGCCCCCGGAGCAGGCGTTTGCGCGGCGGCCGCGGAGAACAGGCCAAATAGGGATGGGGGAGCGGTGATGAATGATCGATGGCACTACGACGTCGGTCTCTTGGCTCTGCTCGGGCTGGCCTTGGCGCCGCCGGCCCCGCCGCCGAGCGCCCTTACGCCGCCCGCCTCTCCCCCAAAGGCCGTTACATCGCCGTGGGCTTTGCCGACAGCACCACCGTGCAGGTGCTGGAGGCCGAGACCCTGGCCGAGGTCGCCCGGCCGTCCAGCGCCGGGGTGGATAACGGCGATGTCTCGAGCGTCGCCTGGAGCGCCGACGGCTGCTACCTGCTCGCGGGTAGACGGGCCAGCTGCGTCTGTCCGCCGACGGCCGCCGGGTGCGCTTCGGCTACGGGTATGGCGGCGAGGACGCCCGGGTGTTCGACGTCGCCGGCCGCATCCTGGGCGCCAACCACCCCGGCCTCGCCGCCACCCGCACCGCGGCGCCGGGGCTGACGATGGGGCACTCGAAGAACGAGACCGACCCCCGCCTCAACGGCCATCCCCTCAAGCTAAAGCCGTATGAAACCTCGCGCAGCCAGGCCATGCCGCCGACGGCCAGCACTTCGCCCTCGGCACCGAGTGGTGGCTACGCGTCTACGACCGGGCGGGCACGGAGGTCTGGAAGCAGCCGGTGTCGGGCGTGGTCTGGGCGGTGAACCTCAGCGCCGACGGCCGCTTCGTGGTGGCCGGCTACGGGGACGGCACGATCCGCTGGCATCGCTTCCGCGACGGCCGGGAGGTGCTGGCCCTGTTCCCCCCACGCCGACCGCCGGCGCCGGCCCTCTATGTACTGGCGGTGGGGATCACCCACTACCGGGACCACCAGCTGGAGGCGGGCGTGCGCTATGCGGCGGCGGATGCGAAGACCATGGGCCGGCTCACCGGCCGGGCGATGATCGCGGCCACCGCCGACGGGAAGATGGCCATCGAGGGCGAGGGTGGCCACGGCGCCTTCACCTATGCCCTGTTGCAGGGCCTGCGCAGCGAGGTCGACCGCAACCACAACGACGGCGTGGAAGTGTGCGAGCTGGCCGACTACGTGGAAGAGGCCCTGCCCAGGATCACCCGCAAGTGGGGCTACGAGCAGTTTCCATTCAGCTCCACGGAAGGCAGCTCCGGTACCCTAGAAGTGATTAGGTCACCTCCAAAGGGCTGGCGTAGACTCTAGCCGCGGTGCCGTCAGCATCTGGGAGGGCAACACTCTGCCTGGGGTCGCACTCAGCCCATGCACCGTTGGTCGCTTTCGGGCGCAGGCATGCTCCGGATGAA
>CAYQDX010000403.1:0-3517 GCA_964416345.1 uncultured Ectothiorhodospiraceae bacterium
GCGCCCCTTGCCGCGCCTTGAATCCGACGCCATATCCGGCGCAATCTTGGGACGACTATTTCTTTCCGCGGCCCTTACGTCCGGCATGCAACGAAGTGCCTGCAACGACCGCAGCAGCGTCCCCGGCCGAACCGACGGGTCGAGATTCCCAAACAACAACCGGAAAAGTCCGCCTCAATTGCGATTCTCGAGAATAATCGCGTTGCTTACCAGTTGGTGTACGCCAAGATTCATCTTCGCATTGAAATTGAAGTATGGCAGAACTTTTGAGAACTGGCTCTTGCAAATGGCACAAATGCTCACCATGTGCGTTACGCCGTCTGTGTCGACAACATTCTTCAAGGCCTGCATGCGCGGCATTGCGCCTTTCACCCGAGCCTCCATGAGCTCATCCGTCAGGATTCCGCCACCAGCGCCACAACAAAAGGTCGCGTCACCGATAGTGTCCGGAGACATTTCTACGACATGATTGCACGTAGCCTTCATGATCTCGCGCGGGATGGTGAACTGGCCTCCTGGCACATCTCCCATACGGCTGGCACGCGCTGGGTTGCATGAGTCATGGAAAGTCACGACCATATGGTCGTTCTTCGACTTGTCGAATTTCAGCACCCCACGCTTCGTGAGGTCGTAAGTAACCTCACAGATGTGCTGCGGCACCGGGTAGTCGGGATCGAGAAAATCGAAGGGTCCCGCGAGCGTGTTGAGGAAGCTGTATGCCACGCGCCACGCATGGCCGCACTCGCCGAATACGATTCGCCGGACTCCGAGGTCCAGGGCCGCCTCTCGAATCCGTATAGACACCCGCTGCATGTTTTCATAACTTCCGATAAACATGCCGAAATTGCCGCCTTCCGACGCATGTGTGCTAAACGTCCAACTGATACCCGCCTGGTGAAAGACCTTGCCATAGCCTACCAACCCGTCGATGTGGGGCTCGGCGAAGAAATCTGCCGAGGGCACCACCATCAGCACATCTGCGCCCTTTTCATCCACGGGAAAGCGAATCTTGAGGCCGGTCTCCTCCTCAACGTCTTCTTCGAGACTCTCCATGGTATCGGCTATCGCCCTCCCTGCTAGACCCAAATTGTTACCGAATTTGAAGACCTTGCCGATGACCTCGTTGGCATACTTCTGTCCTCTACCGACAGTATCCATGATCTCGCGAGCCGCCATTCCGATCTCGGCAGTGTCGATACCGAAAGGGCAGAACACGGCGCATCGCCGACACTGGGAACACTGAAAGAAGTAGCTGTACCACTCGTCCAGAACCTCCTTGGTCATATCCCGGGCGCCCACCAACTTCGGGAACCATTTGCCGGCCAGGGTGTAGTAGCGGCGATAGACGCTCCGCATCAGATCCTGGCGCGCCGCCGGCATATTCTTCGGGTCGGCGCTACCCAAGAAGTAATGGCATTTGTCCGTACAGGCGCCGCAGGCCACACATGCGTCCATAAAGACCTGAAGCGCCCGGTATTTTCCTTTCAGCTCACCGAGCTTATCTATTGCTACCCGCTCCCAGTTGTCCACTAGCTCACCCGGGTAGCCAAGGGGCTCCTGGATTTCGGGTTTTGCCACATGGGGAGCCATATGTGACATCGCACCCGGCTTGATCTTCGGTACGGCCGGCCACTTCCCGAGCACAGGTGTTTCGAAATTCGCCATTGCCTTCTTGCTCCTAAGTCACGACGCCGATACCAAAGGAACGCCAGCTCACCATCACCTTTTACTGGTGGGATAGCCCAGCCGCGCCGCCCAGGGCGCTAAGTGGCGTCGCTCGCGTGGATTGTCCAGCTGGTTGCGGGACGGACTAAAGAATAGTCCTGGCGCATGTAGCAGCTTGCTGAAAGGAAACACAGCTATCAGAGAGACAACCAGCAGTAGATGCCCGTACAGCACGATATCCGCGGGAAGGTTGCGCAGGTCACCCCAATCGAAGCGGGTCAGTCCCAAGAAGAACATCTTGACGGCAATGATGTCCGTGTAGGTGACGTAAGTGATCAGAAGACCACTGCCGACGATACCGGCGAACAATGCCAACATAAGATGGTCAGAAGGCTTGGTTATGTAGCGTATCCGATCGACCAGAAGGCGGCGCGCCCAAAGGCCAGCTAGCCCCGCGGCCATGGCGAATCCCCCGTACTTACCGAAGGGCTGTAGCAAGACGACCCAGCCCCATACGGGCTCGGTAAAGTAGCGTAGGTGTCGGACAAGCACTAAGAACAGGCCCAAGTGAAATATCCACCCGAATATCCAGGTCCACTTGCTCGCTCGGAATAGGCTTTCGAACAAGAACAGCTCTCGACCCATTCGAAGAACCAATCCCGTGCGTGTCGTGGGCGCCGGCGTGACAGGTATCTTCAGGGGCGCAGGAGCGCGCGAGTACTGGACAATCTTGTGAGCCAGGCCGGCCAAGAAAATCGCGGTTGCTGAATAAAACAGGAACGCAAAAATTGCAGTTGCAACAACCACCACTTTCTTAACCTCCAATTGGGCTGGGGTCGCGACATCTCACACCAATCCGAGTCTACTCCATCCTTCCCTCGTCACCAGTGAAGAGCTGGTTGAATAACTGACGCTATCGGGAGATGCCCGCGCAAATCGCGCTTGGTCTGCTCCTAAATGATATCGCGCTCGCACTCAGACTTGTCATACGCGATGGGGCCTATTCATGATGGCTTCCGAAATAATCATTATATTAGCTTGTCGTCTATGGATCCTTGCCGCCCCCCCATAACACGTCCATGCAAAGCCTGTTGGAGCCACACCAACAAACTCCGCGGCAAGCGGCACCGTGGACCTCGGGAGCACCGAGCTTCGACTTTCAAGCCCACGTCCACGAATTCACAATCCATCTGAATGTGGCAGCAACCTAGACGCAGCCGGTCGGTTTGGGCAAGCCGGCGTACTTGCAGGCCTGCACGGCCGGACCTTCCGGAAACAGTGAATATACATAGTCGCTGTTGCCCTTTTCCTTGCCAATTTTCTTGCCGATTGTCTTGTTTAGCACCCGGATAGCCGGAGCCGATTGGTACTCGTTATAATAATCTCGCAATATATTGAGAACCACCCAATGGGCATCCGTGAGCTCAATACCGTCTGACTGAGCCATATACTCCGCTACCTTAGGCTCCCACTGGCCGATATCAGCCAAGTAGCCTTCTTCGTCGGTTTGAAGTGTCTTACCACTTAGTTCGATAGCCACCTTCAATCTCCTTCGTCAACCATTGTGATCGGGTGCAGCCACTGGTGTTCGACACTCGCGTCTGCAACCCAACAAGAGCTAATACTGATCTTACGGCCAAGTCCACCTAGCCACAAGAGGATTCATCACCAGCCATTGGCCTCTGCCGCACCCTTGGAAGGGAATTGAGCACAATAGCCGATCACCCTCAAGCATAGGCAATTTCGCATGCACGGATGGGCTAAGGACCTTAACCGCATCACGATTCCCAAGGCCTGTTACATGCCCATCCCCATCTGAATATACCCCGTCGGACAGGCCTCGAAGCACACA
>CAYQDX010000404.1:0-3512 GCA_964416345.1 uncultured Ectothiorhodospiraceae bacterium
CGCTGCACCAACACTTCCGGAGCGGACGCCCCTGCCGTGACCCCGACCGTCTGCTTGCCCTCCAGCCATGAGGGCTCAATCTCCTCCGTGCTGTCTATCAAATAGGCCGGCGCCCCGCTGTTCTGCGCGATTTCCCGCAAACGGTTGGAATTGGAGCTGTTGGGGGAGCCCACGACAAACACGACGTCGCACTGCTGCGCCAGTGCCTTGACGGCCTCCTGGCGGTTCTGGGTGGCGTAGCAGATATCATCCTTGCGTGGACCGATGATTGAGGGAAAGCGCTGGCGCAGGGCCGCAATGACCAACGCCGTATCATCCATGGACAGGGTCGTCTGGGTCACGAACGCCAACGCCTCGGGATCGGCCACGCTGAGCCCAGCCACGTCTTGCGGTCGCTCCACCAAATGCATGCTGCCGCGCGCCTTGCCCGGCGCCTGCCCCATGGTGCCTTCCACCTCCGGGTGTCCGGCATGGCCAATGAGCACGCAGTCCCGCCCACGTCGCAAATGGCGCGCAACCTCCAAGTGAACCTTGGTCACCAAGGGACAGGTGGCATCGAAAACCCGCAGCCCACGCGCCTCGGCAGCTGCCCGCACGGCGCGCGGCACGCCATGGGCGCTGAAGATGACGATGGCTCCATCCGGAACCTCATCCAGGCCTTCGACGAACTCGACGCCCTTCTCCCGCAGCCCCTGCACGACAAAGCGGTTGTGCACCACCTCGTGACGCACGTAGATAGGGGCACCAAACACCTCCAAGGCGCGCTCGACGATCTCTATGGCCCGATCGACTCCGGCA
Organism: uncultured Ectothiorhodospiraceae bacterium; assembly: GCA_964416345.1. GTDB lineage: Bacteria > Pseudomonadota > Gammaproteobacteria > CAYQDX01 > CAYQDX01 > CAYQDX01. The sequence goes on from CAYQDX010000404.1 coordinate 799, forward strand.
CAAAAACCGCGCGGCTTGGCGAGAATGACTTTCTTCATGCCGACTGCTCCCGAGAACCGATAGACAAGCAGGTGCTAGTCGTCCGAAGGCTCCACCCCAACGACCTCTACCTCGAACAGAATAGTATGGCCGGCGAGAGGGTGGTTGAAATCCACCTTGACGTGCTCATTATCCCGCTCCAGCACAGTGCCGGCCAATTCGTGGCCGGCAGGCGTGCTAAAGCCGACGACCATGCCGGGCTCGATGTCCGCCACCGCATCCAGCTCGGCGCGCCGCAGCACGTGCACCATGTCCGGCTGGGTGCGCCCAAATGCCTGATCAGGCCCCAGCAGGACCCGCTCACGATCGCCGGGCTTGAGGCCATGCAGGACGGATTCCAGCCCGGTCACCAGACTCCCGTCCCCCAGAACGAAGCGGTGTGGCTCCCCCGGCTCGGTGCACTCCGCGATCGTCCCGTCCTCCAGCCGTATGGAGAAATGCAGCGTCACCCGGCAGCCGTGCCGGATCACGAGCTCATCCGGCGTCATCAGGCTCGGCCGCGGTGCATCCCAGCCCGAGCCCCGGCAAACGAGGAGTCGCTGGGCTGCCCTCCGCCGCGGCGCCTGTGACGCCGCCGGCTGAGTCAGCTGCTACGCCGAGCTTCGCCATCATGGCCCCGCAAACCTTCGATGACCAGCATCGCCGCGCCGACGCTGATGGCCGAGTCGGCGACGTTGAAGGCCGGCCAGTGATGGACGCCAAGATAGAAGTCGAGGAAGTCTACGACGTGGCCCAGAACCATCCGATCCCAGCCGTTGCCGATGGCCCCCCCTAGCACCAGCGCCAGCGCGATGCCCTGCCAGACGGCATCGCGAGGCAGACGCCGCAGCCACCACATGACCGCGAGGGCCACGGCCACGGCCACCGTGAGGAACAGCCAACGCTGCCAGCCGCCCGCCTGACCGAGGAAGCTGAACGCCGCGCCACGGTTGTGCATCAGGGTCAGATTGAATGACGGGAGCACCGGCACCGGCCGGTGCAGCACCAGCGCCGCGCTCGCCAAAGCCTTGGCCGCCTGGTCCAGAATCACCACTAGCAACGACAGCCATATCCAGCGTAGCCCGCCGGGCAGAGTCTTCATCACGCGTACTCGCGCACCTCGCCGCCGCCGGCGACATTCTGCACGCACCGACCGCAAAGCTCGGGATGCTCGAGACTCCGGCCCACGTCCTCCCTGTGGTGCCAGCAGCGCACGCATTTGGCGTGCTTCGAGCTTTTCACGGATACATTCAGTCCGCCGATTTCCGTCTCAACGGCATCGGCGGGTGCCGACTCCAGGGAATGAGCTCGCGCATAGGAGGCGATTAGCACGAAGCGCAGCTCGTCCTTCAGCCTTCCCAACAGGCCCTCTAGCTCGGGCACACAATAGAGATCGACCTCGGCGTCCAGGGAGGAGCCGATCAGCCCCGATTTGCGCAGGGCCTCGGCCTCCTTGGCGACGCAGCGACGCACGTCCAGAACCTGCCGCCACTCGGCACGGCTGAGCGGCGCCTCCTCGCCCAGCGGATAAAGCCCCTCGTACCAGGTCGTGAGGAACACCGACTGTGCGCGCCCGCCTGGCATGTACCGCCAGACCTCGTCCGCCGTGAAGCTCAGGATGGGCGCCAGCCAGCGCACCATGGCCTCGATGACGTGGTACATCGCGGTCTGGGCGGAGCGGCGCGGTAGACTGTCGGCCTGGGTCGTGTATTGCCGGTCCTTGATGATGTCCAGGTAGAAGGCGCTCAGGTCCACCACGCAGAAGTTGTGCACCTTCTGGTAGATGAGGTGGAAGTTGTACTCATCGTAGGCACGACACACCTCCTCCTGCAGGTGCCAGGCTCGGTCCATCGCCCACCGGTCCAGCGGCAGCATGGCTGCCGCGGATACCATGTGCTCGGACGGATCGAAGCCCGCCAGGTTCGCTAGCAGATAGCGCGCCGTGTTTCGAATGCGCCTGTACGCGTCGCTCATGCGGGTCAGTATCTCATCCGAAACGCCCATCTCCGCCCGATAGTCTGTAGCCGCCACCCACAGACGCAGCATATCGGCCCCCAGGTTGTTTACGACAGTCTGGGGCGCGACCACGTTGCCTTGGGACTTGGACATCTTCATCCCCTTGGCATCCACGGTGAAGCCGTGTGTCAACACCGCCTTGTAGGGGGCCGTGCCGCGCATGGCCACGGCGCTCAACAGCGAAGACTGGAACCAGCCCCGGTGCTGATCGGAGCCCTCCAGGTAGAGATCCGCCGGCAGCGAGAGCTCGGGGCGTCGCTCCAGCACACAGGCATGGGTGACACCCGAGTCGAACCACACATCGAGCGTGTCGGTCACCTTCTCATAGCGTGCCGCATCCGTACCCAGCAGCTCTGACGGATCCAGCTCGAACCAGGCTTCCACCCCGCGCTTTTCCACTCGGTCCGCGACCGAGTCGATGAGGCGCACGCTGTCGGGATGCGGCTCGCCGGTCTCCCTGTCGACGAACAGGGCAATGGGCACACCCCAGGCGCGCTGGCGGGAGATGCACCAATCCGGACGTCCCGCCACCATCCCCGCGATGCGCTGCCGTCCCCAGTCCGGCATCCACCTGACCTCGCCGATGGCCCGCAGCGCGTCGCGCCGCAGATGAGCCTGCTCCATACTGATGAACCATTGCGGCGTGGCGCGGAAGATGATGGGGGTCGTGTGGCGCCAGC
>CAYQDX010000405.1:0-3509 GCA_964416345.1 uncultured Ectothiorhodospiraceae bacterium
ATGCAGCACCGATGCGGCCCACTCGCGGGCGCCGGCCAGGTCCAGTCGGCTTGCGGCGAATCCGCAGGAGAGGAGTTCCGGGTCGAGGAAGCCGTCGTACTTCTCCACGTCTTTGTTCAGCAGCTCCCGGGCCAGCTGCTCTCCGGTCATTTCTCGCTCGATAGCGATACAGCCGAGCAGCCATGCCGCGGTTTCCTCTCGGATGTCGATGGCGCGGACGAAGGGCCCCTCGTTGCGAGCGGTAAGACCCGCGTGCTCGAACAGGGCTGTCAGGGTGTCGTTGACGAGGTCCCCGCGCCAGGTGAACCAGTAGAGGTCGTTGCCCTCGCGAAGCACAGCACGGTCGCCGATGGCTTGTCGACGATAGCCCTCTCTCGCCTCGGCCAGGAGATCGGTCGCTCTGGGGTCCAGGTAGGCGGGTAAATGGTCGGATTCGTAGATGCGGCGCATTCGTGCTCGCACGGCGTCGTGAACCAGACCACGTGAGCCGCCGAAGATCGGCGGGTTGCCGGAGGCCGCCGGCTTCAGCGAGATGATCCGCCGCTCGGTGTCCACGGACTCCACCAGCCAGCCGCGGCCGGCGAAAACCAGGTAGCTGCCTTCCTGGAGCGGCTGGTCGATCGGTATGGAGCCAAGGCGCCGCGAGCCATGCATCAGTGTGAACTCCTCCGATGTCTTGAACGCGGCGTAGAAGCTGTAGTGGTTGACGATGCGCTCGCCCAGCTCGCCGTGCAGCAAGGTGCCATCCGGACTCTGCGCGAGCAGGCCGGTCTTGCCCATCCGGCGCAGCAGGGCGACGAAGCGCTCCTGGCCGATGTTGGAGAACGGGCCGGTCTGGCACAGGACCTTCCAGAGCCCGGGGGCGATGGCTCCTCCGTGCTGTGCAATCAGAGAGAGGATCTGCTGGATTAGGGTCGAGAGATGCAAGCCCTCGAGACGGGGCGGCTCGATCCAGCCCTCGAGCATCAGCTCCACCATTGCCATCGTCTGCACCAGCCCCACCCGCAGTCGGTCGGCCATGCTGCTCTTGGGATCGAGCTCCTGCTCCTGGATGTAGATGCGCAGCACGGCGGCAGAGCCCCGTCTCCCGGAACGACCCAGGCGCTGGCGCATCGCTGCGACGCTCGGCGGCACGCCGACCTGGGCGACGCTGGACACCCAGCCGATGTCGATACCCATCTCCAAGGTGGAGGTGCAGACGACGTTGACCGGACGGCTTCGGCGCTTGAGCTCCGCCTCTACCTGCTCGCGCAGGTCGCGGGCCAGGCTGCCGTGGTGCGGCCAGAACTCGTTGGGCAGATGCAGCTGGTCGCAGCGCCGACGCAGGCGGTTGGCCAGCTCTTCGACCATTCGCCGCTGGTTGGCGAAAATCAGGTTGCTGCTGCCGCGCAGGGTGGCGAACAGGTGGGCGGCGATCGCCGCCGTGCTCGGCGCGCTCTCCGTCTCCTCAGATTGATTCGCCAGTTGCGGCAAGAGCTCAGCTACCCGAGAGCAGTAGCCCCTGACCTGGAGCTTGATCTCCTGACCTTCCCCGCGCTCCTGGATGACCACGGTGTCCAGGCCGCCATCCGGGCGCAGGAACTGGCATGCGAGATTCGTGTCGCCGAGGGTGGCGCTGAGCCCGATGCGTGGCACGCGGCGGTGGATGCCGGTCTCGATGCGATGCAGCAGTGATTGGAGCTGGCGTCCGCGCTCGTTGCCGATGAAGGCGTGCAGCTCGTCGACGACGACGTAGCGCAGGGTGGCGAACAGGCGTTCAATCTTGTTGCCGTGGATCACCAGGATTGCCTCCAGGGACTCGGGGGTGATCTGGAGGATGCCCTCGGGCCGGCGCAAGAAGCGCTGCTTTGCAGTCTGGCTCGCGTCCCCGTGCCAGCGGCACGGCGCGACGTCCATGCCCGCGGTCATCAGCTCTAGGCGGTCGAACTGGTCGTTAATCAGGGCCTTGAGCGGTGCGACGTAGAGAACCTCGCAGCCCTGCTCCTGGTCCTCCTCGGGCGTCGAGACGAGGCGGGAGAGGATCGGGAGGAAGGCTGCCTCAGTCTTGCCCGCGGCGGTACTGGCGGTAATCACCATGTCGTGCTCGCCGCCCAGGATCGGTGCCACCGCCCGCTCCTGGGCCGGGCGCAGGGCGCTCCAGCCCTGGTGGTAGATCCAGCGCTGGACCGCCGGGGCGAGCAGCTCGAAGGCGCCCGCCACCTGCTCAGAGCCTGAAGCCGGCCAGGCCGCCGTCCTGGTCGCCGGAGTCTGCGCCCGCGAGCTCGTCCGGCTCGGCCGCGGCCTCTTGGTCCGCCTCCAGCCTGACCCCGCCGACCAGGTCCTCCCAGGCGGTGTTGGGGTTCTGGTCGAGGATGGTCAGAAGGTCGACGAATGCCTTGATCGTGTTGCGCGGGGTGCGGAAATAGGCGTCGCCGATGCATTTGGAGCAGTGCTCCAGGAAGGCGTGCAGGGCCTCGTCCGGGAGCAGATAGTCTTCCGGCTCCCCCATCGCCACCACGTCGCGCAGCTTGGTCAGCAGAATGAAGAGGTCCTCCGGGGCGAGGTTGGCCAGGCGAATCACCGGGCCACTCATGTCCTTCAGGCCGTCGCGCGCAAAGCTGTTCTCCGCTAGGCGCAACTGCAGGGCCTCGTAGGAGTACAGGCCCCGGCGTGGGTCCATCAGGAGCTCGGGCGTCCCGCCCATCAGCACGCCGAGCCCCTCTACCGAGCCCTGCAGCGTATCATTAAGGATGCGTAGGATCTGCTCGTAGTTGGAGCGGCGGGCGTGAGCATTGGAGAGTTTGTAGAGGTTTACCAGCTCATCGAAGCCCACCATCAGCCCGGCGAAGCCCGCCTGGCGCACGAAGCGCGCCATCAGCTTCAAGTGGTCGTAGAAGTTGGCGTCGTCGACGATGGTGCGCACGCCGAGCGCCTTGCGTGCGTCGGTCTTGGCGGTGAACTCCCCGCGCAGCCAGCGCACGGCATCGGCCTTGAGGCGCTCGTTGCCGCTGTCGTGGGCGCGCCAGTAGGCCTCGATGACGAGGGCGAAGTCGTAGCCGCCGACCATCTCGGCGAGTGCGTGGAGCCTGGCGTCGATCGCCTGCTCCGGGGTCTGGTCCAGCTCCCTGGCCTGCTTGAGTGCATCGGTGATGAAGCGCTCTGCGATATTAGGCATGGCCCCGCCGTCCGGCTTCGAGCGGGTGGAGATGTTGCGCATCAGCTCGGCATAGAGGCTGCGCGCCTGCCCGCCGCTGGCGTGCAGGCGGCGGTCCGGATTGAGGTCGGCGTGGGCGGTGACCAGGCGCCTCTCCTGCGCAATGGTGTACGTCAGGTAGAGGAAGAAGGTCTTGCCGGAGCCGTACTCGCCGATCAGGAAGCGGATGCTGGAGCCGCCGTCGGCGATGTTGTCGATGTCGTGCAGCAGGGCGGCCACCTCATCCGCCCGGCCCACCTGGATGTGGTGCAGGCCCACTCGCGGGACCCCGTCTTCGTCTGGGCGCTGACTACGGTCGGGCTACGCCCTCCCTGCG
>CAYQDX010000406.1:0-3507 GCA_964416345.1 uncultured Ectothiorhodospiraceae bacterium
GCATTACTCCGCTGGCACCCAGGCGCTCGCCGCGGTGGGCGGCGCCCTGTTGGGCGCGCTGGTCTCCAAGGAGCGGGCCGGCAAAGCCGAGCAGTACACGATCCATCTGGTCAACGGCAACACCGTGTCGATCGTGTCGGAAGCGCACGACCTCGTTGCGGGAGATTGTGTGGCAGTAGAGCAGGGCCGGCACGCCAACCTGCGCCGGGTGGATCCACAGATGTGCAATACACCATCGGCTGCGACGACCTACCCGCAGGCCCATGCCGCGGAGCAGCAGGCGGCTGGCGATTGTGCCGCTGCCAAGCAGGACATGCTCAAAGCGAGCACCGAACAGGAGGCCACGGTGGCCTACCAGAAGATGAAGGCGCTCTGTAGTAGCTGAGACGCCAGGTCTGCGCAGCTTGCCGTCAATGGCGAGATTGAAATAGCCAACCCGGGTATTCGTCTCCGGTACTGCAGCTGGATGCGAATGGCCTGGACCTGCCTGGGCTTGACTCGACGTTGTTCACTCGGTGAGCCGACATGCTTGCAAATATATACGATGTAACGTATATATGAATGGCCGAATATGGCCGGTGACCGAATTTCTCGAAATGCCGGGTCGTTTTTCCCATGTGAATTGGTACGGTTTGGCGCCGTGAGCTCCAGTCCAGGCTGAATGGCTGGGAAATGGGTCAAACCATTTACTCTCATTCTGACGAGGAAGTTACGCAATGTCAGAGAAGGTTTTCAATGTGCTGTTTTTATGCACTGGTAACTCAGCACGCAGTATCTTTGGTGAGTCGCTGCTTAACCACTGGGGGCAGGGCCGATTCCAGGGATTTAGCGCAGGCAGTCATCCCGCCGGGCGTGTGAACCCGATGGCGCTGGAATTGTTGCAGCGCCTGGGTTTTCCAATCGAGCATCTGCGTAGCAAGGACTGGAATGAATTTGCGGCGCCGGATGCGCCCCGGATGGACTTTATATTTACCGTTTGCGACAAAGCCGCCGGAGAACTCTGCCCGGCCTGGCCCGGACAGCCGGTCACGGCGCATTGGGGTGTTTCCGACCCCGTTGCAGTGAACGGCGACGAAAAGGAACGCATGATGGCGTTCCGGAATGCTTTCCTGGTGCTCGAAAACCGGATCAAGCTCTTTGTCAGTTTGCCTTTCGACAAACTCGAGGGTTTGAAGCTGCAAAACAAGCTTAATGACATCGGGCGTTCCACACCGGGTACTGAATGAACGCGTGGAATGGACAACAGAGGGAATCAGGTTGAAATCTGAATCCGTAAGTGATCGGTATGCAGGAGGGTAGTAAGTTACTATCCATCGAATACATCACGTATTCGTCTCCGTAAATTCAAAGCCCGGTCATTATTGACCGGGCTTCTTTTTTTCAGCGAAGCTTACATCGCATTAGAAGTACCAACCCGCCATTCAATCCCGACCCGGGGTCGGCATCTCAGAGCGCAATACGCACAAGATGTTGTGCGAATGGTGGGCAGCAAATCGCGGTTCGGAACCTGAACCGCGGTCAGCGGTGGCAGATTGTTGTATCGGTGCTCACTTCAGCCATTCGCGCGCGGCCTCGGTGACGGCAGAAACGGCAGGGTGCGAAATCCGGCGTTCGACCGAGATCGCATAGTACTGATCACGCACCTCGTCCGTGCTGCCGATGATGCGCACGTCGTATTGCTTCGCCACCTCCGTGGCAATGGGGGTCGGTATGATAAAGATGCCGGCACCGGCCTGGCCAAACACTTTCATCAGGGCGCTGTCGTCGAATTCCCCGACGATCCGCGGGTAGATGCGGCGGCTGTCGAACCAGTGCATCAGCTTCGCCTGCACGAGGTTGGTCTCGCTGGGTATCAGCAGCGGTGCACCGTTGAGGCTGTGCGGGAATGCCTTGCGCAGCGGTCGGGCAAGGTTCGGCACGGCGAGGAAGCTGATGCCACACTCGCCAAGCACGTGGTTGAAGCCGCGCACGTTGATGCCAGACGGGATCGGACCGTCCGCGATCACCATGTCCACCCGGTGCACGGCGAGTTCTGCCAGCAGACTCGCCAGGTTGTTTTCGCGGCAAATGATGCGCACCGGGTCGGGAAGGGAAAGTGCGGGTGCAAGCAGGCGGTAGGCAATTGTCTTGGGAACCACATCGGCAATGCCGACCTTGAAGACCATCGGCCGGTTCGGTGCCAGGTTGCGCAGCGCGTCCTCGAGCTCGCCGCCCACGGAGAATATTTCGTCGGCATAGCTCAACACCATCCGGCCCGTCTCGGTCAGCTCTAGACCACGCCCCGCCTTGCTGAACAGCGCTGCCCCGATGCTGTTCTCCAGCAGGCTGATTTGTCCGCTGATGGTCTGAGGCGTGAGGTGCAGGCGCTCGCTCGCGCGTGCGATCCCGCCCTGCTTGGCCACGACCCAGAAGTAGTGCAGGTGCTTGTAATTGATCATGGCGCGCTGACACATCGAATTAGTCGAACAGTTTATCAAGTATATTCGACTATTACTTAGTTTCAACCGGGGTTACGCTGTGGTCGTGTCCAAAGATTAACCCAGCTTGGAGGTGACCATGCAAATTGAAATACAGGCACGGAATTTTTCCCTGACTCGCGCCATGCGCGCCCATATCGAGCGGCGGCTGGCTTTTGCGCTCAGTACGTGCAACCGGCATGTCAGGCGCATCCTGGTGCGGCTCTCGGACATCAACGGGCCCCGTGGCGGGAACGACAAGCGCTGCCAGCTCGAGGTGATGCTGCCGGGCCAGGCCGTGGTCGTCGAGGATACCGAGGCCGACCTGTACGTCGCGATCAACCGGGCGGCGGCCCGTGCCGGGCGCACGGTGATGCGTCAGCTTCGGCGCGAGCGCCATCGGACCCGGGTGCACAGCCCGGTGAACGGGGTGTTGTCACAGGACATCGCCTGAGCCGATTGTCTACACATTGTCCACGAAGGAGACAGATATGAACATGAACACATCGATCCTGAAGCCCGCCACCGCGACCGGGGCGGGCGCGCTGGCTACCAACAAGGTCCTGCGCAACACCTACAGCCTGCTGTCCATGACCCTGCTGTTCAGCGCGGCAACGGCGGGTCTGTCGATGGCCCTGAACCTGCCGCATCCCGGTTTGTTGCTGACACTGGTCGGCTATTTCGGCCTGCTGTTTGCAACGGCGAAGTTCCGCAACAGCGGACTCGGTCTGGTCTTCGTCTTTGCACTGACCGGCTTCATGGGTTACACGCTGGGGCCGATTCTGAGTGCCTACCTCAGCCTGGCCAACGGCGGCCAGATCGTGATGACCGCCATGGGCGGCACCGGTCTGATCTTTCTGGGCCTGTCGGGATATGTGCTGGCCAGCCGTAAGGACTTCAGCTTCATGGGCGGCTTCCTGATGGTTGGTATTCTGGTTGGCTTTCTTGCCGGCCTGGCCGCGGTTTTTCTCGAAATGCCGGGCCTTTCGCTGGCCATGTCCGCGATGTTCGTGTTGCTGATGGCGGGGCTGATCCTGTTTGAGACCAGCAA
>CAYQDX010000407.1:0-3478 GCA_964416345.1 uncultured Ectothiorhodospiraceae bacterium
CGCTGCGGGGGACGTCAACGGCGATGGCATCGACGATGTCATCATCGGGGCATTTAGGGGAGACACTATCGTCAGCGACAGCGGGCAGGGCTACGTGGTCTTCGGCCAGAGCACGGGCTTTGCCGCCGAGCTGGAGCTCTCAGGGCTCAAATCCGCCAACGGCGGCAATGGCTCGGCGGGCTTCGTGCTGAACGGCGCACATGACTACGCGGGCAACTCGGTCAGCGACGCGGGGGACGTCAACGGAGATGGCATCGCCGATGTCATCATCGGGGCACCTCATGGCGGAGGCTTCCGCGGGCGGAGCTACGTGGTCTACGGAAAGAGCACGGGTTTTGCCGCGGAGCTGGACCTGTTATCGCTGAGGTCCGCCAGCGGCGGCGATGGCTCGGCGGGCTTCGTGGTGAACGGCGCCGCCGGTTCTGACCAAGCAGGCTTCTCGGTCAGCGCTGCGGGAGACGTCAACGGCGATGGCATCGACGATGTCCTCATCGGGGCTCCTTGGGCCTCCCCCAACGGCCAATACAGCGGGCAGAGCTACGTGGTCTACGGAACCGAATCTCCCACCGCGGCGATATTCACCGACGACTTCGAAAGTGGCGACACCTTGGCCTGGAGCACAGTCGTCGGCGGATCGTAGGCAGCGACTTCGGGCGCGATTGGCACGGCGGTAACCGTGCCCCCGCTGAGCACCGCAAAGGCCGTCGCACCTTAACTGGTGAGCGCCCATAATCCTATAGTGGCACGCTCGCCGTCGACCCCGGCAGCGTGGATCCTGGCGCCCGGCGCCGTGCAGGCACGCTCCTCGACCCTGTGCTCAGGCACCGCACAGGCCACCCTGACCACCGCCACCGCCGGGATGGACTTCCAGCCAGCCTCCGCCACTCTGACCATCCCGGCCGGCGCAACCGGCGCCAACGTGCCGGTGGACATCCTGGGTGATGCCCATGTCGAAAAACTCGAAACTTTCCAGGTGACGCTGAGCAATCTGATCAATGCCACCATGGGCGACGACACCGGCATCGGTACCATCGACGACCACAGCACCACCGTGATATTGAGCGACGGCTTCGAGAGCGGGGATACCTCGGCCTGGAGCAGTGTATTGGGAGGACCGAAGGAGCCCCTGGGGGCGCAATTGAGCGGAGTCTTGGCTTTCCGTTGAAAAGGGGGAAGCCAGACACCAGCCATGTGTCACGGGAACGCGCGGGACCGAAGACGAAGCACTGAAGACCCCGCCCTATCGTCGCCAAGGCCGCTGCCACAAAGGCGGCTACCGCGACCATGTCCCGACTTCCTTGTTCCGCAAAACCCGGGCCGGCAGGGACCAACTCTTCTCAAAACCAGACCGCATCCCAATGCGGGTAATCCCCGAGCTTCGCCACCAGTCGTGCGCGCAACGGATTGGCCACCACATATCGCGCCACATCGCGCAGCTCTTCCTCGCGCGGCTGGGCATGATCGTGAAAGCCAGACTGCCACAGGCACCCGCCGGGAACACCATGCGCCCGATTGACGACGCGGGCGCTGTTGGACTTGAATCGCCTGGCAGCCCCAGAAAGGTCGCCTTGGCACAAACGAGCAGCCAATGCAGGTGGTCGGGCATGAGCACATAGGCGAGAGTCTCCGTCAGTCCCAGGGCATCGCACCGACCCAGCTCACAAATAGCAGCCCGTGCCAGCCCGAAATCTCGGAACACCGGCAGGCGCCCCTCGGTGGCCATGGTCAGAAGGTATACGCGGCCGTGCTCCGAGAACCGGCCTCGACGCAGGGTGGCGGAGTGGGGTGCAGGCGTGGAGGCCATGTTAACTCTGGACTGACTACCTCTGAAATCGCCGTCCTGTGGGAGCCTGTTTGCCCGCGATTCACTCATCCATCTCTCGCCGAGCAAAGGCATCGCGGCCAAGGCCGCTCCCACAGGTGAGGGAGCCGGCCCTGTGGGAGCGGGCTTGCCCGCGATTCCCCAATCCTTCCCTTGCCGACCAAAGGCATCGCGGCCAAGGCCGCTCCCACAAAGGGCACTTGGCCAAAGTAGAACGCCAGCTCTGTGGGAGCGGCCTTGGCCGAGATTCCCCGGTAGCAGGGCCATGCGGGAGGTCAATGGAGGCGTTTGGTTTCGATCTCTGGTGGCGGGTCAGGCATTGCGAGCAGCTCGGCCACGGCGAGGCGGCGGCGTGTGTCCTCGTCCGCATGCGCTCCGACCCAGAGCAAGGTTTCCAGCACCGCACGCCGGTAGCCGGCGGCGAGCAGCGCCTCTGCGGCTGCCCGCAGCACCGCCGCGACGCTTTGTCCGCGCAGCGTCCGTGCGACGGAAGGGACATCGATGGTCTCGGTCGTGCTCAGATCCGCCAGCAGCAGCTGCAGATTCAGTGGCGCCCAGCCATCCGCCGACCTGCCCCAAGGCTGCAGTCCCAGTCCCAGCATGCGGCGGACGAAGTCCGTCGGAGAGAAGCCTGCCTCCAGCATGGAGAGCGGCGAGAGCTCGCTCATGATCCGAATCTGCGGTGAGACCGAAATGGTGCCGGCGAGGCCCTCCAGGGCCGCCGGCTCGTAGCCCTCGATGTCGATCTTGATGAAATCCACCGGTCCCAGGTCTAGAGAATCCCCTGCCAGCACCGGCACTTCGTGCCAATCGTCCTTGCAGCATACCGAAGGGTAGAGCCGGTGCATGCCCATGTTGTCCTTGCCCATGAACAGCCGGGCCGTGGCCGCGTCCTTACCGAGGGCCGCCTGCCTGAGCAGGACCTGGCCCCCGGTGACCTCCGGCGCACAGTTGCGCGACAGGATCCGGAAGTTCTCGGAGTCGGGCTCAAAGGCCATGACCCGTCCCCGGGATCCGCACAGCTCGGCCAGCAGCACGGTGAAGTAGCCGATGTTGGCGCCCACGTCCAGACAGCGCTGTCCGGGGCTCACCAGCGCCCGGCACAGCGCCGTCTCCTCCGGCTCGAAATCCCCGCCTCCGGCCAGCCCCAGACTGTCGAGTGCGTCGATCTCGATGGCGCGTCCCCCCAGGGCCGGCGGGTGCACGATTCGATCGCCGTCGGGCCGGCTCTTCGGCCCCGACGCGGGACCGCCGCTCTCCGGGACCTCCGCGGCAGGCGGCTGCACCCGCGAAAGCAGGCCTAGTAGGCGTTTGACAAGATGACCGGTGCGAGCGCGCATCCGACGCCTCCGATGGACCCAAGGGGAATGTTCCATTTTGCAGGGGTGTCGGTCCATGTCAACGCCTGCCCGCTGGACCGGCGCCATGGATGAGACACCTGCCGTGCATCCGGCGGAGGCACCGGGTCACGAGTGTAATCAACACGCGCCGCAGGCGCACAGCCCCATCAGGGTGCCGTCCAGGGCCTCCGGCATGGCACGGACCACGTCTAGTACTCCATCCAGGTGATAGTTGCGTATCCGTAATTATCACCTGGATGGAGTACTAGCGCCCTAGCAGAACTTCAGCTTGCGCATAGCGATGAGGCTCATCTTG
>CAYQDX010000408.1:0-3477 GCA_964416345.1 uncultured Ectothiorhodospiraceae bacterium
TCCGAATGTCCGGTCTGAGTCCGACTGCGGCCGCTCAGGTCTTCGATGCCAATGGCGGCTGTGGGTCGACAACTGCTGTTGGTCGCTGCTGCGTTGAATCGCAATGTCCCTCGGCATGCGCGGTTTGTTGAAGCTCACGGACAACTGCTGCCTAGACCCCGATCATGCGCAAACAAACTAGCATTCTCGGATACGGGTTGGTTGCCCTTGCGGGAGTGCCTTTGCTTCGCCATCGGTTGTGGCGCTGGTGGTACGATCTGCTGGCACGGTCGGACAGCGATGGCGATCTACTATTGATGAATTACGGCTATGTACCGCCTCTTGAAAACCAACAGTACCTCGAGCTGGATTGGGCTGATGAGCCCTTTCGCTATCCACTGCAGCTGTATGATCACGTCGTCAGTCGAATTGATCTAGCTGAGAAGGACGTGCTCGAAGTCGGGTGCGGTCGTGGCGGTGGTGCGGCATTTCTTGCAGCTCGATACAAACCGCTTTCACTGATTGGCATCGATCTCTCCCCCGTGGCTGTGGCCCGTTGCCGAGCAAAGCACCAAGCACCGGGACTGAGCTTCGAGGTGGGACAAGCCGAAGTCTTACCCTTGGGTGCGGCAAGTCGTGACGTGGTAGTCAATGTCGAGTCGTCCCACTGCTATGCCGATATGGCGCGATTTCTCAGTGAGGTTGTGCGCGTTCTGCGTCCAGGCGGATACCTGGCGTTTTGCGATCTGCGGACGACGGTCGGTATGGCACGGCTTAGGAAGGACATCGCGACTTGTGGAATGAAGACCGTGCACAACGAGGTGCTAAACGAGCAGGTTATGCAGGCGCTCAAGCAGGTGGCGGAGCAGAGAACGGCCATGATCAGTAAGAAGGTACCGCCTATCGCGCGGCGGCTGATGGCAAATTTCGTAGGTGCACCGGACACGCCCATATACAACATGCTTCGTACCGGGCGCATGGAGTACGGCCATTGGCTCTTAAGAAAAGAGGCCAAACCGTAGTGGATCGTCTATACAACCTCTACAGATTTACCCCCTCGCGCTTCCTGCGGATGTCGCCCACACGCCCGGCCAGCGTACGTTTTCGGCCGATAGCAGTCATTCCGTGAATGCAGTGTGCGGCGATAGGTGGTCCGGGTTTGTGCGAAGACGAGGCTCGACCGACCGAGCCATGCCACCGCATTTCCATCGAAGTCACGGTTGGACCATGTAGCCGTTACTCTTCTTGAGGACCGGTTGGGGACCGGCCAGTAAGCCGGACAACTGTCGTGTGCGAAGGCGGCGCCCGACACGCTGTCCTCGTGGTGCAGCGGCGGAACCGTGAGCCGCTGAAGGGAGTGTGCCTTTCCGAGGGCTTTGATCGTCGCGCGCAGTTCCGGCCGGTCCCTATTGGCGGTGCGCGGCCAGGCCGCGAGGGCCAGCTTGACCGCGTCGAGGTAACGATGTTCGTTGGATGCAGTTTCCGAGAGTGCCGCCAGTGCGCGGCTCTCATTCGCGCGAGCGGCCTTCGCCTCGGCGCTAGCCTTGCTCTCAGCCTCCATCGCGCGCCATCCCATCCACCCGCTTACGACGAAGGCGACCAGCAACGTGGCGGCGATGCCTTGCAGGGTGCGGGTCATGAGGCGCTCGTGCCGCTGCCTCCGCTCTTCGGATGCCCGTGACGCCTCGACGAACGCGCGCTCGTCGTCCGAAAGCCAGGCCGCATGCCGGTCTGCCAGCGCCGCGAAGATCTCCAGGTCGGCACCCGCGGCGAGGCGCTTGTCGCGCGCGCTCGGATCGTTTTGTGCCCACGCCTGCGCTCGGGGGATGAGCATATCGAGAATGCGCTTCTCCTCTGCCACCGCCTGCAGCAGGTTCTGGAAATGCGGCCAGGCGGTGACAAGCGCCTCATGGGCAATCTCCACCGTGGGCTGCTGGGCGCTCCCACCGACGAGGACGAGACGCTTGCCCTCTGGGCTCGCGAGCTTCTGGATGAGCGCCCAGTGCGCGGCATCGAACTCAGTGCGTGCCGCGACCCGGCGCGTGGCGCTGCCGGTATCTCCGAGGCGCACCAGGCGAAGTATAGACATCCATATACTGATTTTGGCAGCGATGGGTTGCGAAGGTGACTTAAGACATGGCCGGACAAAATCGAGTTAACGCTCTATTATGGCCTAGGTTTTTGTGCCATAGGAGGGCGCACTGGTAATCTGCCACGAGCCACATCCCTCCCCCGATGTAGACAAGGGCTGCATTCGCGACGTAGTTGAACACCTCAAAACCTTCGGGTTTGTCGAGAACTAGCGTGGATATTCTCAAATATAAGGGTTACGAAGGCACTGCTGAGCTAGATATGGCTCGGAGGATTTGTCGCGGCAAGATTCTGTATATCAAGGACTTGGTCACTTATGTAGCGAAGTCCCCCGAGAATCTGCAGCAAGAGTTTGAAACGGCTGTAGGCGACTACCTTGAGACCTGCAAACTTCTAAATCGGGAGCCTGAAAAGCCATTTCGGGGCCAATTCAACGTCAGGATTCCTCCCGAGTTGCATCGAGCAGCAGCTTTGCGGGCCGTCGAAGAAGATGTGTCTTTGAACGACATCGTCGTCAAAGCAATTTACTCATTCCTGTCCAATTCAGCTGAGGTCAGCCATCACGTCCATGTGGCGATCAGTGCTCCAGAGGACCAGTTCAGATCGTTTACATCGGCGGCATCAGAGGAACCACGATGGGAAGAACCCTCGTATGACCACTACCAACGAACCCACAAAGATCGAAGGCGCATTCACAGAGGTTTCAATGGAACTCAGGGAATTGACCACCCTTCTGATCAAGCATTACAAATACAAAGAAGGGCTCTACGACCTAATAGTACAGCTACGAATAGGAACTGGAGCCGTCGGTGCAGCCGAGAAACTTCTGCCCGGAGCTGCTGTCGGCGTTGCCGGAGTGGGACTGCGCAGGGTTGAAAAGGCTGGTCCAAACACTCTGGACGCCTCTGAAGTAAATCGACCTGCCAGTTCGAGAAAGAGCGGTAGCCCGCCTGACCGCCCGTGAGGCCCTGCAGTGCCCTGAGTGCCGACCACCTGGTGGCGGACATCCACTGAACCGAGACACCCGTCCACCCCCGCCGGCTGCGGGTGGGAGGTGGACATCCAGCCGGACACCTGCACCACCACCAGACCGCCTCAGAGCCCCCAGGAGCCGAGCTGCCCCGAGCCCATGCAGAGCAGCGCCCCCTCGTCGAGGCGGGCGTGGTGGAGCAGCGCGTCGACGAGACCGTGGTGGAGCAGCGCCTACTCGTCGACGAGGGCGTGGGGAGGCGGGGCGCTTTCGAGGCCTTTGCACCCGAGGGAGCATAGCCACCCCGAGCCCTTGCACCCTGGTGACTTATTGGTGACTCATTCTTGGCGTCTTCCCGGCGCTGAGCAATAAGTCCTTGAAGATTTGGCGCGCCCGGAGAGATTCGAACTCCCGACCCCCTGGTTCGTAGCCAGGTA
>CAYQDX010000409.1:0-3440 GCA_964416345.1 uncultured Ectothiorhodospiraceae bacterium
TACATCAGCGTTTCCTTATGTGGCACCTGGTGGTAGCTTCGCCTACTTTGGGCCAGGTTGCAGCCCGTAAAGCGGCAGAAAACGGCGGGACGACCGGTGTTGGCGCCTTCTCCCTGCAGGGTGTAGAAGACCTCCTTGACCAAGTACGTCATGCCGGCCAGTTACACCGGCAATGCCGGCCCTTGGGGTCCCCAGGAGAGCACCGCGCCGCAGCCCGGGGTCTCGTAGAGGTCGACCCGATCGAGCTGAGGGAGAACATCGGCCATGCTGTGGCGGATCCAGCGAACGGCGGAGGCCACGCTGCCGTCTTCGAGCCCCGCCAGCCCGTTGAATTGGTAGTGGTCGAGCTGCTTGTAGATGGGCCTGAACAGCTCCGAGACGTCACCGTAGTCGACGGTCCACCCCATGACCGCATCGAGCGGCGCCGAAAGGTGCAGGCGGGCCAGGTAGCTGGGCCATGTAGGCAACGCCGGTGATCGCCTTGGGGCGCCCGGACGAGCGCCAGCGCGCTTTCGAAGCGGAACTCCTTCCAGATGCGGTAGTGGGTGCCGTCGTAATGGCAGCCGGCCGTGGCCGTCTCATAGACCGTGACCCAGGACAGCTCCGGCAAGGCGGGCTTGAGGCGACTCCACAGCCAGCAGCTCGCCAGCATCTCGCTGGTGGGGTTCTCCAAACCGGCTATGTCGTTCATGCAGGCCAGGTGCAGCTCCTCCTGGAACGGCGCCCAGAGAGCTTCGAGCCGATCGAAGTCCACCCCCATGTCGCCGCCGCGCAGGTCCTGGTCGGCATGCAGAATGACCTCAAACCCGTGTCCGTGCATGCGCCCGCACTTATGTTCAGCGGGGACGTTCGGCAGCTAATGGGCGGCCTCGAAGCGGAATCGACGCCACACGTGCACGTGGTTGTCCTGGTCGAGGTCGGCGCCTTCGTCGCGGGTGCTCTGCACACCCACTACCTGAACGTCAGGCACCTTGAGACATTCCCTGACCCACCGGGCCAGATTCTCGTCGGTCGGCACCTCAAGGTGAGTGTTCAGGAGGTTGTAGTCCAAGCGGGACACACAATCGGCAAGGGCGCTCCGCAGCTGGTCGGTCTCCGCGCCGGGGAACCTCGCCCAGTCAGGCGGCAGCAAGGCCCGCACCCGCGCCAGGAAGCTATGGCCATGAAGGCGCCGGGACCGGTGCCCAGCGGGCAGAATGTGCACCTGCCGGGCGGCCTCGAAAGGTACTGCCGCAACATGGTAGAGGGAGTCCATCAGGTGGCCGAGGCGAACTTCGTCGCCAACGGGTCGGCAATGCCTGCTTCGGCGAAACCCTTGGCCCGTAGTTGGCACGAATCACATGCCCCACACGGCCGACCCTCGGGAGACGGGTCGTAGCAACTGCTGGTCAGACCATAGTCGACACCCAGCGCCACGCCTTTGCGGATGATCTCCGCCTTAGTGAGCTGAATCAGCGGCGTATGAATCCGCAACGGCTGCCGGCCTTCGACCGCGGCCTTGGTGGCGAGATTGGCCATGCGCTGGTAGGCCTCAATGTACTCGGGTCTACAGTCAGGGTAGCCCGAGTAGTCCAGGGCATTGACCCCGATGTAGATGTCGGCGGCCTCCAGCACCTCCGCCCAGGCCAAGGCGAAGGAGAGAAAGATGGTGTTGCGCGCGGGCACATAGGTGACCGGGATGCCCTCTCCCATCTCGACGCGGCTTCGCGCCTTAGGGACTTCCAGGTCGGAAGTCAGCGCAGAGCCCCCGAACATCCGCAAATCGACGTCGGCCACCACGTGCTGCGCAACGCCCATGGCCAGGGCGACACGGTGCGCCGCGTCCAGCTCCACCTGGTTGCGCTGACCGTAACGGAACGACAAGGCATAGGGACTGAAGCCTTTGGCCTGCGCAATGGCGAGCGCCGTGGTCGAGTCCAGGCCGCCCGAGAGCAACACTACCGCTTTCCGTTCCACTGCCCCATCCCTCCCCTGCGCCCGGCGACCGTCGAATAACCCGAGCCGGGCCGGACTGCCGGTTTCAATGGGATCTATCCGATTGGCGTACTCACGGATCATCGCGGCCTCTTCCGGGTTGAACCCCACCTGGCGACTCCGGAACTTGTGCCCGGCGGGCACCTTGCCCTCCTGGCGCCAGCGCCACGGCGTCTGCCGCCTCACCTGCAGGTCGGCCAAGACCTCGGTGGCCGTCAAGTATCTAATGCCATCGACTTCAACCGGCGTGACTTGTCGTGTCGCCTCATGTAACACCTGTTCTACGGTGTCACGAAGCATATACCGTTGTCGCACGCTGCAGAGAGGCCTGCCGGAGGAACAGACACCTGCAGTCCTGCAAACTGCCGGAAAACGAACTCTACCCCTGCGAAGCCTCCTGGGGCCAGGGCAAATGCATCAAGTGTTGCTAATATGCGGTAGTCATAATATGCGATCCGATCCCGTCATTAGGCCAAGTCAAAGAGCAGCTTGGCGCGCTACCTTTCATCCCAGGCCGCTTTGAGAGGCTTGGTCTTGATGCCACGTTTCAAAGTCTTTTCGTTCTTCAATCGCGCCAGTGCGATATGACGCAGGACTGTGAAATTTTCCGCGGCTTGAGGCTCTCGAATGCGCGATTCGTCTTCACGGAAAGAAATGTCCAGGCTCCAGTGTAGATCGTTCTCCACGCCCCAATGACCACGAGCCGCCTGGGCGAAGCGTTGGGCATCGTTACCGATGCTGGCGATGTAGTAGCGGTACTCGCTGCTGGTGTGTCCGTCCTGCTCGCGGATCGATTGCACCATGCCGACCCCGTTGAGCTTCTGCCACTTAATCCTTTCGATCGATGCCCTCGAGCTCTCCCAGCGTCCAGTAGCGGCGCCTCTCGCAACGGCCATGCCCACACGCCACGGTTTCATAGTAATCGCTGTCCAGCCCTTCGTAGTTTCGGGCGTAGGCATCGATAAAGGCCTCCTCCACCTGCTCGCAGGGATGCCCGGGTTGCCCTTGAGGGCTAGCACGTAGTCACCGCCCTGATCCACGACCTTCTCGGCGATCGCCTTCTGACTGCCCATGGCCTCGATGGTCACGATACAGCCGCGCAGCATCAGCGTCTCGAGCAGTTCGGCAATGGCGGTGATCTCATTGGATTTTGCCGCAGTTGCCCGCTGTCCGAGCACGAGGCGGTTGTTCACCGCCCAGGCGCGCACCATGTGCAGTGCTCCCTGACCGCGCTTGCGATGGTGTGAACGGCGCAGGAACTTACCCTCGAGGGCGAGGATTTCCTCGCCCTCGTAAGCCTCTCGAACCGATTCGATCCAGGCCCTGAACCGCTCCTGAAAGGCCGCCGGAGAACTCTGCGAGAATACCCCTGCGAAGGTCTCGTGCCAGGGGATGCCATTGTCGAGTTTCAGAAACTTGCGAAACCACCCCGCGTTGGACTTGCCGAATTCTTCGATCTCCGTCCA
>CAYQDX010000410.1:0-3435 GCA_964416345.1 uncultured Ectothiorhodospiraceae bacterium
CGCATGCGGGGTGCTGTGGGAGCCGGGGGATAAAAGCCCCCGGCGACCCGATTAGCTCTACAAATTGATGGTAGTAGATGATGATGCTTTTGAATTTGTACAAACGCCTTCATCCCCAGCCATTATTTCTTCACTCCAGAGACGCAACAGGGAGCGTTTTTCGCAGCGGGAACCGCGGTTTTCAACCAGCAACGAGCGTTGGGGCCTTGATGTCCGGGCCTTACAAACGTCCAAGCTCTGCAATTAGCTTCGGTTAGACAGCGATTCTGACAGACTAGTGGATCATTCTTGATATTGAAATCCCTGTAGTCCATGCCCGGTCTGTCGACACCGTACTCGATGCTGCTCGTCATCTTCTTAACGCCAGAGATGCAGCAAGGAGCATTCTTTGAAGCTGGAACGGTGTTCTTTAGCCAGCAGCGCGCTGTCGGTCCCTGATGGCCCGGTCGGACGAAAGTCCAGGCTTTGCAGGCCAGTTCACCCATGCAGGCCGACCGGCAATAATTGGGATCACCTTTTTTCAAGTTGAAATTCTTGTAGTCACCACCAGGCCGGTCAACGCCATATTCCATAGCGTTGACCGAAGCAAACATTACACAATATATGGCAGCAAGAACCGTTACAATAATGTTGGATTTCTTGTTTATACTCATGCCATGACTCCTTCAGTTTGAGGTACAAAATCAGCACAACAGTTGAAATATGCACGCAAGCTCTAATCGTACGTGCTCGTTTAGCTCCCTTTTGGGCCGTTTGATTGCTTTCGGGCTTTCTCGCTTCAGCATGGTACGGTTTTTGCTGTGGCTCCTATTCGGCCTTCCGGTTTGCACCAAGCTTTCTTACTTCACCGCGAGACCCTGCAATTATTGGCCGCGGATGGCGACAGCTTTCCTTTTCCGCGCTAACGCTCCGCATCACCGGAAGCAAAATGCAGAGCGACGAGGAACGAGGAGCGGCGCTTTTTGCTGTCCGAGTGCATGCGATTGTTAGCGCCAAATTTGGCAACACGGGCTACGCCTTTGTCATTGCTTTATGCTCGTATGAATGACCACTCATTCGTGACCCACTTCAGAAGTTCTTCCACGGGCAGGCAACCACCTCAAAAGTGCAAGCCCCGCCACTGCAGAAAACACGGATGCGAGGAAAATTCCCAGCTTGGCGCTGTCAATGAGGCTCTTGTCGAAAGCCAGGTTCGCAATAAACAGCGCCATGGTGAAACCGATTCCGGCGAGTAAGCTGCCGCCTGCCAGCAACCGCCAACTGAGTTCCGGGGGGCGAATCGCAATGTGTAAGCGTAGAGCCAGCCAACTGAACAACAGAATACCAGCAGGCTTACCAAGGACGAAACCTGAGACAATCGCCACGGTGATCGAACTGCCAAGTTCATCTAATGTGAGCGGCAACCCCGCGTTGGAAAAAGCAAACAGCGGCATAATCACAAAGCCCACCCAGGGATGTAGCGCGATCTCCAGGCGCTCCACTGGCGACAGCGTTTCACGCGCGGCAATTTCGGCCATTTGTAATGTGTGTCGATCTGTCGTGTCCCTGCTGCTTTCGCTGCTGGCTGGATGTGCAATAACCTGCCCCAATATTGCGTACAATCGCTCGTCGCTGACCCATCGACGCGCTGGAGTCATCAGGCCGAGTATCACACCAGTGATGGTAGCGTGGATTCCGGACGCATCCACTGCGAGCCAGATGAGCCCACCCACCAGTATGTAGAGCGGAAAACCACGAAAACCGAGCTTTGCCATGGCGCGTATAATTCCTACGCCAATCCCAGCCACCACCAATGGCCACCAGACAATGTTACTACTGTAGCCGATGGCGACGACAAGAATGGCACCGATATCGTCAACGATCGCCAAAGACAACATAAACACACGTAAGCTAAGAGGGATACGCGAGCCAAGCAGTGCGAGGCAACCGATAACAAATGCCGTGTCTGTTGCCATGACCGTGCCCCAACCATCCTGACCGGGTTGTCCTGATTGCAATGCGAGATATATCGTAGCGGGAACGATCATACCGCCTAGAGCGGCTGCTATGGATAGCGCGGCCATGCGAGGCTTCTTCAACTCCCCGAGAATCAACTCCCGCTTGAGCTCCAATGCGACAAGAAAGAAAAACAGCGTCATCAGTCCATCGTTGATCCACTCTCGCAGCGAGCGGGCTAATTCAACCGAACCAACATGAAGACCTACCTGTGTCTCCCAGGCGTGTTCGAAAGCATCGGCCCACGGTGAGTTGGATAGAACGAGTGCAAGAACAGTGAACA
Organism: uncultured Ectothiorhodospiraceae bacterium; assembly: GCA_964416345.1. Classification (GTDB taxonomy): domain Bacteria; phylum Pseudomonadota; class Gammaproteobacteria; order CAYQDX01; family CAYQDX01; genus CAYQDX01. Next base: position 2,279 of record CAYQDX010000410.1, read on the forward strand.
ACAGAAGAATAGCCCCACCAGCTGACTCAATGTGCAAGAAACGCACAAAGGGTCTCGTCAGCCGATCAACAAATTCCTTCGGCAATCGGGTAGCTTCTGGATTTTCTTTCTTATCTGTATTCATAACGTTTCTTCAGCTGCCAAGCGCTAACAGTTTACTAGACAGCAAGGGGATGTTGGCCTGCTAGACATCGTGTTGTCTAGCACCGTAATGGACCGCTGTGCCTAACTCCAACGAGTCCCCGCCCGCACGTCGCACCGGATCCGGCAGCCGCTCCCACTGGCACCAGTATCTGGACCTGCTGGATAGGAAGGAGGTCCCTCCGGCGGCGCGACGCGGGTATGTCGCGCGGGTAGAGGGCTTCCTGGGCGAGATGGGGGGCACACCGGTGCGCTCCCTGGCTCCCGCGGCGGTGAACGCCTTCTTCGACAAAGTCGCCCGGGAGGGCCAGCTTGCGGACTGGCAGTTCCGGCAGCTGGTGGATGCGGTGCAGCTCTTGCTGGTCGATCTGGCGGATACCCCGGCCGGCCGGGAGGTGGATTGGGGGTACTGGCGCGAGGGTGCCCGAGAGCTGGAGCCCGCCCACCCGACGCTTGCCCGGGAAGGGCCACCACCGCAGGGCCCGGCGCCGGGCAGGTGCGTGGATTCGGCGGGGGTGTTGGCGCGGACGGCCCGCGCGGTCCGTGCCAAGCAGTATTCCATACGCACCGAACAGTCCTATGTCGATTGGTGCCGTCGCTTCCTGGGCTTCTGCGGCCCGCGTCCGCCGGAGCAGCTCGGGGGCGCGGACGTTTAAGCATTCTTAGAGCATTTGGCGGTGGAGCGCAAGGTGGCGGCCAGCACCCAGAATCTGGCGCTGAACGCGCTGGTGTTCCTGTTCGAGCAGGTGCTGGGGCGGCCGCTAAAGGGATTGCATCTCAGCCGTGCCCGGCGTCCCCGGCGCCTGCCGGTGGTGTTGACACGGGCGGAGGCCAAGGCTTTGCTGGTCAAGATGCAGGGACAGCACGGCCTGATGGCCGGGCTGCTGTATGGGACGGGGATGCGCTTGATGGAGTGTGTGCGCCTGCGGGTGAAGGACATCGACTTCGGTTATCGCTGCATCACGGTGCGTAGCGGGAAGGGGGAGAAGGACCGGGTCGTGCCCCTGCCGGAGCGC
>CAYQDX010000411.1:0-3430 GCA_964416345.1 uncultured Ectothiorhodospiraceae bacterium
GAACCCACGTCATCAGCTTGGAAGGCTGAGGTTCTACCATTGAACTACACCCGCCGCGCTTTCCAGCCGATGCCCGGCCCAACACCAGCCGGCGCGCCACGCTGTCTGGTGGAGGGGGGAGGATTCGAACCTCCGAAGGCAGTGCCAGCAGATTTACAGTCTGCCCCCTTTGGCCGCTCGGGAACCCCTCCGCGAACGTAAGCTAGCTATTGTGCGCAACCACTCTCATCCCTGTCAAGCGCCGAGCGCCGCCGACGGCGCTGTGGGAGGGCCCCCAAGCCCGCGGCCATCACTGGACGCTGGCACGATGTCGGGATGACGGCCCTCCGGCGGATCTGCTAGGCTTGGCGCCCCAAGGGGACTTGGCCGGTAGCCCGCCGCCGGTGTGCCGCGGCGCGGCTATCACGTCTTATCTGGGGTGAATGGATGAAAGTCACGATCTTTGGCTCAGGATACGTTGGACTGGTCACCGGGACCTGCTTCGCAGAGGTTGGCAACGACGTCTTATGCGTGGACGTCGACGCGGTCAAGGTGGAGCGGCTCAAGCAAGGGGAGATCCCCATCTTCGAGCCGGGACTCGAAGAGCTGGTGCACAAGAACGTGGAGGCGGGACGCCTTGCGTTCACCACGGATGTGGCCGCCGGCGTGGCCCACGGGCTGTTCCAGTGCATCGCAGTTGGCACCCCGCCCGACGAGGACGGATCCGCAGACCTCAAGCACGTGCTGTCCGTCGCACGCAGCATCGGGCAGCACATGACCGAATATCGGGTGGTCATCGACAAATCCACCGTGCCCGTCGGCACCGCCGACCGTGTGCGAGAGGCCATCTCGGGGGCCCTGGGGGAGCGGGCCGCCGCGCTAGAGTTCGATGTGGTGTCAAACCCGGAATTCCTCAAGGAAGGGGCCGCGATAGACGACTTCATGAAGCCTGACCGGATCGTTGTCGGCACGGACAATCCTCGCACCGGGGAGCTCTTGCGCGTGCTCTACGCCCCGTTCAACCGCAACCGCGACCGGCTGCTCGTCATGGACGTGCGCTCTGCGGAGCTCACCAAGTATGCCGCCAATGCGCTGCTGGCGACCAAGATCAGCTTCATGAACGAGCTCGCCAACCTCGCCGAGAAGGTGGGCGCCGATATCGAGCGGGTTCGGATCGGCATCGGCTCGGATCCGCGCATCGGCTACCACTTCATCTACCCCGGCTGCGGCTACGGGGGCTCCTGCTTTCCCAAGGACGTTCAAGCGCTGGAGCGCACGGCCCGCAGTGTCGACTACCAGGCTGAGCTGCTGAATGCAGTGCAGGCGGTCAATCGACGCCAGAAAGACGTGCTCTTCGACAAGATTCAGCGGCACTTCGACGGACGGCTGGAAGGCCGCACCTTCGCCCTGTGGGGACTGGCGTTCAAGCCAAACACCGACGACATGCGGGAGGCGCCTAGCCGCAACTTGCTGGAGGCCCTATGGCGGGCTGGCGCCCAGGTGCGTGCCTACGACCCTGCAGCGATGGAGGAGGCCGCCCGGCTCTACGGCTCGCGCGCCGATCTGGTGCTCTGTAACAGCCCGGAGGAGACGCTGGAGGGCGCGGACGCACTGGTGGTGGTGACGGAATGGAACCTGTTCCGCAGCCCGGATCTCGACCGGCTGCGCGAGACTCTCGCCGAGCGTGTCGTGTTCGACGGCAGGAATATCTACGATCCGGCGCAATTGGCACGCGCCGGACTGCGCTACTATGCCATCGGTCGAGCGGCTGCCTGAGTTGCCCGGACCCGGGCATTCGTCCACCAAACGTATTCGGAGCTGGCGATAGGATTCGAACCTACGACCCGCTGATTACAAAACCACCAAGCCAAAACGCGGCAACACAAGACAATAGATAAAAGAGGGGTTACGGCAGCTCTTTAGCCGTGGAAGGCTGCCAAATGCCGCGTTTTTTTGTGCTGACTGCCCCAAGAGTGCCCCACAGGCCGCCCCCAAAGAACTCCGCGCTGTCCCACCTCATCCGGGAAAGTCCGGGAAAGTCCAGGGTGTCTTGGCCTTGGAGTCGGCCGCCACGTGCCGCCTGGGGGGTAGCGTCTGGATCCTGCCAGACGGGTACGGTTCGGGGACGGTTGGCGCGTCTTTCCAAGGGGCATGGACGTGCCACCCATTGCCGCCACCTCCGGCCCGGTGGCGCCCATGCCTTTAGCCGGCCAATTGCATAAGCTACCAGCGCAGCGGAATACCGGTCCCGTACGCGGCCTGGCCAGACGGCTTCGTCATGCTGCTGCATACACGCTGCGCCCCGCGCCGTAGTAAGCATCATAGACGTGCTGGAACACCGCCGTAGTCTTCTCCTCGAACAGCTCTGGCGTGTACGCGCGAGGCAAGCCTAGGTCCAGCACCTTCTCGATGGTCACCCGCACCTCGGCACGGGCCTGCTGGCGCTTGCGCCAGTCCAGCACAAGCTTTCCGGCCTTCAGCGTCGCCAGCAGCTCACGGGCGGTGGCCTTGACCTTGTCCCGGTCGGCGGCGGACAGCTGGATCTCGGGCTTGGTCAAGAGGTCGAAGAGGGCCAGCTCCTCCTCATCCAGGTGCTCGCCCACGCCCCGCCGTTCCTCTTCGTTCAGGCTCCTGGCGAAGGCCACCAACCGCTTGAAGAATTCCTCGGCGTTGAGGCTGCCGGCGTTGTAGGCGTCGATGAGAGCCTGGAACTGCTCCAGGTAGTTCATGCGGGTGCGATTGAGCCGCACCATCGCCATAAGCTTCTGGCCGACCTTGCCCTTGAGCTTCTCGTTGAGGGTACGTTTGCGGCCAGTCTTGAAGCTCTCCGCCAGCTTGTCGAAGTCGATGCCGCTCAAGTCCACCCAGCGGTTCTTGCCGTCCTCGACGTCCCGGATCAGATACCCTTCGGTCGCGATTGAGCGGTCCAGCAGCGATTCGACCTGTTGCATAACCTGGGAGATGTCTGCCGGCGGTGCCAGGGCGCGGATCTTGTCCGCAATCACCTCTACGGGCGCCACCTCCGGGGCGAAGTCCTGCGCGCTCGGGTCCGGCAGGATGGCCTTGTAGAGTCGCACCACGGCGTTGGCCAGATCCAGGAAGTGGCGCTTGATCTCCTCAGACGCGACCACGGCCTCCACCGCATCATCTAGCAGTTCCACCTTGGCAAAGCCCTCGGCCTCCTGAAGCGCCGCCAAGCTCACCCCATGGCGCTGGCAGAGACCGCCGGCCTCATTCAAAGCCTGCCGTAATGCCGCCACCAGGGCGGACTTGTCCTCCACGGGCTTGACTTCGCCGCCGCCCCGGCCAGGTGCCCCATAGATGGCCAGTGCCTTCTCCAGGCTGCGAAACACCCCGGCGTAATCCACGATCAGCCCGTTGACCTTGCCGGTGTAGACCCGGTTGGCGCGGGCGATCGTTTGCATCAGGGTGTGGTTGCGCATCGGCTTGT
>CAYQDX010000412.1:0-3426 GCA_964416345.1 uncultured Ectothiorhodospiraceae bacterium
CAACGCCCTATCCGGCGCAATCTGCGTATTTTAAGTTCTTCCAGATCCCTTAGTCTCACCGCCGTTAATGATGTTGCTGGTCTCATAAAGGATGAGGCCCGCCATCAGCAGCACGAACAGGGCGGATACCGCCAGCGACAGCCCGGGCATCTCGAAGAACACAGCGCCCAGACCCGCCAGAAAGGCCACAATGATGCCGGCCATCAGGAAGCCGCCCATAAAGCTGAAATCCTTACGGGTGGTCAGCGCATAGCCCGACAGACCGAGGAAGATGGCACCGGTGGCGGCCATGGCCGTCATCACCACCTGCCCGCCATTGGGCAAGGTCAGATAGTGACTGAGGATCGGTCCTAGAGTGTAGCCCATGAAACCGGTCAGGGCGAACACGAAGAGCAGACCCAAGGAACTGTTGCGGAACTTTGTCACCGCGAACAGCAGCCCAAAATACCCCACCAGGGTGAGTAGCAGACCGGGGTGCGGCAGCTTCAGCAGCATCGAGGCGCCCGCGGTCAAGGCACTGAACAGCAGGGTCATGGACAGCAGGGTGTAGGTATTGCGGACCACCTTGTTGGTGGCCAATACGGCGGATTCCCTGCGGATCGTGGTGGATGTCATCGAGGTATTCATGCGGTTAGATCTCCAATGGGTTTGTCAATGATGCTTGAATGCTTGCTTCATGCGGGTCGACCGAGCGTACTCTGTCGACCTTGCGCCTCAGCTGACGCATGACGGTGCGACTGGCGCGGTCCGCGGCCCGGTCGATGGCCGTGTGGACATCGGCCTCGGTATCCTTCACCACTACGTCCGGCAAGCCTTTGAGCGCGACTTGGATGTGGCAGCACATGTCCCTTCCGCCTTTGGGTCCGTTGATATCCGTCAGCCGCACCCTGACTCGGGGGATGTGCTCGTCCCTGGCGCTCAGCGCAAAGGCCAGCCGCCGCTCGATGTGGTGGCGCAGACCGTCCGTCAGGGCAAAGTTCAGTGCTTGAATGTGTACCTGCATCGCTCCTCCGCTTTCAGTCGTGGTTGCTTGAATGGACTATACGGACGTGTGACAATGAAGAAAAGTCGAATGTTTATGATCTACTATTCGTTTTATTCGAAGTAACGGCGACCATGCTCAACTACAAGCACTTGCACTACTTCTGGGTGGTGGCAAGGGAGGGCGGTGTCGCCCGCGCCAGCGAGCGCCTGCACCTGACGCCGCAGACCATCAGCGGACAGCTGGGCCTGCTGGAAGAACAACTGGGCGAGGCCTTGTTCCAGCGTGTCGGCCGCAGCCTCGAGCTGACGGAGGCCGGTCGACTGGTGCTGAGCTATGCCGAGGAGATCTTCTCATTGGGAGGTGAGATGGAAGAGATGGTGCACAACCTCCCGGCAAGCAGGCTGCAAACCTTCAAGGTGGGTATCGCGGATGTCATACCCAAGTCCATCACCTACCACCTGTTGGCACCCGCCATGCAACTGGCTGAACCGATACGTATCATTTGCCGGGAGGGCCCCTTGAAATCCCTGCTGGCCGAGCTGGCCGTGCATCGGCTCGATCTGGTCATCGCCGACGGCCCCATGCCCCAAGACGTGAGCGTCCGGGGCTTCAATCACGCCCTCGGAGATTGCGGCATCACATTTTTTGCGGCCCGAGCCCGGGCACGAGAGCTCGCAGAGGATTTCCCTCAGTCCCTTGATGGGAATCCCATGATGTTACCCGGAGAGGCAACGGCCATACGCGGCATCTTGATGCAGTGGCTGGAACGTCAACGCATCCGCCCCCAGATCGTCGGTGAATTCGATGACAGCGCCCTGATGAAGGCCTTCGGCCGTGCCGGTGTAGGTGTGTTCATTGCCCCTACGGTCATTGCCGATGAAGTGCAACAGCAATATGGTGTGGCACCCATCGGTCAGACGGACGAGGTCCGGGACAGATTCTATGCCATTTCGGTGCAGCGCAAGATCACACATCCGGCGGTCGCGGCAGTGACCGAAGCGGCGCGACACTGGTTGACGCCGGACAGCTAGGGCAAGGATCATCTCATGCCCGGCACCGTCCACATCCGCTTCTACGAAGAACTGAACGACTTTCTGCCGCCGGGGCAGCGCAAGATCAGCGTCCAACATCAATTCAAACAATCCGGATCCGTCAAAGACCTGATCGAAGCCCTCGGCGTGCCCCATACCGAAATCGACCTGATATTGGTCAACGGCCGTTCGGTGGACTTCAACTACCCGGCTCAAAACGGCGACCGCATCAGCGTCTATCCCGTGTTCGAATCATTGGACATTACCCCGGTCACGTGCCTGCGTCCCGCCCCCCTGCGCATGACACGTTTCGTGCTCGACACCCATCTCGGCCGCCTCGCCGCCTATCTGCGCCTGTTCGGCTTCGACACCCTCTATAGCAATACTATTGAGGACCCGGCTCTGGCAGACATCTCCGCCAACCAACATCGCATCCTCCTCACACGCGACAAGCAACTGCTAATGCGCAAGCAGATCACCCACGGCTACTATGTACGCACCCCCCAACCCCAAGAGCAGCTCGTGGAAATACTGACCCGCTTCGATCTGTTCAAAACCCAGCAACCCTTTACCCGCTGCATGCATTGCAACGGCACAATCCAACCTGTGGCAAAAGAGGCAATCGAGTCGCACGTCTTGCCGCGCACCAGGGCCACGCACCATGAGCTCTGGCAATGCACGCAATGCCGGAAAATCTACTGGAAGGGATCTCATTATCAGCGCCTGCAACAGCTTGTAACGGCGACAACGGCGGTCTGAGCCCCGGCCGCCTCGATTGCAGGGAGACCGGGCCGTACCCCCTCTGCCGGCAAGCCCGTCACGGCGGGAGACATTGACCGTCGCCGGGACGGCGTCAATGGTCGCTGTTGTATGCTGGCGACGCTCACCGCTCCACCTCCTCCCGCATTACCGTCGCCTCGCGCAAGGTCTCGGCGACCTGCGGCAGGATGCCCTTCTCAATATAGATAGCCCGCACCTGCTCCCGCAGGCCGGGCAGCATGGAGCGGAAAACGCCGGCACCAGCCAGACACACCAGCCCGCCGCCCACCAGGGTCAGCGGCGCACCCACCGCACTGGCGACAGCACCCGCGAGCAGACTGCCGAAGGGGGCCATGCCGATGAATGCCATCAGATACAGTGCCATCACCCGCCCACGCATTTCCTCGCGCACCAGGGTCTGGATCAGGGTGTTGCTGGCGGCCAAGTGCACCATGAAACCCACCCCCATGGTGAACATCAGCAGCAGCGACAGCGGCAGCCATCGCGACAACCCCACGCCGGCCAGGCTCACGCCGAAGGTGGCAGCGGCCAGGGGGATCAGGTGTCCGAGACCCAGCACCGTGCTGCGCGAGGCGAGATACAAGGCGCCGATCAGCGCCCCGCCGCCCATCGCCGCCATCAGAAAACCCA
>CAYQDX010000413.1:0-3425 GCA_964416345.1 uncultured Ectothiorhodospiraceae bacterium
GCGTGCGGGGCTTGCTGGATCGGCGGCGCCGGACCGGCCTCCGGGACCGCTTCCCCGATCAGCCCTGGATGCTGGACTACCCCTGGGACCCGGCCGGGATCCAGGACGAGCCCGCGGCGCGCTGGCTCAACACCCTGCTGGGCGCGCTGCTCATGGGCGTCTTTCTGGCACCGTTCAACTGGTGGGCCTGGCTAAGCGGTGATGACTCCCTGTTCGTGCGGCTCATCGTGGGCCTCTTCGACCTGGTGCTGGTAGCCCTCCTGATCGCGTTCGTCTATCGGCTGCTGCAGTTCTTGAAATACGGCTACACCCAGCTGGCCTTCGCCCACTTCCCGTTCGTCCCCGGGGAAACCCTGGAGCTACGCCTTTCGCCCAATCGGTTCCGCCGTATGGAGGTGACCCTGCGCCACGTGGAGGAGTGGATGGAGCGCAGCGGCAGCGGCCGCAATCGTCGAGTCAGCCACAAGGCCGCCACCCACCACTCCGAGACCCGAACTGTGGAGTCCAGGCCCACGGACGGCGAGGTGTCTATCCGCTTCGAGCTGCCGGACAACGAGGCCTGGGTGGACCAGCTCACGGCCAACCCCAGGGTGCGCTACTGGGAGCTGGTGGTGCAGGCAGACCAGCCCGGCGTCGACTTCCGCACCACTTTCCCCCTGCCGGTGTATGACTGCCCCCGCTCCCGGCAGATTGCCCTGCCCGCCCGCCGAATCCAGGGCGCACGCCAGTTTCTGGCCACTCCCTACGCCTTCGAGCTGGGCTTGCCGTTGCTCGTTGGCGCGGTGCTCGGGATTGCCTGGGTGGCGGCACCGGAGACCGTACAACGGGTGGGCTCGGCGACCGCCTCGCTGGTCGAGCGGATGAGCCTCGGCCAGGCGCTGAAGCCCCTGCCCGGCATCTATCCGGATGCCATGGACGCCGCCGTGGGTCCGGATGGCGCAGTCTGGCTGCTCAGCAAATACGACCTTACCCGCTACCAGATCGACACCCCCCACAAGCTGCTGGACCACGCGACCTACAAGGCGGCCTTCCGGCACCGCATGAGTGCGCTATCCGCCCTCACCGTCACCGGCCCCGACGAGGCCTGGGTCGGCAGCTGGTATGGTCAGCTGCTGCACTATCACGGCGGCGAGTGGCGCGAGCTGAGCCGCCGCGGGCAGCCCTTGAAGGGGCGCATCCAGGCCCTGGCAGTGTTGGGAGAGACCCTCTACCTGGGTGGCCGCGAGGGCCTCTGGCGCTGGACGCCGGACGAAGGCCTGGGCAGGGTCGAGGCTGTGCCTGCCGGGCAGGTCATCGATCTGGTAGCGGACGGCAGCGGCGGTCTGGGCGCCGCCATCGGCCGGAGCCTCTGGCGGCTGAGCAACGGGCAATGGACCCAGCTCTGGCAGGCAGACGCCGGAGATCGCGAGCTGACGGCCCTGGCTGCGCTGCCGGATGGCGGCTGGCTGGCAGGCACCCGCGGCGGACTGGTCGGCATCGACGCCTATGGGATGGAGACCCGGCGGGAGCTGGACGGAGTGCATGTCACCTCCATCGGCCGGGCTCAGGATGCCCTCTGGATCGGCACCTGGGGCTCGTGGGTGCGGATACGCTACGGCGAGCACTGGCAGAGCCTGGACGAGGGCCGGGGCCTGCCCGATAACGACGTCAGCGCTCTGCTGGTGGATCCGCGCGGCATATTGTGGCTGGCCCTCTACGGCAAGGGGGTCAGCCGGGTGGCCACCGATCGCCTTCTCGAGCGGGCTGGCACCCAGCTTGAGCGCGACGATTGATAAGAGGTATGTAAATGGTGAGCGAGCCCATTGCGATCGGCGACCTCATGGAGACCAGCGGGGTCAAGTTCGGCACCAGCGGCGCCCGCGGGCGGGCCGAGGACATGAGCGACGCGGTCTGCTATGCGTATACGGCGGCATTCCTGCAGCATCTGGCACAGCAGGGGGAGCTGGCCCCCGGCGCACCCGTGGGCATCGCCAAAGATTTTCGTCCCAGCAGCCCGCGCATCGCCGCCGCGTGCGTCCGGGCGGTGCGGGATCTGGGTTACCGGCCCGTGAGCTGCGGCGACATTCCCACCCCGGCCGTGGCCAACTACGGCATTCAGGAAGGCATGCCGACCGTGATGGTGACCGGCAGCCACATCCCGGACGATCGCAACGGCATCAAGTTCAACAAGGCTACTGGCGAAATTCTCAAACCAGATGAAGAGGCCATTCGCCGGCAACGGGTTCTGCTGCCAGGCTCACCGCCCGAATTCGCCCTGCCCGAGCCCGACCCTGCTGCGTTTCAGGACTACCTGCGGCGCTATCTGGACTACTTTCCCGCCGGCTGTCTGGAGGGCATGCGTATCGGACTCTATGAGCACTCCACGGTGGCCCGGGAGGCCATGTATGCGGTGCTGCGCGGGCTGGGCGCCCAGGTGCGCAGGCTGGGCTATTCGGCGCGCTTCGTGCCGGTGGACACCGAGGCCATCCGGCCCGAGGATGTGGATCTCGCCCAGACCTGGGCCGCGACCGGCGACTTCGACGCCCTGGTCTCGGCAGACGGCGACGGCGACCGACCGCTGGTGAGCGACGAGACCGGCACCTGGCTGCGGGGGGACGTGGCGGGAATACTCTGCGCGCGCTACCTGGGGGCCGAGGTGGTGGTCACACCGGTGAGCAGCAACACCGCCGTGGACAAGTGCGGCTGGTTCCGCCGGGTGATCCGCACCCGCATCGGCTCGCCCTACGTCATCTCCGCCATGGAGCAGGCGGTAGCGGATGGCGCCGGCGGCGTGGTGGGCTACGAGGCCAACGGTGGCTTCCTCACCGCCACCGACATATCTGGCGATGGTCGAGCTCTGCCCGCCCTGCCCACGCGCGATGCCCTGATCGTGCCCCTTACTGTCCTGCTGCTGGCTCGGCAGCAGGACGTCACGGTCTCGCGGCTTGTTCGCCGGCTCCCGCCCCGCTACACCGCCAGCGACCGCATCAAGGACTTCCCCACCGAGCTGAGCCGAGCCCGGCTCGCCGCCCTGAGCAGCGGCGATTGGGCCACGGACCGTGCGGCGGTCGAGGCCGTCTTTGCAGCCCACTTCGGCACGGTCGCCGACCTGGACACCACCGACGGCCTGCGGATTACCTTCGCCAGCGGTGAGATCGCCCACCTGCGCCCCTCCGGCAACGCCCCCGAGCTGCGTGCCTACAACGAGGCGGACAGTTCCCAGCGGGCGGCGGAGATGAACCGGATCTGCCTGGGGATTCTGGCGGGCTGGAGAGCCGATGCATAGGGCTTCGGCGAAAGGGCTGCGCGCCTGACTACCGAGTGGATGTCCAGTTCCACTGTGGAAGCCGAGCCGTCTCGGCGAGTCTTGGTATGTCGGATTTCACCATGTGAGCTCAGCACAGCGCATCGTCCCGGCCAAGCTTGGCTATTAAAGATTCGGCCAG
>CAYQDX010000414.1:0-3415 GCA_964416345.1 uncultured Ectothiorhodospiraceae bacterium
AGACTAAGCAAAGGCCCCATCGGTCGCAACCGCGGGACACTTGAGCTGGCGGCGCTACGTCGTGGCGGCGACGTCAACCGCCCGCCGTCCGCCGCCAGTGTCACGCGGCGAAGGTCCGCTTACCCGTCAACACCGGCCCCTGGGGCACGCGGTGTCAGCGACTGCGTCGGGTCGTTCTCGGAAATTGTCACCGGCTCCTTAGCGCTGTCGCAATGTCGGAAACTAGGCCGGTGGCGAGGTGTGCGAATTTGCGAAGCTCGTGACGAAATACTGCTGTAAACAGCAACCACTTCCCCTCCAGCATGATGAAGGAGGCGGCGCAGCGGGAGGTCATGCCCCGGAAGTCACCGCGGCGGAGGATGTAGTAGCCGCTGTCGGTGACTCGGTGCTTCTGATCACGGACAGGATCTCGTCCTGGGTCTTGCCATTGGCGTACTTCTCGACCGCGCGGCCCAGCTCTTCGCGGGTCGCGTCGAACCGGCGGATGCTCAAGGAGTGGGCGCGCTGGTTGATAGCGCGCTTGAGCTCGTTCTCGAAGGCGGTGTCGGCCGTCTTGTCCGGCAGGGCCGGGAGTTGGGGCTCTCCCAACTGCTCAAGCACATCCAGCACCCAATGTCGAAAGGCCCGGGCCCGCTTGGTGCGGGCCAGCATGGCGATGAGGTGGCAGCCGCGGGGGGAGAGGATACGGGTCTCGGACTGCAGGTCCGCATCGGGGCCGGCTTTGGCCTCATCGGCATGTCACCCATTGATCCGGCTACGGCCCCTCAAGTTGCGGGTTTCGGTCATTCTCTCGTGTGAACCCGCCTTTGTGCCGACTTTAGGTAGATCAGGCTGATCTTGTCGGCTCGGCCATAGCCGAGGGCGCGTGCCAGGTCGGCCGTCGAAATCCAGGGCCGGCCGCCCCGGTCGATGACGGTGAGGTCTATGCCTTCGAAGGTCACATGCGCAGGTAGATGATGGGTCATAGCGGTTTCTCCGTGTCGCGCTGAAGGACCGCCACCCGGCCGCTGCAAGACGGGAGAGGGTGGCGGACCACGCAGGGTTTGCACTACCGCACAGAGTAGCGGCGCGCCCGAGGGCGCCCCTACATGGCCCGCCGTAGACACTGCTGGCACAAAAAAGGCGCCATCGATGAGCGCCGGTGCGCTCTGTTTGCGGAGTGCAAATCCCGGCCGCCGATTGTGCGACGGCGAAAAGAGCACAGGCCCGGCCCTCCCGCTAGTCAACGCAGCCTCGACGCCGATCTTGGCTTTCCACCCCGCCTCTGCTACGTTTTGCACAGCAAAATGAGCTACGGAGAGCCTTCCACGATACCTACCGACTCCCCCTTCAACTCGGATGCCCGTAGTCTCACCTTTCGGCAGGGCCAGCCTGAATCGCGGGCCCATTAGAGCTTGGATTGGACTGTCGCGCCCACAATACCAGTACGGCATGCCGAACCTGTGACGTCCGGCCGATGGGAGGACGCTGCAATGGCCTATGAGAACCTGCTCGACGAACTGAAGCCTTAGGACATACTGCTAAGAAACATATTTCTTGATCCCAATAACCCAAGATTTACCGGTCCTGACTGGCGCTACGTGCCGGACGACGATGTATCGCTTCCCCAAATCCAAGAGCAGACACGTCTTAAGCTAGTTACCCAGAGCAACATGATCAGGGCTTGCATCAACGAGCAACATGATCAGGGCTTGCATCAACGCGAGACCATCCCCCTAGACCCACGCAGGAGGCATAGTGAAAAGAAGACTTCTCGGATTGGCGATTTTATTTATTGTCCCCATGGCCCAGGCCCAGCTCTACCACTGCGAGGTGGATGCCAAGCCAGGTTTCTCGCAGACCCCCTGCGCTTTCGATGCCAGGCTGACGAAGGTTAGGCCGATTTTCGCTTATGGAGGGGCGGCCGAGTATGAGACCGCTATGACGGCAGAGGTCTGGGAAAGGATCCAGATCAATAAACTGAAATGGAGAATCCGTCGCCATGAGAAGAGGATTTCGGAATACCAGCATGTCCGGGAACAGGAGGTGGAACGCCTCAAGCAAGAAAAGGCCAGGGCCAACAACACTCTGGGAGAAGAAGTCTGGGACAAGGAACTGGCCATCGAGATCTGGGCCGTGGAGTCGAAGTGGCAAAGTCTCATTGATGAGGAGTATCGCCGCATTAAAGAACTTCGGTCAGAGATCGGCCAGGTCAGGTTCGAGGCGGATATGCGCAGGCGGCAAGAGGCCGCGGCGAGGGGGCGAGGGCCAGGTTCGATCTGAACAGGCGGTTGGCCAGGATGAGCAGAAGGGCCGCGGTCAGATATTGAAATGGCACATGGGAACCGAAGGGGTGCAGGCATATTGCAGGTGTAAGCAAATGTTGCGCTTTGGTCGCTCCATTTTGGAGGGTCCGGATTCGTAAACTCTGAGATGTCAGGTTACGCTGCGCTAACCCGACCTCGGGCTACGGGCACGAGCCTACCCCCTCATCCTGACCTTCTCCCCGGGGGAGAGCCTCCGGCATTGGTCTGATCCCCTCACCCTGGCCTTCTCCCTGGGGGAGAAGGGGGCCTACGCGGCCAACTCCCGCAGCCGCACGACCACGCCGTTGACCTGGTGCTGGGTGCCATCGAGAGTGAGCACGACGGTGAGGTCGAAGATGACCTGCCCCGGGGTGACCGCGCTGGCGCGCTCGCGCACACCCGAATGCGAGGCTCCCAGCGGTTCAGTGCGATGACGGTGTCGGCGTCGAGATCCACCAGGAACTCGGCATTCACCGGGCGGTCGATAAGCTTGAACAGGCGGCTGCCGTACTCGGGGCGCATGACGCGGGTGTAGATGGAGGTAGTGAGGACGGCGACGATGGACTGGCGCAGGTGGTCGGTGCTGGTAAGGACCGCCCCGGTGTTTTCCACCAGGTTGCAGGAGAGTCCGCATCCGCGCCCCCCGGGGCGCCGACTCAGGGCTAGAATCCACCAAAAATCAGTAATCTATACATTATGACCTCGCTGGCATGGCCATTGCTCGCAAGCACTCCAGGTCAGTGAGGACCCGCCATGGCGGAGTCCCGGAGAGCTCTGGTTCTCCACACCGGCGAAATGTGCTGGACCTACGAGGGCGTCGGCGCGCAGTCTGTAGCGCAAAAGAACTATGGTGGCAGCCTGCGCTCGGCGGTGAAAGCCATGATTCGGCCGGCCAAAGCGGCAGTCGTGGAGTATCCGGGTGGCTTCGGCATCCTGCCATGCTACCCAGGTAGCGCCGGCCGGCAGATCTCGCGCTAGCACACCCCGGGCTGTCGCTGGAGCCGTACGAGTCCCGACCCTCCGACGCCGCAGCCTGGCCCAGCGGTGGCGCACGCTTTCTGCGGTAACAGGGGGGGCTGCCCGATGTGCGCCGGCATCCCGATGCGTGCGCCCAGGGCGGCCCCTGCTTT
>CAYQDX010000415.1:0-3376 GCA_964416345.1 uncultured Ectothiorhodospiraceae bacterium
TGCTCGGGCCGCAGCTTCAGGGACTCTCGGTAGGCATCCACCGCCGCGGCAGCTTCGCCGGCTTCCAGCAGGGCATTGCCCAGGTTGTAGTGGATCTCGGAGTTATGTGGCTCCAGGGACAGCGCGGCGCGGTGTGAGGCCACGGCCTCCGCCGGGCGCTGCATGCGCCGCAGCAGATTGCCTAGATTGGTGTGGGCACGGGCGAGCCCCGGCTGCAAGGCGCGCGCTCGGCGATAGCAGCGCTCGGCCTCTTCCAGGCGGCCCCGGTCTCGGTGCAGGTTTCCCAGATTGAAGTGGGCGGCGGCGAAGTCCGGATTGCGGCTCAGGGCCTCCACATAGGCGCGCTCGGCGGCCTCGGCCTCGCCCATGGAGGCCAGCAGGTTGGCGTAGTTGAACCACAGCTCCGGCAGGCGAGGATCGATTTGCAGGGCGCGCTCGTAGGTGCGCTTCGCCGATTGGGCCTCGCCCATGCGGGCTACCAGGGAGGCCAGGTTGGCCATCGCACCCACGTGCCGCGCGTCATGATCCAGCACGAATAGGTAGGCGAGTCTGGCGCCGGGCAGGTCGCCGGCTCGCTGGCGCGCCATACCCTTGCCCAGCCAGTAGTCGGCGCTGCGCCGCAGGCCGATCGGCTGCGGCTTCGCCTCGATGGGGAGCCCCTCAGGCAGCTCGCTCGCCGCCAGGCCCTGGCGCAGGTACGCCGTCTCATCCCGCGCGACCATGGCATTGAAGCCCAGCTCTTCATAGTGATGGCGCAAGGCTTCGTCCCGAGCCAGCTCGATGCAGCGGCGCACCAGCTGCTCCGGCCGCGCCACGGGCAGTGCGTCGCGGATGTCATCTTCCAGTAGGGTCTCGTCGTGCAGCTCCGAGACCACCGCTTTGCGGTTGGCCAGCAGGTAGGAGACCCGGACAATCTCGAACACCCGGGTGGCGTAGAGGTGCATATTGAGCACCACCTTGGCACGGGCCACGTAACGGTCGCGCTCTGAGCCGTAGATGCCCACCAGGGCCTTGACCCGGAGGCCTGCGGCCTGCAGCTCGCTCAGCACCTGCGTGCGCGGCTCGTTCAGCAGGCCGTAGAACAGCACGTCGATGTCCAGCTCGGGTGCAGGCGCGATGCGGGTGAGCTCCGGCATGTATCCCACCGGTACGTGCACCACCCTGCGGGCGCCCCAGCGGCGCAGCTCTGCGCAGTTGCGGGCGTTGTAGTCCCACAGGGTGAAGCGCGATTTGAGCGCCGCCATGGCGGGCAGCCAGATGTCGCACTCGCCGGTGGCGACCTGCTCCAGATTGTAGGCGATGGTGGAGTCCGGCAGGCGGGCGACGACGTCAGGGTCCAGCATGTGGTAGCCGAGCACGATGTTGACCCGATCCGGCAGGATTGTGTCGTCGGTGAGCAGCGTGTCGTGGTCCAGCCGGCGCAGGCCGTGATAGACCGTCTCCGCGGTCTCGCGGTAGGCCTCGAAGCAGGGAATCTCGCCTGGGTAGCGGACGATGCAGACGTTGAACCGGGCCGTCATGGCTCAGGCGGCCCTGACCTCAGGCGGGCCGCTGCTTGTAGCCCACCGCCCACAGGGTCCACGGCGTGGTGTTCATGGAGACGGTCTGGAAGCCGGCCCGATAAAGAGCGCGACGCAGGCTGCTGCCGGTGAAGCCGGTGTTATGAGCCATGTGGAGCTGGCCACGGACGATGGCCGCCCGCGGGCCATAGATCAGGTCCATGGCGCTGACCGGACCCTCGGCGGCGGTGTAGAGGGTCTCCTCGCCGCGTCCGTCGGCGATCACCTTGGCCACCTGCTGCAGGTCGGGCACGGTGACGAAAGCCATGCCGGCCGGCCGGATGATGCGATGGAACTCCGCCAGCGCGTTTGCCGCCTCGTGCGGGTAGAGATGCTCCAGGTTGTGGGCGCTGTACACCGCATCGAAGCTCTGGTCCGCGACCACGTGCATGTCCGTGATGTTTCCGACGATGTCCGGCTCGGTCTGGGGATTGCTGTCGAAGCGCACCTCCTGCCAGCCCCGCTGAAACATCTCGGGCAGGGAGCGGAGATCCTCCGGCGCGCAGCCTATGTGCAGCAGTGTCTTCACTGGCTCGTTCTCATGTTCCTGGGATTGGATTAGGAATCGTTACGCGGGCGGCAGGGAGAGCACACGGCGGATCTCCTCGGTGATGAAGCCCAGTGCCATGGGGCGCCGGGCGCCCTGCAGCACGCATACGTCGTAGAGCTCCTCGACCACGCCCTCGATGCGCAGCTCGTGGACTACGTCACCGCGAATCAGATCCACGACCTGCAGGGCGCAACGGGCGGACACATGCTTCTCGGCCAGACGCGCGTCCAGTGCCAGGCCGCTGAAGGTCTTGTTGTGCCGTGGCTTGGACAAGCCGACAAGGCCATAGTTGCCGACGAAGGCCAGACCCCGCAGATAACCCGGACAGAAGGCCACCGGCTCGAAGCGCCCTTGCTCCAGGTAGCCCAGCTCGCCGGTGCCGGAATTCAGCAGCCACAGCCTGCCCCGATACAGCCGGGGCGAGTGGGGCATGGACAGCTTCGCACAGACGACCTCGTTGCTCTGCACGTCGACGACCACCCCGCCGTCGACGCGATGCTCCCGCCAGCCCTCGTTGGCGTCGCTGACTGAGACGCTGGTGACGTAGCGGGGCACGCCGTCCTCCATGGCCAGACCGTTCAGATGGCAGCGGTCCTCGGCTGCCAGGCGGCCGATGAAGGGTGGCTTCCAGATGGGCTCGAAGCTGTGGCGCTCGCTCACGCGGGCCAGGCAGCTGAACAGCGTGTTGACGAACACGGCCTTGCCGTCGCGGTCCACCCCGATGTCGTGGCCGTCCACGTCGCCGGTGGTGTAGCCCAGCTGAGGGACGTAAAGCCGGTCGTAGCCCTCGTAGCTCTGCCCGGGCAGCAGCGAATTCTCGAAGCGCCAGACCTGAAACAGGCTGCTCATGTAGATGGTCTGGCCGTCGGTCCACATGCCCATGCAGCGGTTGAAGGTGCGCTCGAACACCGACAGGCGCCCGTCCGGTTGCAGGCCGATGAAGAAGACCTTGCCGCACTGGTAGGTCGTAAAGGCGAGGCCCGCCTGCTGCTCTGCGAGCCAGGCGGTAAAGTTGCGCGAGCCCGCGAGCTCTAGTCGGGGGGCTGTGCTCATTGCTTAGCCGGTCGGGGTGAGGGAATCGACGGGCTCCCATCATACCAGACCGGCGGGCCAAGGAGCCGCGAATGCCTGCCCAGGGGTGGACGAGCCGGGCGACCGCAGCGACGGGCACCGCCACCTGCCGGCGCAGGCCGGCTGGCAGGTGGAGCTCTATGCCGACGCCGGTTCGCCGGCGTCGTTCGCGTACTTGCTGATCCGACTGATCCGA
>CAYQDX010000416.1:0-3360 GCA_964416345.1 uncultured Ectothiorhodospiraceae bacterium
CAACTGGTGGGAGCGGGCTTGCCCGCGATGCCTTTTTCTCAGCTTCCAGGGTCCTGCCGAGCGCCGCGCAGTGTGTCAGCGCCGAAATGGGGTGGGGGCCAGGAGCCGCGAACGCCCGGCAATGGATGGGAGCTTGCTATGGCAGCGGTCCATCGGTATGGCACATGGCTAGACGACGCACCTGCGCCCGCCCCGCGCGGCTAGACTTGGCCCCTTTGCCCTCGCAGCTTTCTGTTCGTCTTGCTGGCTGTGGAGAGCGTCAACTATGCGGCTGATGAAGCCTCGTTGCGCGCCGGCGCCCGCGAGGCTGCCTGCACGATCTTTGGGGTCGTCCGTCGTTGGCAGGCTCGCACCGCGCACGTCTTCAAGTTGTCGCCACCCCCAGCCTTGACGCTCCCTGCGGTCTAGCACAGGATTGTGTTTCAGCATGACGATGGCAAGGCGTCGACATCTCCTTACGACCGGAGCCGTCGCGAGATCCATCCTTCCCCAAGAGGCCGGGATGCCCGAGCAAACGACACCCACCGCGCCGCCCTTACGCGTACGGGTTTTTCTCGCCTCGCCCGGCGACGTCACCGACGAGCGGGCCCTGGCGCTGAGAGCGCTGGAGCGTCTCCCCTACGACGTGTTCCTGCGCGGGCGGATCGTGGTGGAGACCGTCGCCTGGGACAAGCCGGGCGCCGATACGCCGATGCTGGCCACCATGACGCCCCAGGAGGCCATCGCCCAGCAGCGGCCCAAGCCCTCCGAGTGCGACATCGTTATCGTGATCTTCTGGTCCCGGATGGGGACGCCTTTGCCGCCCGATTGTGTCAAGCCCGACGGCAGCCCTTATCTCTCCGGCACCGAGTGGGAGTATCTCGACGCGCTGCAGGCCTCCGAGCAGGGCGGCCGGCCCAGAGTCCTGGTCTACCGCCGCACCGAGGTGCCTCGCTTTGAGGCCGACGATCCGGACATTGCGGAAAAGCTCGATCAATGGAAGCTCGTCAAGACATTCTTCGCATCGTTCCGCAACCCCGACGGCTCGATTCGCAGCGGCGTCAACGACTACGAGTCCCCCGACGCCTTCGAGAAGAAGCTCACCGAGCACCTGAGAGAGATTGTCCAGACACTGCTCACCGAGCATGAGGCGGAATCGCGGCTGCCGGAGGGTGGGATACCCCGTGAGGAAGCACAAGCGCCCGAAAGCCTCCAGGAGCCACCGCTTTGGGATGGCTCGCCGTTCCCGGGCCTGCGTGCGTTCGGCGAGGACGATGCTCCCATCTACTTCGGCCGTGGGAGGGAGACCGACGGGCTGATTCGCCGCCTGGCCGAGGGTGCCCGGTTCATCACGGTGGTCGGCGCGTCCGGCTCCGGGAAGTCCTCGCTGGTAGCCGCCGGCCTGCTGCCGCGGCTCCAGGATAACGCCATCCCGGGGAGCCGCGACTGGCGTCGGGTGCGCTTCACGCCCGGCGAGCTGGGCGTGAGCCCCTTCATCGCCCTGGCCTCCGGCTTCAAGCCGGCGCTGGAGCGGCATGCCCGCCGAGTGCGTGACGAGGCAGAGAAGCTGCAAGCCGATCCCACAGCGCTGGGCGAGCTGGTCGACCTAATGCTCGAGGACCGGCCCGATTGGGCCGAGCTCCTGGTCTTCGTCGACCAGCTCGAAGAGCTGTTCACGGTGGTCGATGAGAAGCACGGCGGCGCGTTCAGCAATCTGCTCGCCCACGCCGCCAGGCTGTCTCGGCTGCGTACGGTGGCGACGCTGCGCGCGGACTTCTACCACCGATGCGTCGAGCAGCCGGCCCTGGCCGAGCTGCTGCGTGCCGGCTCCTACCCGCTGGCGGCACCGGGTGTCGGAGCGCTCCATGAGATGATCAGCCGGCCGGCGGCGCGCGCAGGCCTGTCGTTCGAGACGGAGCTGCCGGAGCGTATCCTGGACGACACCGGTGCGGAGCCCGGCGCCCTGCCGCTGATGGCCTTTGCCTTGGAGCAGCTCTACGACACGCGCACCGGCGAAGGGCAGCTCACCCACGCCGCCTACCAGCAGTTCGGTGGCGTGAAGGGCGCCATCAGTCAGCGTGCCGAGGACACATTCCTCAAGCTGGACAGCGAAGCCAAGGCGACGCTCGAGCCCGTGTTCCGGGAGCTGGTCGAAGTGGACTCGACCGAAGGGGGTTGGGTGGCCACCCGGCGGCGGACGTCACTGGAGCAGGTGGCCCCGACGCCCGGGGCGCACAAACTGGTCGCGGCATTCACCGAGGCCCGGCTGCTGCTGCAAGGCAAGGGCGAGCATGATGTGCCCGTGGTCGAGGTGGCCCACGAGGCCCTGCTGCGGAACTGGCCGCGGCTGGTGGACTGGATCCAGAAGACCGGCGAGGATCTGGCGGTTCTTCGGCAGCTGCGCCGCGCGGCCGGCGAATGGCAGGCGCTGGATCGCAGAGGCGATCTACGCTGGCCGCGGCGGCGCTGGAAGCAGGCCGAGGGCGTGCTTGGACGGCTGCGAGTGCACCCGGAGGAGCCGGTGCCATCCTTCCTGGGCGCCAGCCGCAGGCGAACGCAGCGGCAGTTCGCACTGCTCGGCCTGATTCTAGGCGTCCTGACCCTGTCGGGCTGGTTCGGGCTGTTCCTCTATACGGAAGGCCTCACTGTAAAGTACGCCGTCAGTGTCCCGCTGGAGTGGGTTCGCTACAGGCTCGGGGTCTCTGACCTTCCGGAGCCCAAGATGGTGCCGATCCGCCCGGGAGAGGCCCAATTTCCGCGGTCCTTCTGGATGGGCTCCGGCGACGACGATCCGGGTGCCGGTCGTGACGAAAGACCGCGCCATGAGGTGACATTCTCCAGGCCCTTCGCCATCAGCAAGTTCGAAGCGACTTGCGCGGAGTACGACTACTTTGCGCGCATGACAGGGTCTTCCGAGCCTTCGGACTGGGGATGGGGGCGGGACAGGCGGCCGGTGATCAATGTTAGCTGGGACGACGCCCGCGACTATGCCCGCTGGCTCTCCCTGGTGACCGGCAAGGCCTATCGGCTGCCCACGGAGGCCGAGTGGGAGTACGCGGCGCGGGCGGGGTCGGAGACGCGGTACTGGTGGGGCGAGAAGATGCAACCGGGCATGGCGGTCTGCGATGGCTGCGAGAGCGACTGGGAGGGCAAGGCGAAGGATAGCAAGACGGCGAGGGTGGACGACCCGCGCTTCAAGCCGAACGCCTTCGGACTCTATCACACCGCTGGCAACGTCTGGGAGTGGGTGGGGGACTGTTGGCACGACAACTACGACGGTGCACCGACGGACGGCTCTGCCTGCAGAAAGGAAGATGGCGGCGACTGCGGCCGGCGTGTGATCCGCGGGGGCGCCTGGTACGGCGCTCGGTGGTACCTCCG
>CAYQDX010000417.1:0-3351 GCA_964416345.1 uncultured Ectothiorhodospiraceae bacterium
CCTGCAGGAAAGTACCAACCAGACCGACTCCGCGCCCTTCATCACCTTTCTGCTCCGGATGATCCTGGAGTCCGTGACCACCTCCGCCCCCCAAGTCACCCCCCAAGTCACCCCCCAAGTCAAACGGTTGCTTGGTGTGTGCGATGGCGAGCTGCAGCGGGAAGAGCTTCAGGAGCGTCTCGGTGTGGCGGACCGCAAGTACTTCCGCGCTGAATTCCTGCAACCCGCCATGGGTGCGGGCCTGATCGAGATGACCATTCCCGACAAGCCACGCAGCTCGCGTCAGAAGTACCGGTTGACCGCGCGGGGTCGCGCCCTGCTGGGCTCGAGCGAAGGAGATCGAGCGTGAGCACCGACGAGTGGCTGAGGGCCAAGCAGACCGACATCGGATTCACCGAGAATAAGGAGTCCGGGCCAGTCGCGCCATCGTTCCAGCGCAGGTTCGGCCAGGCCCTCGGCGAGCTGAAGGAGCGCTTCGAGCGCCACGTCGCCGAGCTTACCAAGGGCAAGGACGCGTCAAAAGTGCGTATCGTGTAGGAGTAGACAATGGAAGGAAGGAAGCTCATCCGATCGATCCTTCTCGACAACCTCCTGTCGTATGGGCCGCAAAGCTCTCCCCTTTCCCTGGAGCCGTTGAACGTCCTCATTGGTCCGAATGCTTCGGGAAAGTCTAACTTGATCGAAGCGCTCTCGCTGTTGGCCGCTGCTCCGAAGGACCTGCAGGTGCCCATCCGTGAGGGCGGAGGCGTCGGAGATTGGTTGTGGAAGGGATCGACAGGAGCAACGACCGCCACGCTCGACGTCACCTTGAGCTACCCGCCTGGGCCTATGCCGCTGCGGTATCGCCTGTCATTTGCAGAGGCGGCATCACGCTTCGACTTGCAGGACGAAGTAATCGAGAACGAAAAGGCGGCTGAGCAATACGAGAAGCCGTACTTCTACTACGCATATCAAGACGGTCGCCCCGCACTCAATGTCGTAGCGGAATCGGAGGGGCGGGGCGGACGAGCTGAACGCAAATTGCGACGGGAAGAAGTAAGCACGCAGCAGTCAATCCTGTCTCAGCGCCGCGGTATGGACAGCTATCCGGAGCTTACTTATGTTGCGAGCCAATTTGAGCGCATGCGGTTTTACCGCGAATGCAACCTCGGACGATATACGGCTCCGCGTCTTCCCCAGAAGACCGATCTGCCCGAGGACTGCCTTCTAGAGGACGCAAGCAATCTCGGCATGGTGCTAAACGATCTCCAGAATCGTCCCGATATCAAGCGCGAAATCCTGGAGCGGCTTCGCGCTTTCTACGGGTCCGTCACGGATGTCACGACCAAGATCCAAGGCGGGACGGTTCAGATCTTCTTTCATGAGGAAGGGTTGAGGCAACCCGTGCCCGCCACGCGCCTATCCGACGGGACGCTACGCTACCTTTGCCTTCTGGCGATCCTGTGTCACCCCGAGCCTCCCCCCGTTGTCTGTATCGAGGAGCCCGAGTTGGGGCTTCACCCGGATGTCATCCCTGAAGTTGCCAACCTGCTCGTTGAGGCCTCCGCGCGCAGCCAGCTCTTCGTGACCACCCACTCGGACATGCTAGTCGACGCCCTAACCGACACGCCGGAAGTCATCATCGTATGCGAGAAGCTCGCCGGTGCCACACAGCTTCGCCGGCTCGACCCCGACAAGTTAAAGCCCTGGCTCGAGAAATATCGTCTTGGCGAGCTGTGGACCCGGGGCGAAATCGGGGGGACGCGTTGGTGATCATCAAGCTCTACGTGGAAGGCGGTGGCGACTCGAAGGCGTTGAAGACGGCATGCCGCAAAGGTTTCCACCAATTCCTTGAGAAGGCGGGCCTGAAAGGGCGAATGCCAAAGGTCGTGGCCTGCGGCAGTCGCCGCAACGCATACGAGAGCTTCGAAACGGCCCAGTGCAAGAGCGACGGCCTTCCTATGCTTCTCGTGGATGCGGAAGCCCCCGTGACCGAGATGAGCCCGTGGCAACACCTCCGCAATCGGGACGGCTGGTCGTGCCCTTGTGGTGCGTCAGACGCGCAGTGCCACCTGATGGTCCAGGTCATGGAGTCGTGGCTGCTGGCCGACCGAGAAGCCCTGGTTTCGTTCTACGGTCAGAACTTCAGGGAGAACGCGCTTCCAAAGAACGAGAACATCGAGCAAGTCCTTAAGCTCGATGTCTTTCGGGGGCTCGAGCACGCAACGCGCAACACACGGAAGGGGCAATACAGCAAGGGCTCACACAGCTTCAGTGTCCTGGGCTTGCTGGATCCGGCCCGCGTCGAGGGCCGATCGCTGCATGCCAGGCGTCTCCTGGACACGCTGCGCAGAGTAGAGCCCGCATGAACGATCAGCAGGCCTAGCGCCGATGATCGCCGATAGTGCTGCAGACTGGCCGCTGCTCCGCGGGAGCCTCGTCTACCCTCTGCCAGTTGCAATCTCATGCGGCCGAGTGCGGCGCGCGAGAACGGCGGCGGAACGGGTAAACGCCTGCCTCAAGGCAGCCGAAGTCCTGACTCGCTATCTAGCGGCGGTTACGCTCGCGTCTTTTTCAACCCGCGAAGAAGCCGAGACCGAGTCGATGCTCAGCGAGCTTGAAGGCAGGTTGTCATTCGGGTCGTTCGTGACGACCGTCCAGGAAGTGGCGGGGCTCAACGTGCCTCACCCTGCGGCAAAGCTTCTTGCCCAGGGGTTCAAGACCAAGAAGCTGAACAAGGAAATGGTGCGCGGCCCGACGGACGGTGCACTCGTCAATCTTCTCGAGCTCCGCAATGCTGTCGGCCACCGCCTCCGGGATCTCGACGGATAGGAAATCCAACGCCCTATAGGTAAGTATCCCTGCGCTCTGAGCCCTAGGTCAAGGCCGGTCAATGTCCTGCGAGACGTCGTGCAAGGCGAGATGGGGTGCGGTGGGGGAGACGCCGGGAGGGGGGGGTAGTGCCGCGAAGCGGCTTTTTGGGTGCAAGAAACGGCAGATCGCAGGAAACAGACCACAGGAACCTCTGCGGCGGGCGAAGCGCCGCTCACCAGGTGATGCGCTGATCGAGCTCGTACTCCGGTTCGGACTGAGCAAGCGGATCGGCGCTGAAATGCCGGTCATCGACAAAGATGGCTCCGCAGTCGTCTTCCTGCCAAGACGGAGGCCCTCGCGCTGGGGCGATCCGCGGTGGCGCAGCGGGCTCACCGATGTGGTCGAGGATCCGCTGCACCGGGGCCGCCTCGGTGATGAAGGCAACAATGCGCATCTGCGTGCCGCATTGCGGGCAGGTTAAGGGGAACGCCTCGTAGATGCGAGCCAACAGCATCGCCCACAGGTAGCGTGCCGGGGAACGAAACGGCGTTTCGGTAG
>CAYQDX010000418.1:0-3350 GCA_964416345.1 uncultured Ectothiorhodospiraceae bacterium
GCGTTCAGCGCTCTTCTCTCGGCGAGCTGAACGCGCCCGGGCCGCCCGGCTCGTAGATCAGCTCCCCGAGGGTGTAGGATAGGACGACCAGCCAAGCCACCACATATGCCAGGCCGATCCACAGCCGCGCCCGCCGCTTCAGACTCACTTCACCCCGAAGCCGTAAATGGCCATCTTCTTCATCAGGTGCAACGCATCCGCGTAGGGATCCTTTTCCACCGCCTGCTCCACGGGGCCCGTGGATGCCATCACCCGCGCCGGACCGGTGACGAATGTATTGTGGCACAGATATCTCAACATGGGCCGAAGATGTGCGGGCAGTCCGTCGCGGCGTGAGCCCCGCGCTGCGCTTGTAGCGAAGGACCGGCTCAGTGGAACAGCCAGACCTGGTAGCCGACGAACGCCGACAGCAATATCGCAGCTTCGAAACGATTGATGCGGCCCTGCCCTCCGAATCCATAAGCCATGACGAACAGCGCCACCGTGAGGCCGATCATGGTCGGGAAGTCGCGGGACAGCAGCGCCGGCTCGAACGGCCCGGGGTCGATGAGCCCGGGCAGGCCCATGACCACCAGTGTGTTGAAGGTATTCGAGCCCACGACGTTGCCGATGGCGATGTCATGCTCTTTCTTCAGGACGGCCGCCATCGATGCCGCAAGCTCGGGAAGGCTGGTGCCGATGGCGACGATAGTCAGGCCGATGACCAAGTCGCTCATGCCTAGGGCTTGGGCAATCTGCACGGCACCCCACACCAGCATGCGGGAGCCGAGCAGCAGCAGAATCAGGCCGACAACTGCCCAGGCTACCGCCCGCCCCGTGCTCATGCGTGCCGCCGGGAGCTCCATGGCGAACTCTGCGGCCAGAGGATCACTCCCATTGCGCTCGCGCAGCGCAATGACCAGGGTCCAGCCCACCAGCAGCGCGAATCCGGCCAGCAGCAGGGCGCCGTCCAGCCGTCCCAGGGTGCCGTCGGCCAGCAGCGCCAGGGCGATGAGCATGGACGCCAGCAGTATGGGCAGCTCCCGGCGCAGCACTTTGGAGTGCACGTCGAGGGGCGTAATGAGGGCGGAGAGCCCCAGAATCAGTGCCACATTGGTGATGTTGGAGCCCACCGCATTGCCGATGGACAGGCCGGTGTTGCCATTCCAGGCGGCGATACCGGAGACCAGCATCTCCGGGGCGGACGTGCCAAAGCCTACGATCAGCATGCCTACCACCAGCGGCGAGACCCCCAGATTGCGGGCTACCGAGGCGGCTCCCTCTACGAAGCGATCGGCGCCCCAGACCAGGAGAGCCAGGCCGGCGATGATGCAGAGGATGGAGAGAACCATGGGCTAAAGGTCGTCGAGGATCGCCGGTGCGCAAGGCCGGTTATTATTTCATCGAATCTGTCGGAGATCGAACGTCAACAGGCGGGCCGCGGGGCCACGATTGCCGGTGGGTGCTGCGGCTCATTAGAGCTGCGCAAGGGGGGACCATGAAACAGTGTCGAGAGTGTGCTCACGAGGTGAGCGAGCAGGCACCGCTCTGCCCGCACTGCGGGGCGCCGTATCCGGCCCGAGAGCGGTGGGATGGCTACGGCTTCGAGTATCGGACCAAGGCCGAGCTCTGGGGTCTGCCCCTGTTGCACGTTTCGTTCAAATTCAGGCCCAACAGGGTGCCTGTGCCGGCACGGGGCATCATCGCCATCGGCCAGTTCGGCGCCGGCGTGGTGACACTGGCACAGTTCGGCATCGGCCTGGTGAGCGTGGGCCAGTTCTGCCTCGGGGGTTGGGTCCTGGCCCAGTTTGCGGCCGGGTATTCAATAGTCGCCCAGATCGGGGCGTACTGGGCGCAGGGTCATGGGCAAATGGTGTGGCGCCTGCAGAGCCTCCTCGGGATCTGGTAACGGCTTGCACATCGGCGAGCCTCAACGCGAGTCGGGCCGCAAACAAGCTCAAGGCGCCGTCTCGGTGCCGAATCAAAGGCGCTGTGTCGCGAAGGCGCCGAGCCCCAGGAGCACGCTCACTGCCTACAGGCCGTAGGAAAGTAGCAAGGCCGAGCAAAAGAATCGGACCACACGCCGGGGCGAACAGCGGACACGTACGTCATGCGGTGCGTCGAAGTGGTCCCGCCTGTCGCCGATCACGTGAACAGCCTTGATCAATCTCCAGCTCTGCAGTTCACTGCTGAATCTCTGCTCTGCCTGTTCAGGCCGCCTTTTCCTGCACCTTGCAGATCGCCGGCTCGGGCTTTTCCGGGCGCTCGCCTTCGGCACTCAGAAAGGCCCGTGACAACGCATGGTAGATCGGCTGCGGGCACACCAGGTGGGAGACGCCGTGAGCGATGAACGAGGTGGTGATAAGGGCCAGCAGCATGTCCTGGTCGTTGGTCATTTCCATGACGATGATGAAGGCGGTGAGCGGCGACTGCACCACGCCGGCGAAATAGGCCACCATGCCCAGGATGATCATCACCGACATGGGTGCCACCGGCAGCCAGTGGCCGAGGTCGGCGCCGACACCTGCGCCGGAAGCCAGCGACGGGGCGAAGATACCGCCGGGAATGCCACTCAGGTAGGAGGCCAGGGTGGCGCCTATCTTCATAAGCGGATAGATGGGGTCCCAGTCGGCCTGGCCGGTGATGATGGACTTGGCGGCAGCATAGCCGGTGCCCGAGGAGCTGTAGTCCGACACGTAGCCGATCAGCGCCACCGTCAGGCCACAGACAAAGGCCACCTGGTAGGGATGGTTGCGCACCACCGGCGCCAGCCGCCGCGTACCTTCCACCAGAGCGCTGGCGAACAAGCCGCCGAGCAGGCCGCCGACCACCCCGCACACCGGCACCGCCAGCCAGCTGGCATTGTCAGCCATAAAGGCGTCTGAGGTGCCGAAATAGTGATAGGGGCCGAGGGCGCCAAGTGCCGTGACACCGGCGATCACCACGCCGATGGTGACGATGCCGCTGATGCGCTGCTCGAAGCTCTTGCTCATCTCCTCGATGGCGAACACGATGCCGGCCAGCGGTGTGTTGAAGGCGGCGGCGATGCCGGCGGCGCCGCCGGCCAGGATCAGGCCACGCTCCATGTAGTGGGCGGGGAAGCGGGCGAAGCGTCCCAGCGAGTACATGATGGACGCGCCGATGTGCACCGACGGTCCCTCGCGGCCGATGGCTGCCCCCACCACCAGACCGCTCAGGGTGAGCAGGATCTTGCCCACCGCGATGCGCAACGACAGCACGGCATTCTTGCGCCTTGATTTAAGGGAGGCGATGGCCTGAGGAATGCCGCTGCCCTGCGAGCCGGGGAACAGGTTGTGAGTGGCCCAGGCCAGTGCGGTGATCACCAGCGGCGTGGCCACCAGCGGCACCCA
>CAYQDX010000419.1:0-3342 GCA_964416345.1 uncultured Ectothiorhodospiraceae bacterium
GGCCTGGCCTGTGAACCGCTGGTGCGCCAGACCCCGTTTCCGATCCGCCTGGATCGATTGCAGTACAACTGGGTGGACGAAGGCTTGCAATTGGCCTGGCTGCTCTTCGACGGCGGCCCCAGGCTCACAACGACCTGGTCGCGTTCCGGAGAACGCCCCGCATGATGACCGTTTGCGCTGCCTCAACCGGGCAGGTCCTGGAGCAGATCATGGCCGCTATTCCCGATGTCGGTCTCGGGAACGGAGAGCGCCGCCGCATTGCCGATGCCTTGACCACCCTGTTCAGCATCCAGGCGAATGACCGCATCAGCATAGAGCACATCGGCAGCGGGTATTCGCTCTCGTCGAAGATGTTCCGGGTATCTGTCGGCGGGGCCCGGGCGGTTCTGCGCGCCGTCACCCAACCCGACGCGAGCCTCGCCTGGCAGGTCGATGCCAACCGGGCCCTGGCCAGCACCGGACTCGGTCCCGAGCTGCTCCATGTGGGGCCGAAGCACTTGGTCCAGGTCTACGCCTACGTGGACGAGGAAATGCCCAAATGGCACACTCGCGTCACGCCCGACATGGCCCGGAATCTGGCGGAGAAATTGCGGCGCCTACATGCCACCCGGCGCAGCGCTACGGGCGTGAACCCGCAGATATCCCCCTCAGGACTGCCCAATGACTGCCGCGCGCGCGTCAGCTCGGTGCTGAACGCGGAGCCCTGGCTCGCGCTGGAGCGCCGGGCGCTGCGCTCCCTGAGCAGTCTGGAGTGCCTGATGCGGGCCCAGTGCCTGGCCCACAACGATCTGCACGTGGGCAATGTCCTCTACGACGGAACGGAGTTTTGGTTTATCGACCTGGAGGCCATCGGGCTCGGTGAGCCCTTTCTCGATCTGGCGGTAATCAGCCACATGATTGCCCGCTGCGACGGAATGGCGGACGCCTTTCTGCGCGCCTATTTCGGTCGCGCGCCGACGCCATTGGAAAATGCCCGCCTGCTGATCGCCAAGGCGGTTTCGGCGCTGCGTTATGGCATCAGCGCGTTTTCCAACTGTGGACGGCATGACGGCCTGTTGGCGGTGCCGACCCTGCCTGTACGCGCTTATCTGGACCACGATGAAGCGGTTCACGGCCCGTTCGACCTGTCCCGCGACGACGGCTGGTACAGACTGTGCACCGCGCTGCTGAAACAGGGCTTCGACTACCTGACCGACCCCGCCTTTGTCCCGGCCATGTCGCTGCTGACGAACGGCGCAGCCTTTTGGGAAGATGGAGAGCTCACGGCCGCCGGGCATTCCTCCCAGACCTCGGCCTTTCCGGCATCCGGCCCCCTTGAGGATGGAACCCTGGTGGCGCTGGCGCGGCTGCTGCGCGCCCTGGCGCGAAAACGGCAGGGGTCTTGCCGCCATCGGCCCGCCGGCCGCCCATCCATTCCACATCCCCTGCTGCGCCACCACGACGAGCTGGAAAGGCTTCTGCAAGAGCGTGCCGGGAGTATTCCCTGCCATGCCGGCCTGAGCCCGGACTTGCTTCGCACCGGGCACCACGACGGCTTCACCCGCGTCTGGATCGAAGATGATGCCGACATCAGCGCCGGCCCCGCCTTTCTCGATGCGGCTAGCATCGCCCTGCATCTCGACCTGCCCGGGGAACAGGAGCGGTTCCTGTTGACCTGCCTGGCGGGCGGCGCCGTCAGCGCGCGGGTCGAGGCACTGTTCGAAGTCACCAAGCAATTCGCCCGGCTGCGCGTCGCCACCGGCCTTTGCCCGTCGGCGCGACGGATGCCTGAGCAGCGCCGGGCCCAGGTGGCGCGGCAAGCGCAGCACACCCTAGACGCCCCCCGCTACCGGCAGGCACTTGAGCTTATCAACGGAGACGCCCCATGATCGAATTGAGTAGAGATCACGGCCTTGGCCACCCGCGGCGCGACCGTGGGTATGCTTGAGCATGGCGGCCTTCATCTTTCCCGGCCAGGGTACGCAGAGCAAAGGGATGGGCGCCAAGCTGTTCGATAGTGTGGCGGAGTTCTCTGAGTTGGAGCCTCAAATCGACGACCTACTGGGTTACTCCCTGCGTCGCGTCTGCCTGGAGGACCCGGGCGGCATTCTCCGCCAAACCGAGTTCACGCAACCCTGTCTGTATACCATCAACGCCCTGGAATTTTATCGCCACCGGGCCGAGGGCGTGACCTGCGAAGCCGCGGCCGGACACAGCCTCGGTGAATACAACGCGCTGCTCGCGGCCGGCGCATTTGACTTCCTCACCGGGCTGCAATTGGTGCAGAAGCGTGGCGAGCTGATGTCTCAGGTCCGTCGCGGTGGCATGGCAGCCATCATCGGCCTGGATCCGCAGCGTATCGATGAGACCCTCCGGGCCGAGGGTTTCAGCAATCTAGACTCCGCCAACTTCAATACGCCGGAGCAGATCGTGGTGTCGGGTGATGCCGATGAGCTGAGGCGGGCGCTGCCGGCCTTCGAGGCCGCGGGCGCCCAGGTTTGTGTACCCCTGAAGGTGAGTGCGGCCTTCCACTCCAGGATGATGAGCGATGCGGCCGCCGAGCTCGAGGAATATCTCAGCGGTTTCCGCTTCTCCGAGCTGGAGATCCCGGTGATTTCAAATGTGACGGCCGAGCCCTACCCGTCCGGTGACGCCGATACTGCCGTGCGTGCAGCACTGGTGCGGCAGATCCGCAGTCCGGTGCATTGGTATCAAAGCATCCGCCGATTGCGCGAGATGGGAATAAGCGATTTCGTGGAGGCGGGTCCCGGCAAGGTGCTGACCGAAATGTTGGGGGCGATTCGTTGAATGCATTTGTTCTCCGATACAGCCGAGCCCTGCTCGCCCCTCTGCTCCTGCCGCTGCTGGTACACGGCGGGTCCCTCGTCGGCGCCGGCTATCCGGTGCTCGAACAGGCCGCCGAGACGCTGGAAGTGAGCATGCGGATCAGCTCCAACGGCTTCGGCGGCGCCTGCGAGCCCGTCATCGGCGCACCGCCCGTGTCGCCCTACTGCTTTCTGGGCTCAGTCCAACTGCGGGCACCACGGGGCCTGCCGGCCTCGGGCTGGGCGCTCTACTTCTCCATTGCCCAACGAATCACGCAGGTAAGCTCGGGGCCATTCGTAATAGCTCCGGTGAACGGCTCCCTGTACAAACTGAGCCCGACGGACGCCTTCAAGGGGCTGGCGCCGGGCGCGGTGGTCTCCGCCGAGTTTAGCGGCAGCGGACTGATGCTGAACCGGGCCCAGTTCATGCCAAACGCCTTCCTAGTTGATCCGAAAGGAAACGCCTACACGGTCGCGTCCACGCGGCCCGAGCCGGACCGGCTCACGGGTCTCAGACGGCTGCCCTTTGTGGCGCCCA
>CAYQDX010000420.1:0-3340 GCA_964416345.1 uncultured Ectothiorhodospiraceae bacterium
GAAATGTCCCGCGGCATTCATGAAGTAGCCTAGGGGGGGTGAACGGTTACGATCTATCGGCTTTCGTCCAGGGCGGAAGCGGATCTCGCCGAGATCTGGTTCTACTCCGCCGAACAATGGAACCTCGAGCAGGCCGATCGGTACGTCGATGCCTTGGTGAGCCGTTTCGACTGGCTCTGCGACACCCTTCGCTGTGGAAGCCTCGACCGGACATCACCGAGGGGCTCTATAGCTACCCGCAGCAGAGCCACGTGATCTACTTTCGAGCATATGGTGATGTGCCAGAGGTGATCGAGATCGTGCGCGTGCTGCATGGGCGGAGGGAGCCTGCCAAGCACGTCTGAATCATAGAGGTTGAGAAATGGGTGATGGTCCAGACATCCACATTGCAAATCACCCCGGAGATACTTTCCCTCGTCGCCGAGCTCGACGAGCTCAAGGGGGCCTGGCGTGCCCTGGGCACCCTGGCGCCGGAACGCCTCTCGGCCCTGCGGTGGGTCGCGACCATCGAGAGCATCGGCTCCTCGACCCGCATCGAGGGCAGCCGGCTGTCGGACCGTGAGGTCGAGCGCCTGCTCTCGAACCTGGAGATCCGATCCTTCGGATCGCCTGAAGAGCAGGAAGTAGCTGGTTACGCGGAGGTGATGGAGACCGTCTTCGCATCCTGGGTGGAGATCTCCGTCACCGCGAACCACATCAAGCAGCTCCACCGCGATCGGTTGCGCTACAGCGACAAGGACGAGCGCCAGCGCGGCGAGTACAAGACGGCATCGAACAGCGTCGCGGCTTTCGATGCCGACGGCAACCAGGTAGGCGTCGTCTTCGAGACCGCGAGCCCCTTCGATACCGCGCGGGTGATGGGAGAGCTGGTGGATTGGCTCGGCCAGGCCCAGCAGGGCGAGCTGCATCCCCTCATCGCCATCGGTATCTTCATCGTCGTCTTCTTGGAGATCCATCCGTTTCAGGGCGGGAACGGGCGCTTGAGCCGGGTGCTGACCACGTTGCTCCTGCTTCGGGCTGGCTATGCCTATGTCCCCTACAGCTCGCTGGAGAGCGTCATCGAGCAAAGCAAGCAGGGCTACTACCTGGCGCTGCGCCGCACCCAGGGGACCTACGCACCGAGGCGCCGAATTGGGTACCCTGGCTGACCTTCTTCCTGAAGGCCCTGCAACGCCAGATGCGGCGACTGCGCGAGAAGGTCGAGCGTGAGCGGATGCTGCTCGCCAAGCTGCCGGAGCCGGCAGTCCGAATTCTGGACCAGGCCCGCGACCACGGCCGCGTCACCATCACCGGCGCCAGCCACGCGCGCCTCTCGTTCTCTCATCCGCGGATTGGTCTACCAGCGGGGGCAGGTAGCGGAATCATCATCTGGACCGACACGGGCGCCACCGCTAAGATAGCGAAAGGTGCCCACCTTACTTGCACACGAGTAAAAAAAGGCTCTTCGCTCCACTGTCATCGAGAACCTCTCTTTGAGCCTCGTCTTCGGGACTTAAACGTGTGCGCAACCCCGAAATCGACGTGGCTCTTGGAAAAGGTTTGTCATGACAATCAAAGAATTCGCGTACGCAACGCAACGGCACCTTCAGGCCAAAACGGGCAGCCCCTTCAAGCGGGCCCACGTCTATGAGCTGCTGGCAGCCGTTTTCGGCTTCGACTCCTATGCCGCGCTCGGATGCACGGCGGTTTTTGCTCCGCGGCGACCAGGCGCACGGCAATCTTCGCAATGCAGCCCTCTAATCCGAAAGCGATGCATTGCGCTGGGGTATCCCCCAGCGACGGCGGATGCCGCCGCGGCGGAATTGCCCGGTTTCGTTGCGCAGCACCCGCTGGACGTCGTGCGCTTGTCGGACTTGGTGGCAACGCTGCGGGACGGATCGTGGCGCTGGGGTGGCGACCAGTACTGGGACGAGCCAGACGATGATGGGGATGAGATGCCGACCCCCACATGGTCGGTGCTCGACGGAGAAGAAGTGTCGACCATCCTGATGGATGGCCTGAGATCTGCCGCCAGCAAGGGCAACGCTCTCGCCCACTACGCACTGGCGCTGATCCACGCCCCGAGCGCGGATGAAGACGATGAGCACGAGGTCGGCAGTCCGTACTGGTATTCTCAAGAGCAACAGGGCCGTGTGTTCACAGGTGTAGAAAAGGAATGGGCCGATGCGCATGCCCAATACCTCAGGACGGCCGAACTGTACGCCCTTCACCTCCGGGAGGCCGCTCGGCTTGGTAACGACGATGCGCTCCTGGATCTGGCCGAACGTTTCAATGACCCCGCTTTCTTCGAGAAGCCCAGCGGTCCGTCATGGAAGACCCCGCCAAGATCGCCGAGCGGCTGGGGCGCAGGCAGGATGCGGAGCGATGGCTCACCGTTGCCGCCGAAGCGGGCGATACCGAGGCCATGCGCCAGCTCATCGAGGACTATTGTCGCGATGATTTACAGCAATGCTGGATGTGGGTGTATCTCGCGCGGCTTGTTGGGACCGACCTGACGCGAGACGAGTATTACGCCATTCATGAAGACGGCTCTCCCTACGACGATGACGTGGGGGGTAACGCTTTCTTGGGCGGGCGGGGCGGGGTCGAGCTCGATCCTCTCGATGCAGCCGAGGATGTAGCCGCAAGGTACGCCGCAGAACAACGCTTTAAGGAGCTTGATCTGACTGCAGACCTCCTGACATGGTGACTTTAAGTGACTGATCAAGAGAGGCATAGATGGTGAATGCAGCGTAGCAATAGTGATACATTTTACTCGACGGGGCGGGCGCTGCCGTGCGCACCACGCCCCATAGACGCGAATTCCAGGCGCTTCACTGCGACTTGGCCACGTTGTCCGAGGCGAAGCGAGTCTCAAATGCGTCTAACACCGCCTCAGGAGGCCTGGGCTGAGTAAGCTCGAGCCGTGACCCGTTCGGGGTCTGACAATTATCGGTCCGATGATTGTCAGACCCCATGTCCGTGTCGGTGCCTGTGATTTGGTCACCCAAAAACGACCGTTTCTGAGAGAGTTCTGGCGAGGCAGCTGAAACGACTCACAAACATCGGCCCCGAAGACGGGGAGCGGGCGCCAACGCTGCGGTCCCGGCCGGCGGACGGCCCTGGATGGCTACTGACGCAACGGACGCGGGAATCGACTCGTGCATGGCGCTGCGTCGAGGTATTAGATATAATACGAAGTGTGATATTAAGAGCGGAGAACAGGGGCGCGTGAGGATCTTCAAGAACGCCTGGTTCGAGCGTTTCGCCCGCAAGCAGAAGATTCAGAACGCGGTGCTGCGCGATGCGGTTCACCGAGCGGAGCAAGGCCTGGTGGATGCCGACCTCGGCGGCGGCGTCA
>CAYQDX010000421.1:0-3320 GCA_964416345.1 uncultured Ectothiorhodospiraceae bacterium
GGACGACGCCATCGTGGTGGTGGAGAACGTGGAGCGCATCATGACCGAGGAGGGTCTGCCGCCCAAACAGGCGGCCCGCAAGGCCATGGACCAGATCACCGGGGCCGTGGTGGCCATGACCACCGTGCTGGCCGCGGTGTTCATCCCCATGGCCCTGGTGGGCGGCAGCGTCGGGGCCATCTACCGGCAATTCTCGCTCACCATCGCCATCTCCATGGCCATCTCGGCCCTGATGGCCCTCAGCTTCACCCCTGCCCTGTGCGCCAACCTCCTCAAGCCCGTGCATGAGCAGCCCAACTGGCTTCTGCGCGGATTCAACCGCGGCTACGGCTGGGTCGTGGGTGCGTATCTGCGGCGCGTGGCCAAGTCCATCCGCCATACGCCGCGCTGGATGGTGTCGTACCTCCTGCTGGTGGCCCTGGCGGGCTATGTGTTCACCCAGCTGCCGACCAGCTTCCTGCCGGAGGAGGACCAGGGCTATGCCCTGGTGATCGTGCAGCTGCCGCCCGGGGCCAACATGGAGCGCACCAACGGCGTGCTGCGGGAGATGGAGCACATCGCACAGGGACACCCGGCGGTGGACAAGGTGCTGGACGTGGCGGGCTTCAGCTTCGTCGGCCAGGGTGAGAACGTGGGCCTGGGCTTCATCCGGCTCAAGGACTGGAGCGAGCGCACCGAGCCCAACCAGCACGTGGACGCCTTCATCCAGTGGGCCAACGAAGCGCTGCAGAGCATCAAGGGCGCGCGCATCTTCGTGGTCAATCTGCCGACCGTACGTGGCCTCGGCCGTTTCGGCGGCTTCGATTTCCGCCTGGAGGATCGTGCCGGCCTGGGCCATGCCAAGCTCAGCGAGGCCCGCAGCGCGCTGCTCGCCGCCGCCTCCCAGGATCCGCGCCTCTACGGCGTACGGCCCAACCAGCTGGAGGATGCCCCCGAGGTGCACCTGCGCGTGGACCGGGTGCAGGCCGAGTCCATGGGCCTGTCCCTGCCCGACATCTATGACGCCATCCACCTCATGCTGGCGCCGGTCTACGCCAACGACTTTAACTACGAAGGCCGGGTACTGAAGGTGCTGCTGCAGGCCGATTCGCAATTTCGCGGCCGTGCCGAGGACCTCAGCCACTACTACATCCCCAGCAGCAAGGGCGGCATGGACGACATGGTGCCGCTCAGCAGCGTGGTCAGCAGCAGCTGGAGCCTGGCGCCCCCCGCGGTTGACCACTACAACGGCTACGGCGCCGTGCAGATCAACGGCAGCGCGGCGCCAGGCCACAGCTCCGGAGAGGCCATGGCCGCTTTGGAGGAGATCGTCAACAAAGAGCTGCCTCGCGGCATCGGCTACGAGTGGTCCGGCAAGTCCCTGCAGGAGATCATCTCCGGTAAGGAGGCACCCGTACTGTTCGCGCTGTCCCTGCTGGTCGTGTTCCTGGCCCTGGCTGCCCTCTACGAGAGCTGGTCCGTTCCCGCCGCCGTGATGTTGGTCGTGCCACTGGGGGTGCTGGGAGCACTCGGCTTTACCTGGCTGCGCGGTCTGGAGAACGACGTCTACTTCAAGGTCGGGCTCATTGCCGTCATCGGCCTGTCCGCCAAGAACGCCATCCTTATCATCGAGTTCGCCAACACGCTACACCGCAGGGGCATGGGCGTCCTGGAGGCGACCATGGAGGCCTGCCGGCTGCGCTTCCGCCCAATTCTCATGACCTCCATCGCCTTCATCCTCGGGGTGCTGCCGCTGGCCATCTCCTCGGGTGCCGGCGCCAACAGCCGCCACGCCATCGGCACCGGCGTCATGGGCGGCATGGTCGGAGCCACCGTGCTGGGCGTGCTGTTTGTGCCGGTGTTCTTCGTGATGGTGCGGCGGCTGCTGGGGGACAAGGCCATGGAGACTCCGGCAGCAGTCAACGCGACCCCGGCTCCCGAAGAAGGCGGCATCTGATCCACGAGGAGAGCTCGCGCAAGGGGCCGGCGCCCATGACTGAGGAGGCCCGCGCGTTTCTGGCCTCCGTCGAGCCGAATACAGGACTGCAGGGCTGGCTGGAGCAGGAGGCCGGCGGACCGCGCCGCCTACGCCCGGACGGAGCAGGGTCGGCTGCGCATCGACGAGGTCCTGGACCGGCAGCTGAGCGCGATGACCTCCGCCGGCAACAACGCCGCAACGCAGCAGGTCGTGCAGGCACTGCCCGGCACCGAGGCGGGTCCCGAGCTGGTGCCCGCCCCCTACGCGGCCTTCCGCGAGCGCCGGCTGGTGGTCAAGCGGTGGCTGGAGAGCCTGGGGGTGGCGGGAATCCACAGCCTGCACCCCACCCATGACGGTGGCGGCAAACGATACGGCCGGGACATCCCGCTGATGCGGGACGCCAGCCTCGGCGCCGGCGTCGCCGACGGCGAGCTGGTCAACCGCCAGGCCACGACGGCGGTGCTGAGGTAGCTGGGACAAACCCGTCGCACTTGGGTTTTTCGTTTTGGAGTGCGTCATTCGCGTTTCAGGGCTCGGGGTCGTGCCGTGTCCTCCCGCAACGTGGACGGTCACACGCTCCACCCCTGCCGCATCAGGTTGTCGAGGTCTCGCCGAGACAGCACGGCCGCACAATCCCGCCAGGCGTCGTCGCTGGGATTGATGGTATCGTTGTAGCGCAGGTCGAAACCCGTGGCCTGGCGGCGCTCCTCGATGTACTGGTCCATCTTCTCGCCCAGGGTCTCGATGTCGTCGATCCATTCGTCCTTGATAGTGTCGGGCAGAGCACCGAAGAGGTCGTAGCGGTTGCGCATGCGCTCGGAGAGGCGTGCGTAGACCTTCTCGTCCACGGTACCCTGGTGGACGAGGTTCAGCATGTCCACCGTGGAGCGGGCCTGGCCGAAGCGTTTGATGCGGCCGATGCGCTGCTCCAGCCGGGTCGGGTTCCAGGGCAGGTCGACGTTGATGAGCGTGCCCAAGGTCTGGAGGTTCAATCCCTCGCAAGCCGCGTCTGTCGCGACCATGATGCGGATGTCGTGGTCCGCGACCATCCGTTTAAGAGCCTCACGCGCGACGCCGACGGCCTGGCCGTCGCGGTAAAGGCGGCTGCGGTCTGCGCCGGCGTACAGCCCGATCACCTCGTCGGATAGCTCTGCAGCCAAGGCGTCGGCCACCCAGCGCGCGGTGTCGTGGTATTGGCTGAATATGATGCAGCCAAGGTCCAGCCATCCCTCGTCCTTCAGGTAGTAGCGGATCGCGCGCAGCTTCGGGTCGTCGCTCATGCGCTCCAGGGCTTGAATCAGCCGCTCTAGAGCGGCTCGCTCTGCGTCGGTCTGCAGGTCCAGCTCAAGCTCCGCATCCTCGG
>CAYQDX010000422.1:0-3309 GCA_964416345.1 uncultured Ectothiorhodospiraceae bacterium
TTCTGCCCTATCACGCCAGGCGTTACCGCAAGACGCGCTGCCCGAGTCGCGGTAGCGCCCGTCGGCTCGCACGTTTGCGCTCGTTCGCGGCTCCTATCCCGCCGCTCACCCTCCGGACAGCCCCTCGCGGGTCTGCCCTTGCCGTCGGCTACTAGTGTCATCTGCCCTAATAACAGGGGACAGACCACGGTTTTCTTATGGTATTGTGTAGTGGAAGCTGATGTGACGACAGGACACCATGCCGCGACGCCCGAGAGTTGAGTTGAACCCGGTTCGGGCAGGCATCGTGGAGCATCCGGGGGAATACCGGGGTCCAGTGACCGAGCGAACGCGCAGGGCGAAGCGTGTCGTGTGTTGAGGTCGCACGGTTGCTACCGGCCCTTGGACCCAGGCGAGTCAGGGCGGCAGGCCGCTTACCGGGAGTTGTTTCGCTACCAGATCGATCCAGGGCTGGTGGATGAAATACCGGAGGCGACGAAGGGCAATTACGCGTTGGGCAGTTCCCGGTTTCAGGATCCGGTGGCCAAGGCCTTGGGACGACGGATGATCCGGTTGAGCCAGCCCGAATGGCAGGCCGTCTGCGACCTCGTGGTGCAGGGCATGAAGAATGGCCGGGCCGCCGAAGGCCTGGCGCAAGCCATCCGCAAGAGTGGCGAGCTGCTTGCAGACCAATGTCGAGCCGGCTCAACCCCTCGGCCACCACCTCTTGCTCGACCGCCCGGCCCCGCCCCACCCAAAAGCGATGACTGGCCTGCTAACGGCCCGCTCCCTCTGACCTAGGAGCCCCTGCCCGCCATCGCCTGATCGACTTCGAGTCTTGACGTGGGCCGCTCTCGAACTAAGATCGGGGAAAGTCGAGCAACTCGCGCCCAGAGCCGACGGGCGGGCCCAAGCGGGGCCCTCGGCGGTGTCACCAAGAAGAATAGGGGACGGTTTCCTGCGGGTAAGGACACGGCAGGCAGGCACGAGGCGCCGTTTCGGGGGCGCTGGCTTCGCCTTCGGCAGCTGAAAGCCAATTCCTATCCCTTTGAGTCAGAGTTCGCAACTGGCAAGGTCTCGGGACGCTCGGCCGCGCAAGGCTCACGATTGGTTTCTTTAGTTGAAGGCCCCGAGCTTCCGTGCGAAGCACAGGGGGCGGGATCCAAATCATGGCTGTCGATACTTGTATTTGTCCTGGCGGCCGACTAGCATCCGAGCAAACCAAGGACATCGAATTCGAACGCAACCACATCCTCGTGCGCAATGGCAAGGGCGCAAAGGACCGCGTTACCGTGCTTCCGCAAGGTCTGGTCCGGCCGCTTCGGGAACAGATGGCAATCACCGCGGCGAACATTCACAAGCACGGCAGCTGCCATACGCTGAGGCACAGCTTCGCCACCCATCTGCTCGAAGACGGCTACGACATCCCTACCGTACAGGAGCTGCTCGGGCGCAGCGATGTCCGCACCACGATGATCTATACGCACGTAATGAACAAAGGGCCGATGGGCGTCAAGAGTCCCTTGGCCCGGCTGACCGGCTTCTGATGCTTCCAGGCTTCGTCCACGCGATGCTTACCCAGACCATTTTGCAGCCCGGCCAGAAAGGCACCAAGCGCCTTATCGATAAATACGGCGACCGCCTGGCCTGCGCGCGTTACCGCCTCGACCTCGAGAGCGGCCGCAGATGTACCACCGTTGAGCCGATCGAAGAACAGACCGATTTCCAAACCCGCCCACAAGCCGCCCCATCGAACGACGAACCTCGGCTACCGCCGCCCTCCACCGAGCAGCACCTAGGTGTCCGTGTCGAGTACCGCGAGAGCGAGCTTCGCGAGAAGGTCAAGGCGGCCGGAGGCATCTGGCGCCCCCGCCAGAAGCTCTGGCAGCTTTCCTACGAAGCCGTAGTCGCGCTTGGCCTGGAGTCGAGGGTGGTCGCGCTCGGACCCGGCGAGGACAGCATTTACCGAACGGTAGCCAGACATAGGCACCTATATTTGGCTACCTAATATAGGTACCTAGGCACAGGAACAGGTTAGCGTATCTAGGAACATGTACGTAAGTCTAGGAACTTCTCGCGCGGCGGCCGTGTCGCTCATTACATGTTCGGCGAGCAACATGATTCATTTAATAATCAAAAAAGGAAAGCAAGGAATTTTATGATGGCGTTGCATGTTGGAGAATCTGTCGTTGTGAAATCTGGCATCCTTGATCCAGACTTTGGACTTGATATCAGTGGATGGCAAGGTCGAATTGAAGAAGTGGATGATGGTGATACAGTATTCATTCGGTGGGACAGCATTACGCTTCAGGGAATAGGTATGGACATAATTATTCGTTGTGAAAACGAGAATTTGGATTGGCAGGTAATGACACTCGATAAGGATGACATTGAGGTATCAACCGCAAGAGACACGGAAGCGGATGTTGACCGTATAGCATCTCAGCTAAGGATGGAGATGATTGGTGATCCACGGCTTGACGCCGAACAATAAAATCAATCGGACGCAAAAAACAGCGCTGCTTATCATTGCGTTAGCGAATAAATGGACGGAAGATGGAGCTGGAAGCAGCAAAGGAAATTGTCACTTCGTTGGCCAATGGTATCGATCCCATTACCGGTGAAGTGTTTTCGGATGACAGTCCATACAATCACCCAAATATTGTTAGAGCGCTGTACACTGTTTTAAACCATGTAAGCACACCCAAGAGAAGCAAGCTATCCATCGAAGAAAAACAGGCGCAAAACATGGCGGCTGGTAGGCCGAAAAATGCTGGCCTAGCTTGGACGGAAGACTTGAAGAAGGAAGTTGCTCAATTGTTTAATTCTGGAAAATCAATACCCCAATTGGCTCGGCACTTTGAACGGACTGACGGAGCTATCCTTTCAGAATTGGTGCGTCAAGAAGTCATTCACGAAGATGAGAAACAAAAATATCGCTAATCGGGTAAGGGCGGGTATCTCCCCCGCCCTCCCCACACCCCCTAGCATGCGGGTCCGCACTAGGCGGTTCATCAGAAGGGAGCACGAGAGGTCTTACGCATAGCCATGCGCCTTCATCCAGAGATCACGCACGGAGATCAAGCCCTGGCCTCTCAGCCAGTCGTTGGTCTTCACCACTCGGCTCTTGTGCTCGTTGACCCCCAGCTTCAGCTCCCGGGTCAGAAAGCGCGTAACGCTTGCCATGACTCGCTCGCCGGCGCGATGGCTCTTCACCAGGATCACCAGGTCGTCGGCGTATCGGGCAAACCGATGACCCCGGCGTTCCAGCTCCCTATCCAGGTCATCCAACAGGATGTTGGCGAGCAGCGGAGAGAGCGGCCCGCCGCC
>CAYQDX010000423.1:0-3308 GCA_964416345.1 uncultured Ectothiorhodospiraceae bacterium
CCCTCTACGATCGCTCCTGGTACGGCCGGGTGCTGGTGGAGCGGGTGGAGGGCTTCGCCAGCGAGCAGGAGTGGATGCGGGCCCACATGGCGATCAATGACTTCGAGGAGCAGCTGTGCGATCACGGAATCGCGCTGGTGAAATTCTGGCTGCACATCAGCAACGAAGAGCAGCTGCGGCGCTTCCAAGAGCGCGAGCAAACCCCGTACAAGCAGTACAAGATCACCGCGGAGGACTGGCGCAACCGGGAGAAATGGGACGCCTACAAGGATGCCGTCAACGACATGGTGGCGCGCACCAGCACTTCCTACGCGCCCTGGACCCTGGTGCCGGCCAACGACAAGAAGTATGCCCGTATTCACATCCTGAGCACCGTGTGCGAGCGCCTGGAGGCGATGCTATAGGGCGTGCCCGAACCCGCCCCGCCGCCGCCCCTGAAGCTACAGCAACGAAGGCACATGCATGAAGTTGGTAATTTTCAGACATGCCAAGGCGCAGTCGCCTGGGGCTTTCGCCGCCACCGGGCGGGATGACGGGATGCGGCCGCTCAGCAAGGCGGGCCGCAAGTCGGCCAAGCGGGTGGCCAGAGGCCTGCGGGTTCTGCTGCCGTCCATCGACTCGGTGGCCACCAGTCCCCTGCTGCGTGCCGAGCAGACCGCCGAGCTGATCGCAGAGGCCTATGGCAGCTCGTCGTTGGAAGAGCTGCCCGAGCTCGCCCCAGGGTCCACTTGGGAGGGCCTGCTGCGCTGGCTCAATGCCCGCCGCCAGGGCAGCGCGGTGGTGCTGGTGGGGCACGGCCCAGAGCTAGAGGTCCTCATCACCTGGCTGCTCTGCGGCTCCAGGGAGCCGCTGCTCTCTCTCAAATATTGTGCCGCCTGTGCGCTAGAGTTCGCCGGGGAAGTACTGCCGGGCACGGGGCAGCTGCTATGGGCGCTGACGCCGGGACAGCTGCGGCGGCTGGCGGATTGAGCCTGGCCTCCGTGCGCGACCATCCGCAGTCGGTAGCCGCTCTCGATCTGGGATCCAACAGCTTCCACATGATCGTCGCCAAGCGGGTGGACGGTCAGCTGCAGGTCGTTGACCGGCTTAAGGAAATGGTCCGGTTGGCCGGCGGACTGGACGCTCAGGACAATCTCTCGGAGGAGGCCGTAATGCGGGCCCTGGACTGCCTGGCGCGCTTCGGCCAGCGGGTGCGGGACATTCCGGGGGGAGGCGTACGGGCGGTGGGCACGAATACCCTGCGGCGGGCGCGCGCGGCGGCGGATTTCCTGGGCCGGGCCGAGCAGGCGCTGGGGCAGCACATCGACATCATCGCCGGGCGAGAGGAGGCGCGGCTCATCTATCTGGGCGTCGCCCACAGCCTCGCCGAGGCCGATTCGGGTCCGCGACTGGTGATGGACATCGGCGGCGGCAGCACCGAGCTCATCATCGGCCGAGGCTTCGAGCCCCACTATATGGAGAGCCTGGAGATGGGCTGCGTCAGCATGAGCCGGCGTTTCTTTCCCGAGGGGCAGGTGGACCCGGTGCCGTGGGAGCATGCCGGGATTCATGCCCATTTGGAGCTGCAGCCGGTAGCGGGAGCCTTCCGCGAGCGGGGCTGGGGCCTCGCGATCGGCTCCTCCGGGACCATCCAGGCCGTAGCCGACGTGCTTTCCGCCGCCGGCTGGGCCCAGGACGACATCACCTTGCCGGCACTGAAGAATCTGCGCCGCGCCCTGATCAAAGCAGGCCGGGCGCAGCAGCTCGGTTTGCCGGGCCTGTCCGAGGAGCGTGCGCCGGTGTTTCCCGGCGGCGTGGCGATCCTGCTTGCGACCTTCGAGGCCCTGCAGATCGAGCGCATGGTGGTGTCCGACGGGGCGCTGCGGGAAGGGCTGCTTTACGACTTGCTGGGACGCATCCGCCATGAGGACATCCGCGAGCGCACGGTCGAGCACCTGATGCGCCAATATCAGGTCGACACCGCGCAGGCCGCCCGCGTGGAGGCCACCGCCGGGGCTTGGCTGGGAGAGCTGGCGGTGGATTGGGGGCTGGAGGATTCGGCCTACGCCGATTTGTTGTCCTGGGCCGCACGCTTGCACGAGATCGGCCTGGCCGTGTCTCACAGCCAGTACCACCAGCACGGTGCCTACCTCATCGCCAACTCCGACCTGCCGGGCTTCTCCCGCCAGGAGCAGCGTCTGCTCGGCGCGCTGGTGGCCGGGCACCGGCGCAAGCTCCCCTCCGCCGCGTTTGACGATCTACCCGTCTATCTGGCGGCCAAGGCTCGGCGGCTCTGCATGCTGCTGCGGCTCGCCGTGCTGCTGCATCGCAGCCGCAGCGCAGGCGAGACTCCGGCCGCGCACGTGGCCGCCGGGTCAGGCGGGCTGCGGCTGCAGTTTCAGCCTGGCTGGCTCGATCGGCATCCGCTGACGCTGGCCGACCTGGCCCAGGAGGTCGAGTACCTGCGCTCAGAGCGGGAGACCCTGGAATACGCCTGAGGGCTAGTGCTCCATCC
Organism: uncultured Ectothiorhodospiraceae bacterium; assembly: GCA_964416345.1. Lineage (GTDB taxonomy): Bacteria > Pseudomonadota > Gammaproteobacteria > CAYQDX01 > CAYQDX01 > CAYQDX01. The sequence goes on from CAYQDX010000423.1 coordinate 2,495, forward strand.
AGGGGGTAATTGCGTAATTATCACCTGGATGGAGTACTAGCCTTGCAGGAGGCCAGTCTGGGCTGCGAAGGGCTCATCCTGGCCCGGCCGCCTGCGAATGTAGCTGCCGTCGCTCAACAGCTCCCAGGACTGGGAATTGTCCTTCAGGTAGTGCAACAGCCCCTCGTTGACCACCCGCGCCTGGAGATTGGGGTCGCACACTGGGAAGCAGGTCTCCACGCGCCGGAACATGTTGCGGTCCATCCAGTCGGCGCTGGCGCAGAACACCTCCCGCTCGCCGCCATTGTGGAAATAGAACACCCGGGTGTGCTCCAGGAAGCGCCCCACGATGGAGCGCACGGTGATGTGCTCCGAGACACCAGGCACCTGTGGGCGCAGGCAGCACACGCCGCGCACGATGAGGTCGATGCTCACCCCGGCACCGGAAGCCGCGTAGAGCGCCTGGATGATTCGCCGCTCCACCAGGGCGTTCATCTTGGCGATGATCCGGGCGGGCCGGCCGGCGCGGGCGTGCTCGGCCTCCCGCTCGATGCGCTCCACCAGCCCCGAGTGCATGGTAAAGGGCGACTGTAGCAGCTTCTGCAGGCGCGGCACCCGTCCCAAGCTGGTGAGCTGCAGGAACACCCGGTGCACGTCCTCGCCGATGGCGTGGTCGCCGGTCAGCAGCCCGTAGTCCGTGTACAGCCGGGCGGTGCGCGCGTGATAGTTGCCGGTGCCCAGGTGCACGTAGCGCCGCAGGCCCGAGTCTTCGCGGCGTACGACCAGGAGCATCTTGGCGTGGGTCTTGTAGCCCACCACGCCATAGACGACGTGG
>CAYQDX010000424.1:0-3294 GCA_964416345.1 uncultured Ectothiorhodospiraceae bacterium
ACGGCCGGGTCGTCACCGAACGCCGCGACGCCCAGCACATTGTCGTAGAGATCGCGTCGCCAGCTGAGCAACGCCTCGGGCGCGATGTCCAGTGCCGATGCGGCGATACGCAGGTCGTGCCCCTCGCGGGGACGCAGCAGCAGCGTGTGCAGCCCGAGCCGCACAGGGGCGCCATAGCCGTAGCGGGTGGTATGGCGAATCTCGGTGCGCTTCATGCTCGATTCGTACCTCGAATGTCGTTGCAGGATGGCCGCAGAAACGCCCTGTTGAGCCGGGGCAGTCGTTACCCGCCCCGGCCTTGACCATTCATCTTGGCAAACAGACGGCAGGCGAGCAGAGTCAGGCCGACGATGAATACCAGCGCCAGGGCGGCCACGATGAACTGCTTGACATCGGCGTCGCGCACCAGGGCCAGGATCCCCTCGGCGAAGACCGCCATCGCCGCCACCCCCGGGACCATTCCGATGGCGGTGCCGATGAGAAAGTCCCGCAGGCTGATGTGCGAGGCGCCGGCGAACAGGTTGATTACCGTGAAGGGGGCCACTGGAACGACACGCAAGGCGATGACGGCGAGTATGCCGCGCCGCGCGAGACGCTCGCTGAGCCGGTGGATGCTGCCACCGGAGAGACGCTCCACGCCCGCCCGACCGAGATAGGCCCCCAATCCGTAGGTCGCGGCCGCGGCCACGAAGGCCCCAGTGTAGGCATAGGATGCGCCCAACATTGGATCGTAGACCAACGCCGTCACCAGGATGAGCAGCGTGATGGGGATGGCGATAAGGCTGCCCACCAAGAACCCGGCCACGACGAGGGCGGGACCCAGCGGACCGTGCAGAGCGGTCGACAGAGTTGCGGACAGGGCCTGGGGATCTAGCCAGCTGCCGAGATTCGTCCAACGCCAGGCGGCGGCCAGTGCAAGCAACATGGCTACCAGCCCGGTGCCGAGCCAGAGCCTGCGACGCGCCTGGGAGAGGGCGCTGCGACCGACCACGGCTGCGCCGACGTCGGACGCGCTCAGGGGGCGGTCGGGGTCAATCAGGCGATCTTCGGGCAGCTGCAGCTCCCATTCCGGATCGGCCTCGCCGGAAAGCGGGACCAGAGAGCGCTGGTGCGTGCGCAGCGACTCGATGGCGGCAATGAGTCCGGGCTCCCGCTCCTCAGCGACCGCCACGGCTTCGGTATCCAACCCGAGAAAGGCGCCCAGCAGCCGGCGGCGCAGTGCGGCCACGGCGGCGCGGCTGCCCTCGTCCCGGGTCGCCACGCACAGGTCGCACTCCGTATCCAGGCCCATGGAACGGTTGCTCAGGTTGCTGGAGCCGATGCGCAACAGCGCATCGTCCACGATCATGAGCTTGGCGTGCACCATCAGACAGCCCTCGCCGAGCTCTGGAATCTCCGGGTAATAGACCCGTAGTCGGCCGTGGCGGTCCGCCTCCCGCAAGGATCGCAGCAGCCGGGCCCGCAGCACGTCCATGGTGTGCTGCTCCAGCCAGTCACCGGTCTCCCTTGGCAGGATGATGACCACGTCGGGGCCGTCGCGCCGGCCTAGGCATGCGGCCAGGGCGCCCCGGACGCTGGTGGAGGTGAGATACTGGTTCTCGATGTAGATGAAGTGCTCGGCGGCGTCGATCAGGTCCAGGTAGAGGCGCTCGGCCTCCCTGACCTCGGTCTGCTCGCGATAGGCCGGTAGGGTGCGGGCGATGGCGCAGGCGTGGTCCTGCAGCAGTGCCGGGACTTGCTCCGGCCACGGATTCGACTCCGAGCACTGGCATGGGTCCATCGCCTCGCCGGTGGCCCGGGTCCAGCGCGACAGACAGATGGCCTCCAGCGCGCCGGCTGCGGCCCCCTCGACCAGCATCTGCAGGTCGTGAAACGGGGGGTAGGGCTTGCCCTCGGTGTCCAGCCGACGGGGCTCCTCGGCGAGGTGCGCGCTGGTGTCCCAGCGCCACTTGCTCAGATCGAATCCACCGCAGAACGCGATGCGCCCATCGACCACCACGACTTTCTGGTGGTGGCTCGCGCCCAGCGGATGGTGGTCGTCCTTGACGAAGTGCAGCCGCGGATGCTTGTCCCACGGGCTGTCGCCGAAGAACAACGGCTCACGCTCCAGGGCGTAGATGGGAGCATAGCTCCACAGTAGCACATATGCCTCGAGACCCGGCTTGGCTTCGAGCAGCGCCAGCATGAGCTCGCCGAGCGTGGTGGGCAGGCCGTCTCCCGGGTCTTCCCGCACGAGCTCCACCCGACTGTGGATGTCCCAGGCGAGAATGAATATCCGGCGCCGGGCGGCAATCAGGGCGCTACGCACCGCCGAGAAATAAGATTCGCCATCGACCAATGCGGCCAGACGCTCGGCCTGAGCGACCCGCCAGCAGTTGTGCGCTTCCTGGAAACGGAAATTTCGCACCGTGCTACGATCTGGTCACTGCGCGCCAGCGGGCGGTGGACACGCTACCCGGGCTCACCAGTAAGTCGTCGCCGACCAGGCGACCCCCAGTCCGACAGCCGACGCCGCGACCGGCGGCACCCCCAACCCGCAGGCGCATGGCTGGACCGCCGACGATCGCGGATGCCGCCGTCTTGACGATACCGGTGGTGTCGGCGATGGCGACCACCGCGGGGGAGAGCAAGCCGCTGGCACCCCCCAGGAGACCGATCAGGCCGAAGGTGTGCACCCCGGCGACTCGCCGGCCGTCCTCCTGGTGCAAGCCATGCCAGCCGCGCTCCAATCCGAATAGCACACCGATGGCCAGCGCGATCGCCAGGGAGAGATATTCCCGGTTTTCGGTCAGGTCCGTCGGAAGCTCCATGCCCGCCGACAATAGCTCCATGCCCGCCGACAAGGCAACTCCCAAGCCAGCTGATGCGCCCGGGCGTGGGCGGGGTGAGGCGCGGCACCGGTGCCTGTGCACCGGTGCGATGGTGAAATCGACCGCGGAGGCCTGCTGGATTCTCTGACCGATGGCGGGCGAGCCCAGTGGCCGCCACGGTGGGTCTACGGCGGCGGCGGGCGGCCGCCGGCGCCTACATTCGTGGCGCCCTGTTTGCTTGGCTACGAGCAAGACGGGCCCCGCAGCTAACATGAGGCCGCGAGTCGTGCGTGTGATGAGCGTGTCGTGCGAGGTGGGGTCGCCACCGGCAAACTCCAGCCCGAGTATCGCGGCAAGTACGGATCGCCGGAAGCGGCGCCCTTGCTCGTGCTGATCATGGCCGGCGCGGCGGGCGGCGCGGTGCTCAGATTATGGAAGGGAAACGGTCCTGGGGGGGAGCTGTACCGGCTCGACGAGGCGTTGG
>CAYQDX010000425.1:0-3285 GCA_964416345.1 uncultured Ectothiorhodospiraceae bacterium
GATCGCGCGGATCGGTGCGAAACCGAAGGCGTGGCGCAACCCGTCATGGAGCTCACGGAACACCCGCTTGCCCCTGGCGGGGCGCGGGTGCGGCGCCACGCGCATGATCAACAGCGACGCAATCACCGCGAGATAGCTCACCCCGTCGGCCAAGAAGCACCAGCCCTCCCCCACCCACACAACCAGCAATCCGGCGATGCTCGGCCCGATGAGGCGCGCGCCATTGACCATGGACGAATTGAGCGCCACCGCGTTGGGCAGATCGGCGCGGTCCTCAATCAGATCGATGAGAAGCGACTGGCGGGTGGGCATGTCGAAGGCATTGATCACGCCCAGCAACAGTTGCAGCGCGAAGATCTCCCACATCAGGATGCCCCCCGACAGCACCAGCGCCGCCAGGGTAAAGGCCTGCAGCATCGCCAACACCTGCGTCGCCACCAGCAGGCGGTGACGGTTGAGACGATCCACCCACACGCCGGCGACGGGCGCGAGCACGAAGGTCGGCACCTGCCCGGCGAACCCCAGCAGACCGAGCATCTCCACGGAATGGGTGAGCCGCCACAAAAGCCATACCGCCGCGAGCCGGGTCATCCATGTCCCGATCAGGGAAATGCTCTGCCCGATGAAGAGCAAGCGGTAGTTGCGATGCCGCAACGCCCGCAGCATCACCGGCAGCATGCGCTCTTTCATAATGTCCGATACTTCACCACCAAAACCGGGATTGAAACCAAAAACGAATGGCCAACTTGGCAGAGTTTACATCGTCATTCCGGAGCTCTTGTCCAGCCTGCGCCCAGGTTATTGAGAAGCTACAAATGAACGCCCTGAAGGGGCACCGGCCCTCAATCTATTTGGCCTTGAGAAGGGGCCTCGACAGCTTGATCTGTTCAAAGGAATCATCCTCGGGTGACGCGTCTCGTTGCGATCGTGGAAGGACATGGCGAGCTCCAAGCCGTGCCGATTCTGCTGCGGCGCCTGGCGGAGATCCTAGTGCCGGACCGCTATGTGGAGGTGCCAACCCCCATCCGGGTCAAACGCGATCGACTGATAGGAAGCCCCGCTGAGCTCGAGCGCGCCGTGGCCATCCTACCCGGCACTTGGCGAATCTGCTGCGTCTTCGACAACGGCAGCGATCTGACCAATGGGTAAGAACATGGTGCTAGGCTCGGGGCGATCCCCGAGGACACCACTGACCAGCTCCATCGGTCTGAATCCGAGACCGGAATAGAACGCGACTGCACCCGGTTTGGCATCCACGACTACGCCGGCACAGCCGACGCGGTCCCTAAGCTCCAAAGCGAGCTGCAGAGTCGCACGCAGCAAAAGCCGACCAATGCCATGGCCCTGAAAACGCCGGTCGACCGCGAGTCTGGCAAGGCGGAGAATGGGCAGCGGATACGCCGGCAGGCGCCGGCGCAGATTCTTCCTCAGCTCCTCTGCAACCATCTCCCCGCTGGAGACGGTTACAAAACCGGTGATATTGTCGCCCTGGACGGCGACATAGGCCGTGCCGATGTGGTGTCGAAACTGATTCTGTCCGGCGTAGCGCTGAAAGAATCGATCGAGGTCGATATTCCCACTGCGAAATCGCGATCGGTCGTCCCCGGGCTCCAGCCGACGGATGCGAGCCTCGTGCTCGCGATTAATCACGGAACAGCGCTTTCAGTGCCTCCGTAGGCTCCTGTTCCTCGGCGATGCGTTCGGCAATCGTCGCCATCGCCTCACCAGTCAGCACCAATCGAGACGGGATGATGAGATCCTCTGGGATCTCGCGCAGTGCCTGCAGGTGATGCTGTAGCGCTTCCTCGATTAGATAGGCCTTCTTCACGCCGTGACGCTTCACATACGCTTCAACCTCGGCCTTCGTTTCCTCCGAGATGTACGCGGAAACCTGTGTGGTTGTGGGCATAGCAATGAGTCCTCTACAATTTTGTAGATCCATGGACAATATATCATAGAATCCTTGGCTTGCGCGCCGGGCCTTCCCCTATGGAGAAGACAGCCGCAGCAGAAAGACCTGCCCGCACCGCCAAGACCCGGGCCATCAGGCGCGTGGTAAGCCTAGCTGAACTCCTTGCCGCGGATGTCTGCGCGCTACATGCTCGCCATCCAATCACTTGCCGAGTCCTGGTGGGGCTGACAGGGACAGAGCGGACGCATTGCGTCCAGCACGGCTCGTAGCGTTCTGGGAGCGCTTCTTGGTATGCCGCTGCCCGGCAGCGCTTGGAATCCGGTCCCCTCGGGACTGGTCTGTTGGAGCAAAACGGGTGAGGCTACAGGATGCGGGCGGCCAATGGCCACCCCGCGCTCAACGCCGCCGCCGGCACGATCCGGCGGTAAACGACGCAGTCAATGCAAGTCAGCGGCGGGTCGTTCAGGAGGTCCGACCAATGGTCCCGCCCGTGCGTGGCGTCACCGTCCGGGGACAACAGGGAGGGCAGCGCCGCCGTACCGATCTGAACGCGGTGACTTGCAGGGGGCCCCGGCGTGATGGGTGCACGAAGCTGTCACTCGCCCCGCTGGAGCTGATCGACTCTCTTGCGGCCCGGATTCCGCCACCACGGATTCCCCGCTATCACGGGGTGCTGCCGCCCAACTCGCAGCTGCGCGGCCGCCGTCCGTGGGCGCGATCCCCGCAACGCTTGCGAGGCAACGGGCGAGGTCAATCCGCAGTGCGCCGCCGAGGCATCCAGTCTGCACTTCGCGGCATGCGACCTGTGGACCTTGCAGCTCGCGCGCCGGTTCGAGTCCCTGCCGCTCATCTGCCCCACTGCGGCGCGCACAGGGGCATGCTCGCCTGCATCACCGAGACCGCCTCGATGGAGCGGATGCTCAACCCCATCGGCGAGCCGGCGCAAACGCCGCCGATCGCCCGGGCGCGTGGGCCGTGGGACGACGGAATCGCGCATGCCCTGCTTGACTGGAACGCGCTGGCGCCGCCAGAGTCCGACACGCCTTCGACCCGCAGGTGTAGTGGTAATCCTACGCCGCCAGGCGGCGCCCAAGCCCCTGCACGCCCATCGATCCTCCCGACGAAGGTGCGCTTCCCACTGCACCGCCTCCACCCGCCGCGTACGCCCTTGATTGCATGCTCTCTCGGTGGTAGCGTCTCGCCCAATGCACCCGGTGGGCGGTTGGATTTTCCATCCCGCCAGACCAGGAGGTAGCGCCATGCCGACCAATGTCGCCATCGACAGCGAATCAGACGCATTGTTGAACGATCTCGCTGAGCGAAGCGGAAAAACCAGATCGGAGATCATACGCGAGGCACTGAAGAGGCTCTCC
>CAYQDX010000426.1:0-3261 GCA_964416345.1 uncultured Ectothiorhodospiraceae bacterium
GCGATTGCCGCGGCCACCAGCTCGGCCCGGGTCTCCCGATGCACCCGACAGCGTGCCGCCAGGATGCGCTCCAACTGGCTGTTGATACTGGTGACCCTGAGGTCGATCCATAGAACGAGTGGACGAGTCATTGTTGTGGTCCTAAGTCGTGCTCGAAGCAGCTGATTGGCTTACCCGTGTTGCCGTCTTCCGCTGATAGCCCACGCGCCCAAGTCCCTGGCCCACACTGGCGTTGCCTTTTCCGGCCGCATTCCGTCATCGGTGTGCCCGCGAAGCCGGAGCCTTGAGCCCCTTGAGGCAGTGACCGTGCCAACACGAGGTCCATGCCGACCGTGAACGGTCAGTCGTCGCCTGAGGAGGCGCTGCTCGGGCATCCTCGGCAACCGAACAGGCTTCGGCGATTCCACGTAACGCGCTCTAATCGCTCAAGAATGGCACCGGCCTCCAGGGGACGGAGCGCGACCCGCGCGCAGCGGCGCGGCCGGCCCTCACGGGGCGCGAGACCGTTGCGCCGTCCTCTCGCCCCGTTTCCGTCCCGGACGAGGGATCCCCGCAGAAGTTGCAAAATGGGAGCGCTGCCGTGCTCACGATGCAAAATGGGAAGCGAATCGGGATATCCCAGCCTCCCGTTCGTCCAGCGACGGCCTAGCCGTAGCCAAGGCGCCGGTAGTTGCCGGGCCGCTCGGCTCACTGATCGGCGAGGTTGACTCCCGCCGGGACTTTCCTACTGGCCATACGGCTGTTGGCGCGCTAGACTCCGATGCGTTGATGCCTACGATGGACGCATCATGATGCGAACTACGCTGACCATCGACGACCAATTGTTGGACGATTTGAAGGCCGCCGCGCTACGGGCCGGCAAGCCGTTGAAGCAGGTTGTAAACGAAGCCCTGCGCCTGGGGCTCGAGAACCTGGATAAGCCTGCCGCTCGGCCGAACCGGATCGAGCCCGTCTCGATGGCCTGCCCCGATCGGATATCGACTTGGACAAGGCTCTGCAATTGGCAGATGCCCTTGAAGACGACGCCCTCGCGCGGAAGCTGGAGCAGCGCCGTTGATCCTGATCGACGCCAGTCTATTGCTCTACGCCGTCAACAACGATCTCCCGCAGCACACGCTGGCGCGGTGCTGGCTGGAGCAGACCTTCTCCGGAAGCGGCCCGGTAGGCCTCCCGTGGGTGGTCATCCTGGCGTTTTTGCGCGTTTCCACCAGCGGCAGGGTGTTCGCCCGGCCGCTTCCGCATGCAGTAGCCACCCGCTTGGTGGACGCCTGGCTAGACCAGCCTTGTGTCACGGCCATCGGACCCGGCAACCGGCACTGGTCCATACTGCGCACGCTCCTGGAGCAAACCGGAACCGCCGGAAACCTGACCACGGACGCCCACATCGCCGCCTTGGCTGTGGAGCATGGATGCTCGGTGTAATCCGCCGACAACGACTTCAAACGCTTTCCCGGTCTGCGTCACTTCAATCCGTTGGCAGTAGGCTGAAGCCCCCATGCCCGCGAATCTGAGCCCAGAGCACAAGGCCGCCGAGGCGGCGTTCCGGCAAGCGCGCGATCCCAAGGAGCGGCTCGAGTGGCTGCGCGAGATGCTCCGCACCATTCCCAAGCACAAGGGCACCGACCATCTGCAGGCGGACATCAAGAGTCGTATCAAGGAGTTGACAGACGAGCTCATCGGACCCAGGAAGGGCGGCGTGCGCAGTGGCCCGGCGACGGTGATCCACCCCGAGGGAGCCGCTCAGATTGCACTGCTGGGTGGGCCCAACGTCGGCAAATCGGCCCTACATGCGGTGCTGACCGGCTCCCACGCCGAGACCGGTCCCTATCCCTACACGACCCAATTCCCTCTGCCGGGTATGCTGTCCTACGAGGACATCCACTTTCAGCTGCTGGATCTGCCGCCGGTCACCCCGGACCACCCGGTGCCGTGGTTGGCGAGCACCCTGCAGCCAGCCGACGGCTGCCTGCTGCTGCTCGATCTCAGCGCTGCAGAATGCGTGGAGCAGGCCACCAGCCTAGTGGCGCTGCTGGCGGACAGACGCATTGCGCTGACCCCGCACTGGCACCACGCCTCCGACCCGGAGCCGGACGCCGAGGACGATCCCTTTGCCCTGCGGCTTCCCACATTGATGCTGGCGAGCAAGGCAGATTTGTGCCAACGTCTGGAAGATGAGCTGGCCGTGTTTCAGGAGCTTAGCGACCTCCGCCTCCCGGCGCTCTCGGTGTCGGCCCGGACCGGGCTCGGCCTGGATCGTATCGGGCCCTGGCTATTCGAGGCGCTTCAGGTGGTGCGGGTCTACACCAAGGCCCCGGGGCGCCCGGCGGACAAGGACCGGCCCTTCACCGTGCGCCGGGGCCAGACCGTCCATCACGTCGCCAGGCGCATTCACAAGGACCTGGCACGGGACCTGAAGTTCGCCCGGCTGTGGGGCGGCAGCCATTTCCAGGGTCAGCAAGTGGGGCCGGAGCACCCCGTGCAAGACGGCAACGTGGTGGAGATCCACACCTGAGGCCGGCAGCCCACCGAATGGCCACCCGGGACCCACCACCACTGCCAAGAATTCCAGCGCCAACTACGGTCGCGGTATTCCATGTCGAATTGCGTCGACAGCAAATCTACACTCTTTAATGAGCCTGGAGGCAAAGCGGGCGTGCGTCATGATGGCAAACGTGACCGGCGCCCGACCCCGTTACTGCGCCGGTTCCCAATAGAGGGATTGAGCCGTAGGGCTCAAGTACCCCAACTTGCTCGCGCGAAATGCTGTAGCAGCCGGTATGTGTCCGCGAGACGGGTAGCTCTTGCGCTGAGGCAGACAGTCTGGCAAATGGCTAGGTCGCGTTCACCCAGCCTGTTCGAGCACCACCCGTCACTTTCCGCGAGCCGACCGCGCCAGCCATCATCGCCCCGGCGCGCGGTGCGCCCGCGTGGGATGACCCGCCCCACGATGGGCACCCGATTCGGACGTCCTGGCGCAACCGCAGCCCGAGCACCCGTTCCAGCAGCAGGTGCAGCCCCTCAGGCCGCCCCGCCCTCCGGGCGGCGCACCCCCTTGCGCGTAGGCCGCTCGCGACTGCGAAGCTCACGTCCGCCGAACGCGCATCGGTCCGCAGAACGGCAGTTCTCCCCTGACCAGCTCCCCGCAGTCCCTCGCCAACAGCGTTGAAGCACTTGCCTTGGCCTTGCTGACCTGCTACCGTTCCCTGCACTCTAACCGTCGTCCGGTTGAAGCTCCTAATCCGTTCCTATCCGTCTATACGT
>CAYQDX010000427.1:0-3236 GCA_964416345.1 uncultured Ectothiorhodospiraceae bacterium
GACCACGACCGGGCCGAGCAGGCCTACCGCCAGGGGCTCGCCCTTCGGGTGAAGCACAACCTGCGTTCGGATGAGGCGGCCAGCCTGGGCGAGCTGGGCAACCTCTACGACGCCATGGGCCGGCTGGAGCAGGCCGTCAACTGCTACCGCCAGGCGGCGGAGATCTACGTCGCGCTCCAGGACCTGCGCCGCGAGGGCCTGGTCCGCAGCAACCTGGCCCGCACCCTCCTCAAGCTGGGCCGCCTCCCCGAGGCCCGCGCCGAGATCCGCCGGGCCATCGAGTGCAAGCGGCCCTTCGGCCACGTGGCCGAGCCCTGGAAGACCTGGGACATCCTCCACGACCTGGAGCAGGCCGCCGGCGACCCGGAGGCCGCCGCGGCGGCCCGCCGCCAGGCCGTCGCCGCCTACCTGGCCTACCGCCGCGACGGGGGCGAAAGCCAGGTCGGGGGGATGACCGTCCAGCTCTGCGACCGGGTCGCCCAGGCCATCGCCCAGGGTGCCACCGGCCAGGCCGCCGAGGCCCTCGCCCGGCTCGCCGCCGAGCCCGACCTCCCCGCCTACCTCCAGGCCCTGACGCCCAAGCTCCAGGCCATCCTCCAAGGCGCCCGCGACCCCGCCCTCGCCGACGACCCTGCCCTCCACTACACCGACGCCGCGGAGCTGGCCCTGCTCCTGGAGCGGCTCGGGCGGCCCTGAGGCCCTCTCGCCAAGTTGGGGTCAGACTCGATTTCACCTGCCAAGGCAGGCGGGGCAGGTATTGCAGTCACGCATGCGCGACTACGATAGGGATTGATCAATTAGTGCCGACTTCCCCGCAATGGACGGGATTCTCCCCCGCGTCTTGAGCGAGCTCGCACACTACCGCGACAACCACCGTTTCTTGTTGATACTTTCGTGCTGCTTCGCCGAGCTCTTGGTTGAAATCTTGATCGAGGACAGGTGCAAGAACGGCAAAGCCATAAACGGCAACACACGTGACCCTGAGCTTTCGAGACATGGAACAATTGCTCGCCGCCCGGGGCATCTTCGTGCCCTACGAAGCCATTCGGCAGTGGTGCTTGAAGTACCTGGATCGACTGTCCTTCCACCTCCCCGAGGTCTCATTTCTTTGCGAATCGGATCCTCCTTGCGGTAGGACTGACAGAAGATTAGATCCTAAATGGGTGGCATAATATGCAATGATGGGCTAAAATACACACTTCTATTCCCTCTAGGACTCTTAACATCAACATGTTGAACATTTGCTTCGTTTCCACGGAAGTTGCGCCGTATTCCAAGACTGGTGGTTTAGGTGATGTGACTGAAGGTTTACCGGAAGAATTGGCGAAAATGGGTCATACAGTTTGTACTGTTGCGCCGCGCTTTGACCAATATGAAGATGCCTGGGACACGGAAATCCTCCAAGAGGTCAAGTATGGCAAGGCAACGACGAAAGTTCGTTACTTCCACTCGCTCAAGAAAGGAGTGGATCATATTTGGGTGGACCATCACGTCTACCTATCCAAGACGCCGTTGGTGAACATAAAGCTGTACGGTCCTAAACATTCCGTTGACTACGCCGATAACGCCGAACGCTTTGCTATGCTCTCCCAAGCGGCTCTCGCGGCGCCGTTGCTCGTCCCGTTGGGTCCCCATGGCGCCAAAGGTCCTATGGGCGAAGATACCATCTTTGTCTGCAACGATTGGCACACGGCTCTTCTGCCCTTGTACTTGAAGGAATACTACCAATCCCAAGGTATCTTCTTGAACGCCAAGACTGTCATGTTGCTGCACAACATCGCCTTCCAAGGACGTTTCCCGTTGTCAAAATTCGACGCTCTAAACTTGCCAGAAAAGTACTTGCCGGACTTATCGTTTCGTACGCAATTTGCGCCCCCGCCGTTGGACGAAAAGACGACCACGCCGATTAGTGCCATGGAGCCCATGCTTATGCTCAACTGGCTCAAGGCGGGCTTCTTAAACTGTGACAAGGCTTTGACGGTTTCGCCCAACTTTGCCAAAGAGATCAAATCCAGTCCCGCGGCTGGGGTTGAGCTTGACGCCGTTGTTAACGCTGTAGGCTTAACGGGCATTACCAACGGGACCAAGGTGGAAACTTGGAACCCCAAGAAGGACAAGTACATACCGGAAAACTATGACGCCGAGACAATTCATGGCGGCAAAAAATTATCTAAAGCCGCTTTACAAGAACAGTGCGATTTAGAAATGGACCCGGAAATGCCCATCTTTGGTTTCATTGGTCGTTTGGAAAACCAAAAAGGTGCAGACGTCGTCATCGCTGCTATGCCCAAGTTGGGAAAACTCAAGTGCCAAATTGTTGTCCTCGGTACCGGATCGTCAAAATTGGAAAAGCAATTGGAATCTATAGGTGACAAGTACCCGTTCGCCAAGGGTGTGGCTAAGTTCGACCCTGAATTAGCCCACTTGATCACCGCCGGTGCCGACTACTGCCTGATGCCCTCGCGCTTTGAGCCCTGCGGTTTGAACCAATTGTACGCCATGATGTACGGTACGATTCCGGTTGTTGCGCCCGTTGGTGGTCTCGTTGACACCGTACCGACCGAATTGGGTTTCTTAATGGACAAGATTCCGATGCCGAAAGTGCCGGGAGTGCCGGTTTCGGACGAGATTTTGGAACAAGGTGTTGACGCCATGATTGTTGGAATGAAAAAGGCGTTGGAAGAGTACGGTACGCCCAGGTTTGAAAAGATGCGTCTCGCGTGCATGGCAAACGACGTCTCGTGGGAAAAGCCGGCGGCCAAGTACGTCGATGTCTTTGAAGCGTTGGTCGGCTCCAAAGTTTCGGCTTGATTCATTCGTCGCAATTCAAATCGCCCCCGGCAAAGCCGGGGGCTTATTTGGTGACCGCCTCATAGGCGGACTGACACCGGAAGTCGCCCAGGGTGGCTGACTAGACTCCGAGTTTCAGCTGGTCGTAGCGCGCATCCTCTTGCTCCTGGTTTCGGATGTAGGCTCGCACCATGTTTCGTCCAGGCCGACGGTGGAAACGAAGTAGCCGCGAGCCCACAAATTCTCGCCGGTGAATTTCCGTTGCCGGCCCCCGTACTTCCGCGCGACGTGGTTAGCTCTCTTGCCCTTGACGGACTCGCTGACGTCGCTAATCCTAGCCAGCTTTCCAAGTGATGTTGCACCGCCCGGTAGAGCGGCGCGTGCAATGAAGATCTGCGCGCGCGGTAACGCCGGGGCCGTGGCGCCGGGCTTCGGTGGTGGGAAAC
>CAYQDX010000428.1:0-3226 GCA_964416345.1 uncultured Ectothiorhodospiraceae bacterium
CAGCGGAAGCCAAGACCGTCGAGGCGGAGGTCGGGCTCGAACCTGTCGCGGTACGCGGAACGGCAGTACCACGCCAAGTCGCGCCAGGACCCGCCGCGGATGACACGCTCCGCGCCGGCCTTGTCGGGCTCCCAAGGAGCGCCATCCGCCGGCGCACCCTCGTAGCTCTCGTGCCAGGTATCCTGCGTCCACTCCCAGACATTGCCGAGCATGTCGTAGAGGCCCCAGGGATTGGGCCGCTTGCCCTTGACCGGATGGGTCCCAGCGTTCGGATTGGGGTACTGCACCTCAGACCAACCGGAAGAGTCGTGCCCGTCGTCCAGATCGAAGCCAACCCCGCTGTTGCCGCCGTACCAGGCGATGGGATCCAGAGCCGGCGCGTTGTTTTCACCGAGAATCTCGATGGGTCCGGTGTAGAGTGCCGTGTCGGTCCCGGCCCGGCAGGCGTGCTCCCACTGGGCCTCGGTGGGCAGCACCAGGTCGAGACCCGGATTACGTCCGTTGATGCGGTGCATGAATTCCTGCACATCCTCCCAGCTCACCTGCTCGACGGGCCGCTCCGGGCTCTTGAACCGGCTCGGGTTCTCGCCCATCACCGCCTCCCACAGGGCCTGGGTGCAGGGCGTGTCGAACAGCCAGAAGCCCTGTCCGAGGGTAACCGTGTGTTGCGGACCTTCATCATCGTAGCGCCCTGGCTCATCCGGCGGCGAGCCCATCGGGAAGCGTCCGGGTGGGATCCAGCGCAAGCGCTGGGTGACCCGCCCGCCAGCGCTTTCCTTGACGGCGAGCTCGACCCAGGCGCCGTAGTCGTCCCAGCCCCAAGCTTCCGCCCAAGGAGGCGGCTTGCCGCTCTCCCAGAAGGCGACGCCCCACGATCGGCTCCCCGCTGCCTCGACCTCCACCAGCCGGTTGCGGGTCTCCAGCATGGCGAGCGGGCTGCCCGGCCGCGGTCGGTTCACACCAAGTGCATTGAAGGACATATTGGCGCCCACCTGAGACAGGGCGATGCGGCGCACGGCTAGGCCAGGGGCCGGCAGGGCGGCAGGGTTGATGGGAATGGGCGGGCGATAGTCCGGCCGGTGACGGCGCATCGCCCAATCCAGCGCCAACAGGGGCGTTCCGATCACCTCGTCGCGCCAGATCGCGGTGGCGCGCTCACCCATCCGCCGCACCCACGCCGCGGCGGCAGCGTCCGCATCGGGGTCTAGGACAAGCTGCGCGCAAAGGTAGCGGAAGAAGCGCCGTGCGTCCTGCAGGTCCTGCTCGAGGGTGTTGGAGTCGAGCACGTCCGCGCGGGCTTGCGGGTCTTGCTCCAAGTCTTGATGCTCGAGCAGGGCATCGCGCACTTTGTGGTCGAGGTTCAGGATTTCCTCGAACCAGATCTCCTCAGGCAGGTGGCCGCGCCAGATCCGCACCAGCGCGAGCACTCGGCGTTGCACCGCTGGCGGCTCCGCGGTGAAGGCGGTGCGCAGGTCAACGGCCACCTTGGGACTCAGGGTCGCCGCCTCGCTGTGGGTGCTGGCAACCGCGGGACTCTGCCAGCAATCGGCCTCGACCGAGGCGTCAAACGCCGGGTCGGCGAGAGACAGGCGCACAGCGCGCAGCAGACCAGGCTCGATGCGCACCGCCGGGGCGATCAAGGTGAGGAGGCGGCGCGCACGCGCACGGCGCGCGTCGAGATCGTCCGGCGGCGCATTGAGCCCATGTCCGATCGTCTGCGCAACTCCCGGCGGTCGCTCCCAGGGCAGGATGCGCCAAACCCGCTGCAGGGCAGCGGGGACACGCGCGCGCCGGCAGGGGACCAACGCGACCGGGCGGCAGCCGCTTGCCGCGATGTGTCGGCCAATATGCCACCAAAGATCGGCGATACCTGAGGCGGCCAGGCTGCCCAGATCACCCAGGACCAAGACGATGCCGCCTGCGGGCGGCGGCCGGTAACCCGGATGTGCCTGATCGAGCAGGCGGGGCTCGGTGAGCCCCTCGTGGAAGACCGCTCGCGTCATGGCCTCGGCGGCGAGCACGCGGGCCAGCTCGCCCGCCACCTGGTCCTGGTCGCTCCAGAATGGGACCAGCCGCTCGCTGCGGTCGAACACGAGCTGCAGCGCGGGGCCGAGGCGGCGTTGCCGCATACGCGGCACGCGGTCTAGCAATAACCCGCGGCCGAGGCGCGCGACCAGCCGCTCCAGGTCGGGCTCCGGCCCCTCTTGCGGCTCGGTGAGCTGCGGGCGCAAGCGCCGACGCAGCTCAGGCCATGGGGCCAGGGCATGGATCGCCGGCCTGACACCCGGGGGGCGAGTCCAACCGGTGGGCGTGTCGGCGATGACGGGCTGCGGCTCGGGCGCCTGCTGCGCGAGCGGCTTGTAGCCTTCCAGGCGCCAGAATTGGGCGTGACGGAGCTTGGCAGGCGCGATCCGGGGCGGCTCGGTTGGGGGTTGGGGGCCCGGTGGAAGGTCGTTTGCTCTCCCCTTGTCCACGCCCGATGGAGTCGTGCCTTCGTTAACCGGTCGTTCTTCAAACCCCAGCAACTCGGCCGTGCGCGCGAGCAGGGGGGCACCCCCGGCGTGGAGGATATACAGCAGCTCGGCGCGCGCGCAGGCGCCGATGGACGCCGGCCGGTCGCTCAAACCGGGGTCCCCAGGTGCTTCTGCAGGACGTAGTGCTTGATGGTGCCGAGCAGGGTCTTTTGCTCCGCGGGTTCTGCGGCCAGATGGAGCACCGCCCGCACCAAGTCGAGGTATTCGGCCTGTCCCGGCAGCGGGCGCCACTGACGCGCCTCGGCCGCATGACGGTCGGTGATGAGCTGTCGAGCGGCCTCCGCGAGCACCTCCGGATCGGCCGCATCGAAGTGGGCCTTGCCGCGTAAGACCAGGTGGGCCTGCAGGTCCTTGTCGCTCTCGGGGAGGGTCAATACCAGCACCAGGCAGCGGCGCAGGAAGGCGTCCGGCAGGGCGCGCTCCTCGTTGGTGGTGATGATCACCAGCGGCGCCGGTCCGCGAATGACGACCGGCGCGGTCATGCCCTGGGGCACGAAGGAGCCGGCGCCCAACGCCTCCAGCAGACCGTTTGGCACGTCGGACTCCGCCTTGTCGATCTCGTCGATGAGGACCACCACACCATTGGCGGGATCGCAGCCGGGCATCAGCTCCGGCTCGGGGCGGCGGAGGGCGCTCGCCCGCTCGCGCGCCTGGTCCCAGGCAAAGGCCCACCACAGGGCGCGCGGATGCAG
>CAYQDX010000429.1:0-3222 GCA_964416345.1 uncultured Ectothiorhodospiraceae bacterium
GTGGACGTAGATGAAGTTCAGGCCCGGCGTGGTTCCCCAGTGTCCCAGCAGGCGCGGCTTGACGTGGTCGATGGTCAGGGGCTGGCGCAGCAAGGGATTGTCCAGCAGGTAGATCTGGCCTACGGACAAGTAGTTGGCTGCTCGCCAGTAGGCGTTCATGCGGCTGAGAAGTCCTTCGCTCAGGGGACCTTGGGTCGTGCTCGGCTGATCTGCTTGTACTGTCACTTTTTCCTCCTAGCTCCCGGCTGCCTCGATGCAGCGCATGCTCTCGCGGGCGATCTGCAGCTCTTCGTCGGTAGGCAGCACGAGAACGCGTACCAATGAGTCTGGCGCCTGTATCTCCGCCGCGGCCTCGGTGGCCGCGGCATTGCGCTGGGGGTCGACCGCCACGCCCAGGGCCTCCAGCCCCGCGCAGGACTGCGCCCTCACCACGGGGTCGTGCTCGCCGATGCCGCCGCTGAACACGATCGCATCCACGCGACCCAAGGCGGCGTAATAGGCGCCGATGTATTTGCGTATGCGGTAGCAGAACATGTCCAGCGCCAGCCGGGCATGCTGATCTCCGGCCTCGATGAGACGGTGCACCGCACGCATGTCGCCGGCCCCGCAGACCCCTTTGAGCCCACTGGCGTGGTTCAGTAGCTCGTCTACCGCGTCGTTGTCCAGGCCCGCCCTGGCGGCGAGCAGCAGCGGCACGCTGGGATCCAGGTCGCCGCTACGGGTCCCCATCATCAAGCCCTCCAGCGGGGTCATGCCCATGGAGGTGTCGATGCTGCGGCCACCCGAGACCGCGGTCGCGCTGGCGCCGTTGCCCAGATGCAAGAGGATGAGCTTGAGTGCGCTCACGGGTCGTTGCAGCAGGTCGGCTGCGTGCGCGGTGAGGTACTGGTAGGAGATGCCGTGGAAGCCGTAACGGCGCACGCCCAGGTCGTGGTAGAAGGCATCGGGCAGGGCGTAGCGATAGGCCGCCGGGGGCAGGCCGCGATGGAATGCGGTGTCGAACACGGCCACCTGGGCGGCCTTGGGATGGCGCCGGGCAGCGACCTCGATACCGAGCAAGTTGACGGGGTTGTGCAGGGGCGCCAGCTCGAGCAGGGCGCGAATTCCGGCCTTGACCTCGTCGTTCACCAGGACAGGCGCGCCGAAGCGCTCTCCGCCGTGCACCACCCGATGACCGATGCCATGCACGGGGTCGCCGATGGCCTCCATGGCGGCGGCAAAACCAGACTGATGGTCCGGGAACTGCCGTTGCTCCACGGTCTCGGCGTAGCCCTCTGCCACCTGGCGCCGGCGCACCAGCCGGCCCTCCCGCTCGCCGATGCGGTCTACGAGTCCTTCCCCGAGGATCTGCTCGGCGGGCATGTCGTAGAGCCGGTACTTGATGGTGGAGCTGCCCGAGTTGATGACCGCCAGTCTCATGGGCGGCAAATCTCCCAATGTGCAGGTCGGAATAGAGTATTGGCTCATTGTGACACTTGGACGACAGGTGTGCGATGGGCGGATGCGCTCGGCGCTTGCCTCGAGAGGGAAAACTTAGTTAGAATATTGTCATATCCTAATGTTAATAAAACTTGTAATCCCTTGAAGGAACGCGCCGCATGGCTCCACCTCCTCTGTGCCGGCTGGGGCGCGCAGTCACTCTCGCGGCAGTCGTCGCCGGGATGCCGGGCACGGTGGTCGGCACCTACACCGCCACGCCCGAGGTAGCCGGCAAGCGCAGCGAGGAGCGCGCCCCCGCGCAAGCCCTGATGGTGGAGCGCCGGGTGGTGGACGACGTCCCCGCCGGACTGTACCGCAAGGGAGTGCCCCGACGGGAAAAGAAGGCGCTGTTCGTACGAACCCTCCTGCCGCTGATTCTGCTGGAGAACGAGCGCATCGAGCACCGGCGCAGTCGCCTGCTGGCACTGAAGGAGGCTCTGGCGCGGGGCCGCCTTCCGGGGGCGAAAGATGTCGCATGGCTGCGGGAGCTTGCCGCCGACTACCGGCTCAAGGGCGATCCCGTGGAAGAGCCCAAGACCCGGCGCGAGCTGGCGCGGCGGGTGGACGTGATTCCTCCTGCGCTGGCGCTGGCTCAGGCGGCCTTGGAGACGGGTTGGGGCAGCTCCGGGGCTGCCCGCCATGAGCGGGACCTGTTCGGGATGGTTGCCGTGGTGTCCAAGAGGAGCCGAGCCGCGCGCAAGACTCGGCACCCCCGCGGCAAGCGCCAGGCGCGGTTCGTCAGCCTCCAAGACTCCGTGCACAGCTACATCCACAACCTCAACACCCATTCCGCCTACCAGCGCCTGCGCCTCCTGCGCGCCAAGGCGCAAGCTTCAAATCAATCACCTGCCGGAGCCGCCCTGGCCGACGGCCTGACCAGATACTCCGAGCTGGGACAGCATTACGTGCGCACCGTGCAGTCGATCATCCACCAGTCCCATCTGGCTCGATACGATACGGCCGCGCTGAGACCGGAGGCCAACGACAGCGTCGCCTCGCTGGCGGGGATCTCCCTGTCCAGGGCCGACGCGCTGCCCGTGTTGCCTTGATCTGTCCGTGCACTTGACCCGCGGGGACGGGCTCACGAGAATCCGCGCAGGATTCGTCCCTACCCCGGTGAGGCAGGCTTATGCCGAAGGAGATCCGTTTCGGAGCCTTCGTACGCGAGATATCGGTTCGCCAGAACCGCATCAGCTATTCCGATCTCGCGCCTAAGGCCCGTCACGATGCCCAGGGCAGGGCGCTGCCGTATAGGCCCGCCAGGATCCGGTTGCGGCCCATCGACGCCTACCGGCTCATCCGCCCCTATGTGGGCGTGCGATTGTCCGAGCAGGCCCGCGCCGTCATTCCGCTGGCCCTATATCTGGTGCTGTTCCAGTTGCTCATCCTGCGCCAGAGTGTGGTGGATTCGTGGGAGATCGCCGCCGGTCTGACCGCGGTGATCCTGGGCCTGATGCTCTTCATGGAAGGGCTGAAGATTGGTCTGATGCCCTTCGGGGAGACTCTCGGCGCCACGCTGCCCGCCAAGTCGCCGCTGCCGGTGGTGCTCGCAGTGGCGTTCCTGCTGGGCATCGGCGTCACCTTCGCGGAGCCTGCCATTGGGGCACTGAAGGCCGCGGGCAGCATCGTCCGGATGGACGGCGCGCCGTATCTTTATGCGCTGCTCAACGAATGGACGGGAGCCCTGGTGCTGGTGGTGGGCGTGGGCGTAGGAGCGGCGGCGGTGCTGGGCACCTTGCGCTT
>CAYQDX010000430.1:0-3203 GCA_964416345.1 uncultured Ectothiorhodospiraceae bacterium
TCCTTTGAAGACGCAAAAAATTTGCTGGAAGAAGGAAGATTTGAAAACTCTGAGCCAGGTCCCTACAGGATCTTTGCAGTCTATTCCGTGCAATGGCCCTGACAATCGGGTGGC
This sequence comes from uncultured Ectothiorhodospiraceae bacterium, assembly GCA_964416345.1. GTDB lineage: Bacteria > Pseudomonadota > Gammaproteobacteria > CAYQDX01 > CAYQDX01 > CAYQDX01. The sequence goes on from CAYQDX010000430.1 coordinate 115, forward strand.
GCCATGCAATCACGTAGGTGTGACTGCCCCGGAGACCCGGGAACGGAAACCTGCGCCCCAGTAGCGTGAGTGCCAAAGCGCCAGTACCCTGGACGCGTGCTAGCACCCCTTGGCTATCACTTTACCCCAGGCAATCAGCCCTTGGGTCGAGCGGCATCCGGTGCTCATCTACGACCTACTATTGATTCCCTGGAAAGCAACATGTCGCGGCGGCCCTCGGCGATGGCAGCCTCCGGTCGCAACACGCCCTGCGCTTGCCGGCGCCGGAGCAGATCGTATTGTGGCCCGTGCGGCGCCACGGACAGACCAAACCGGGACGCAAGGAGCTGGGACAGCACCTGGGTGTACTGCCGGAGCTTCAGGAGGCAGGTGTCTTGGACAGGCATCGAGAGGGTTGAGTGTATAGATTGAAACAACTGGGCGAACCGCCGCACCAGTGCCGTGACTTTGAATCACCCGCCCTCCGGCGTGGGTGTGGATTGCAGCTTGTCACGACATTGCGGGCAAGCGTGCTCCCACAGGGCTCACCCGCGCGGCAATTGTGACGCTGGTTGCTCCCCAGGGGGTTGCAGCAGGCCCCGTTGCCAGACTGGTGTCTGTCCCGAGACCTCCATAGGGTCATGAATCGGACGTGGTCATATCTGACCAATCAACACTTAGTCTCTGAGAGTCGAGCTTGAAGTCGCGCCCTGAAGGGTGGTAGGAGCCACGCCGAGCCGGTCGGCCGGCATCGCTCCACCGGCCGTTGAGCAGCGGAGCCTGCGGCGCGCTATACTTCTCACCATCGCAGGCGGGCACAGCGTCGGACCCCTGCATCGGCGTCGCGAGGCGGGCTGCGGCCGATAGTGGAGCTTTACCTCTTGAGGAATGGCACGGACTGTCACGAGAATGACGCAGTACGCCAGCAAAGTGGGGCATTGACGCATGCGCACGGCTCAATCAGGAATGCGCGGAGACAGGTCAGGACTCCGTTGGGCATGCCCGCAGTCTGTGCCCACGAGCGGACGTTTGCCTTGGCCATTCAGTAACTTAACGGTCGCCTGGGCTGGCGGCGACGCGAGGCTTCGTGCGTGACCGAGTCAGCATGCAGCGCCGGGACGAACGACTATCCCAACGTTGCGCGTTTGCGCCGTACCCACGTAAAGCGTGGTCCGTGAGTGCCGCCCGGCGGTGTCGTGGTGCCGGCCTGGTATCACCCGGTTCCAGAGACCGGCTCCCTACAAAACACAATAGGATGGAGTAATTCGATGAGCAGCCTCAAGCCCAGCGATGTCACGCGTCCCGCGGACCTGGTCCAGCACGGCAAGGGGACCGGCGCGGTTCGCACGCAGCGACCGGTCTACGTGGACCTTCTCCCCCCATGCAACAATGCCTGCCCCGCCGGCGAGAACATCCAGGCCTGGCTGGCCCACGTGCAAGAAGGTGCCTACGAGAAGGCCTGGCAGGTGCTGATGCGTGACAATCCCATGCCTGCCGTGCACGGTCGGGTTTGCTACCACCCGTGCGAGAGCTGCTGCAACCGCAACGCGGTGGACAGCACGGTGAGCATCCACGCCGTGGAGCGGTTCCTCGGAGACCGAGCCCTGCAGCAAGGCTGGAAGGTCAAGCCGGAAGCACCGCCCAGCGGCCGCCGCGTCATGGTCGTGGGCGGTGGGCCGAGCGGCCTCTCCGCCGCCTATCATCTAGCCCGTCTCGGCCACAAGGTCGAGATCTTCGAGGCCGGACCCATGGCGGGCGGGATGCTGCACTTCGGCATACCCGCCTATCGCCTGCCGCGCGTCGAGCTGGACCGGGAGATTGCCCGCATCGCAGAGATGGGCGTGCGCATCGTGCTCGACCATAAGGTCGAGGACGTGCTGGCGGAGATGGAGGCGGGGCAGTTCGACGCCGCGTTCATCGCGGTCGGGGCGCACATCAGCAAGCGGGTGGAGATTCCGGCCCGGGACGCCGGCAAGATCTTCGACGCGGTGAGCTTCCTGCGCCAGACCTCCTCGGGCCAGACCCCCACCCTAGGGCGGCGAGTGGCCGTTTACGGCGGCGGCAACACCGCCATGGACGCCGCCAGGACGGCCAGACGCCTGGGTGCCGAGGAGGCCCTCATCATCTATCGGCGCGACCGCGAGCACATGCCCGCACACCCTTCCGAGGCCGACGATGCCATTGAGGAGGGTGTAAAGATCAACTGGCTGCGCACCATCAAGGAGATCGACCAGACCAAGATCCAGGTCGAGCTCATGAAGATCAATTCCGAAGGCTATCCCGAGCCCACCGGGCAATTCGAGACACTGGAGGCCGACACGCTGATCCTGGCCCTGGGCCAGGATACCGACACCGCGTTCCTCAAGCAGGTCCGGGACATCGAGTTCAAGCGCGACGGCACCGTGGTGGTGGACACCAACATGATGACCGGCCACCCGGGTATCTTCGCCGGCGGCGACATGGTGCCCAGCGAGCGCACCGTGACCGTGGCCGTCGGGCACGGCAAGAAGGCCGCCCGCCACATCGACGCCTTCCTCCGCGGCGAGGTGTACAGCAAGGCGGAGAAGCACCCCGTGGTCCCCTTCGATACGCTGCACATCCATTATCTCACCGAGGCACGCCAGCGACAGGAGGACCATCTGGATCTGGAGCGCCGCCGCTACGGCTTCGACGAAGTGGTCCATGGACTGAGCGAGGCCCAGGCGGTCTACGAGGCCAGGCGCTGCTTCTCTTGTGGCAACTGCTTCGAGTGCGACGGCTGCTACGGGGCCTGCCCCGAGGACGCCATCGAGAAACTGGGGCCCGGAATGCGCTACCGCTACGACTACGAACTGTGCACTGGTTGTGCGGTGTGCTTCGAGCAGTGCCCCTGCCACGCCATCGAAATGATCCCGGAACCAGGAGCTTAGCCCATGAAGTCGTCACCGGTTACGACGCTTGAAGGTAACGAGGCCGTCGCCTACTCCGCGTATCGCGTCAACGAGGTGTGCGCGATCTACCCGATCACGCCCTCCTCGACCATGGCCGAGCTGGCGGACCAGTGGGCGGCTGAAGGGATACCGAACATCTGGGGCAACATTCCCCTGGTGGTGGAGATGCAGAGCGAGGGC
>CAYQDX010000431.1:0-3200 GCA_964416345.1 uncultured Ectothiorhodospiraceae bacterium
TCCTCCCCGCTCAGCAGCGCATCGAGAGCTCCTGGTACCGGGGCACGGCGGATGCGGTCTACCAGAATCTGGACATCATTCGCAGCCACGGTCCGGAATACGTGCTCATACTGGCCGGAGACCACATCTACAAGATGGACTACGGTCCCATGATCGCCTTTCATGTCGAGAAGGGGGCGGACATGACCGTCGGTTGTCTTGAAGTGCCCCTTGACATGGCGCGGGACTTTGGGGTTATGACGTCCAATGCGGACGGGCGGGTGCTGCGCTTCGCCGAGAAGCCGGCCAACCCGGAGCCTGTGCCGGGTCGAGACGATACCGCTTTGGCCTCCATGGGCATCTACGTGTTCAACACCGGGTTCCTCTTCGAGCAGCTCATCAAGAATGCCGACTCGACGGCGTCCACCCACGACTTCGGTAAGGACATCATTCCCTGCGTGATCGACAGGTACCGCGTCATGGCCTATCCGTTCCGTGATCCAGAGACCGGTGACCAGGCCTATTGGCGCGATGTAGGCACGGTCGATGCATTCTGGGAGGCCAACCTGGAGCTCACCGGCATCACCCCGGAGCTGAACCTCTACGATGACAACTGGCCCATCTGGACCCACCAGGCCCAGCTTCCACCGGCCAAGTTCGTGTTCGACGACGACGGACGCCGCGGCATGGCCGTTGACTCCATGGTCTCCGGAGGGTGCATCATCTCGGGCTCGGTGATACGCCACTCACTGTTGTTCTCCAACGTCCACGTCCACTCCTACTGTGAATTGCAAGACGGCGTGGTGCTGCCCGACGTGGACATCGGGCGAAACTGCCGCCTCAATCGGGTCGTGATCGACAAAGGCTGTCAAATTCCGCCGGGCACCGTGATCGGCGAGGACCCGGATGAGGACGCGAGGCGATTCCACCTCAGTCCCAAGGGGGTGGTGCTGGTGACGCCCGAGATGCTGGGCCAAGACCTGCACCATGCCCGTTAGGGACATCGGGAGCCGCACTCGCCCCGCCCCGGGCGTGGGCATATAATCCGGCTGGCGATGCCGACCGCCTATTCGGATCGCCGTATCGATCGCGGCTAGCCCGAGGAGTGAGTATGTCCCCCAGCGGACCCCTGAAACGTCGCCAGGGTGGCGTGCTGCTGCATCCGACTTCGCTGCCATCCGGAGATCTCGGTCCGGACGCCTACCACTTCGCCGATTTCCTCGCCGCGGCGGGCGTCGGGGTGTGGCAGGTGCTGCCCCTGGGTGCGACCCACAGTGACCGTTCGCCCTACCAATGTCTGTCCGTGCACGCGGGCAATCCGCAGATGATAAGCCCCACCCTGGCTGCCGAGCGGGGCTGGCTGCGGCCGGAGCTGGCCCAGCCACCTGTGCCTGCCGACGAGGCGGAGCTGGGTGCTTGGCGCCGGCAGGTCTGCCTGCAGGCGCACGAGGGATTCCAGCGCGGGGCCACTGCGGAGGACCGGCAGGCGCTGGAGGCCTTCTGTGCGACCGAATCCTTCTGGCTGGACGATTACGCCCTCTATGTGGCGCTGCGCCGGCGCTACGACCTTCTGCCCTGGAGCGAGTGGCCGGCTAAGCTGCGCGACCGGGATCCCCGGGCGCTCAATGCCGCCCGCAAGTCCCTGTCAGAGGCGGTCGCCCAGGAGCGCTTCGAGCAGTTCCTGTTTGCCCAGCAGTGGCAGGCGCTGCGCAGCCACGCCAATGGCCGCGGCGTCTCCCTCTTCGGCGACATGCCCATATTCGTCGCCTACGACAGCGCCGACGTCTGGGCACGACGCGAGTATTTCGATTTGGACGAGCACGGGCGACCGCGCACGGTCGCCGGGGTGCCGCCAGACTATTTCTCCGCTACCGGCCAGCGCTGGGGCAATCCCCACTACCGCTGGGAGGTGATGGCGCAAGACGGCTACCGCTGGTGGCTGGAGCGCATGGGCAGTCAGCTGCGGTTGTACGATCTCGTGCGCATCGATCACTTTCGCGGCTTCGAGGCCTACTGGGAGATTCCGGCCAGCGAGGCCACGGCCGTGGGCGGGCACTGGGTCAAGGCCCCGGGGCAGCCGCTGTTCGCAGCGCTGCACGAGCGTTTCGATCCTCTGCCCGTGGTGGCCGAAGACTTGGGCGAGATCACCCAGGAAGTGCTGGACCTGCGTGACCGATTCGGCCTGCCCGGCATGCGGGTGCTGCACTTCGCCTTCGACGGCGGCGCCGACAACGTCCACTTGCCGTATAACCATGAGCCGAATTCCGTGGTCTACACGGGAACCCACGACAACGACACGACGCTGGGCTGGTTCCAGGCCCTGCCGGAAGGTTTGCGCCAGCGGATCTACGACTATCTCGATATGTCGCCTGAGCCCATGCCCTGGCTGCTGGTGCGCTGTGCCCTGGCCTCGGTGGCGCGGCTGGCCGTGATTCCCATGCAGGACTTGCTCGGTCTGGACAGCGCCCACCGCATGAATCGTCCCGGCACCACTGAGGGCAACTGGCGCTGGCGGTTCCAATGGGAGCAGGTGCCCGCGGATACCGCGGGCCGGTTTCGCCACCTGCTGGAGCTCTACGGCAGACTCTGAGCAAACCGCGTGAGGCGAACGCTCACCTTGGGCCAGCAGGCGCTCACTTGCTGCTTCCAGGGCGCCAGCTCACGGGCCGGCGTCCATTCCTCGCGCTCGATGATGTCGAGCAGCGCATTGGACTCTTCACGGTTGCGTGACGTCACGTCCACGCCGGGGTGCGCCGGGTTGACCGCACAGCCGTTCTCTCCGTTCTAGCCTCCTGCCCTTCAGCAGCACGATCTTGCTCTCGAGCTCCACCCGGCGCAGGAACACCTTCGGTACGGGACTACCCGGCGGTCTCCCGCCCTGCGGGGCCTCCCCCCGATGCGTCAATGGTCGTATTTCTCGCCTCACATCGTCCTGATCCATGGCGCTCCTAAAGACCTATAATAATTCCGGCATCCGTCCTCAGGGGCGGGTCCATCGGGCAATTGTTGAGGAGGAGTGACTATGAAACAACTTATTAAAGCGGTTGCCGTGGCGGCCCTAGTGGTCGGCTCGGCCGTTCCTCTGCAATCGGCCAACGCCTGGTGGGGCGGTGGCCCATGGAACGACGGCTGGGGCTGGGGCGGCTATCCCGGCTGGGGCTATCCCGGCTGGGGCGGCTATCCCGGCTGGGGCGGCTATCCCGGTTGGGGCGGCTATCCCG
>CAYQDX010000432.1:0-3177 GCA_964416345.1 uncultured Ectothiorhodospiraceae bacterium
GCACTCCCTGGGCGACACAGTGGTCGATGATGTGGTTGCTGATGTGGGCCAGCCGATGGACGTTGGCCTCGCGGGAGCGGAAGTCGCCTCCCTTGACGGTGTCATGGAACAGGCGTTCCACGCTGTCGCCGTCGTTGCGGTAGTTCTTGGCGGCGTTGATACCGCCCTGGGCGGCCACCGAGTGGGCCCGGCGGGGACTGTCCTGGAAGCAGAAGCAATCCACCTGATAGCCCAGCTCGCCCAGGGTGGCAGCCGCCGACGCACCCGCGAGGCCGGAGCCGACCACGATGATTCGATGCTTGCGCCGGTTGGCCGGACTCACCAGGCCCATGTCCGCCCGGTGCCGATGCCACTTCTCCTCCAGTGGTCCCGCGGGAACCCTGGGGTCCAGCAGGGCGCTCATGGTCCGCCGCGCGCCGGCAGGGTCACCAGGCCGAGCTGTATCGAGATGGGCACCGAGGCGAAGCCCAGCACCAGCAGCACGCTCACCAGCGCCGCCCCGACCTTGAGCAGGGTGTCGTAGCTCTCGTGGTTGAATCCCAGGGTCTGGAACAGGCTGCCGATGGCGTGGTTGAGATGCAGGCCCAGCAGCAGCAAGGCTAGCACGTAGCTGCCCGCCATCCACGGGTTCTGGAAACCGAGCACCACCCGGGCGTAGACGTCCGCTCGGCCCAGGCTGTCGTGCAGCTGCCAGTGGCGCGGATCGATCACGCCCAGGGTCAGGTGCAGCAGGTGATAGATCACGAAGCCCAGCACCACCAGGCCGCTGAGCGCCATAGTGCGGCCGGCCAGCCCCACCTGCAGGCTTGGCTGGCGCTGGTAGCGTGGCTGGCGGGCGGCCCGGTTCTCCTGGGCCAGCCGCAGACCGGTGTAGACGTGCACGCCGAACAGCAGCAGCATGGCCAGCCGGAAGACCCACAGCAGCGGATGCCCTTGCAGCCACGCGGCATAGCCGTTGAGGGCATCCGGTCCCTGGTACAGAGTCATGTTGCCCAGCATGTGGCCGGCGATGAACAGGATCAGCAGCAGCCCGCTGAGCGCCATCATCAGCTTGCTGCCGATGGAGGTGCGAAACAGGCGGATGAGTCGAAACATGCCGTCGGTTGCTCGAGGGGATCTCCTGGCGGCAGTGTACCCCGAGCTGTGGCCCGACTGTCCAGTGACGGAGGACTTGACCGACCGTCCCACTCGGATGTCTGGACATCGGCGTCTTTTCCCTCCAATATGCCCGGGCGGCACTTCACCAGCTCAAGAATCCCCCCACTGCCGCAATCAGGAAGCCCATGATCAAGCGAAATACCGCCCGTATCTGTCTCTTCTGCGTACTGGCCAGCATGGTGATGGGTGTCGTGCAGGCCGCCACCCGGATGATCTCCGAGCGACCCACCGGCCAACCGCTGTGGACGGGTGGTGCCCCCTGGCTCCCGCCGGGTATGGGCAATGCCGCGCCAAGGGCAGCTAGGGTCCCCATGCCCTACGGCAGGGCGACTCCATCGATGCCGCCGGCGCCGCGCCTGGAGGTGCAGGCGGCGGATGCCAGCCCCTACGTGATGCAGACGGTGCTGGTGACCGTGCGGGTGGTCAGCAGCGACAACCTGAAGACCCTGGATTTGGAGCTGCCTTCGGTGCCCACCGCTTCCCTGACCAAGGTGGACGGCCCGAAGGCCCACGCCGTCGAGAGCGATGGGAGGCGGGAGATCGTCAACGAGCTGCACTTCTCCGTCACGCCCCTGGCCAGTGGCAGTCTCGACATTCCGCCCGTGAAGGTGTCGGGCACCATGGCCGCCACCAATCCCTGGCGAGGCGGCAGCGCCACGGACCGGAGCTTCGCTCTCCAGGCCCAGACGCCGTTGTCCATGGTCGTGCGGCCGGCGGCGTCCGCCGACAAACTCTGGCTGCCGCTGTATGGTCTACACCTGAAGGCACAGCTGGACAGCCCGCGCGGGCTCATCGAGGGTGAGCCCATTATGCTCACCCTCGAGGTCGCCACCCAGGGCGCCTCGGCGGACCGGGTGCCGAGCTTGGGGCCGCTGCTGGAGAGCAAAGACTTCCGGGCCTATCCGGAGCAGCCACGGATCGAGCAACGAATCTCCGATGACGGCTTCCTGTTGACCGGCAGTCGAGTCGAGCGCTACACCCTGGTGCCGACCCACGGCGGTGCGCTCAGGCTGCCGGAGATTCGGGTCCCGTGGTGGGATCTGGGCACCGAGAGCTGGGAGTCGAGCGTGCTGCCGGAGCGGGTCTTGACGGTCGCCGGACTGGGCGTGATGGATACGGGCGCCGGCGCTGCAAACCACAAGCCAGCCCCCTTGGGCGGCTTCGTCGCCGTCCTGTCATTGGTGCTCGTCGGCGGATTCGGGAGCTGGCTGTGGGTGCTCACCCACCCGACGGGGACGTCGATGCCCGCGGGGGGCGCCGCGGCCGTGCTGGCCGCGGTCGTGGCTCGGGTCCGTGCCAGGCTGGCCCAACATCTGGCCCTGCTGTCACCGCTGGCGCTCTGGCTGCGGGCTCGGCAGCGGGCCTTCAATGCCCTCCCGGCATGGGTGCGACTGCGCTACCGGCTGCACTGCCTCAATCGGGAGCGCGATCCGGCGGCCTGGTGCCGCCTGCTGCGAGGCTTTCTGTCCCGCTACCTGGATCCCTCGGTGCGCAACCGGCCCTTCTCCGCCGTCGCCGAGGCGATTCTGCGCCGAGCCCCGAGCCTGGATCCGGGCGCCATGCGCACGCTGGTGCGGCAGCTCAACGGGGTACTCTACGGCACCGAGACTCTCGATTTCAGGACTTGGAAGTCGGCCTTCCGCAAGCAGCTTCGCCCAGTGCTACATGGTCGCCGCCGCCGGCGCTTTACGCGCCGCGGTGCCTCCTACCTGCCCAACCTGAATCCCGGTGCGCGCTAGCCGATGAGCTTTCGGGCTATCCGGTGAGCTTTCTGAACCGGGTCCGGGCCTGCAACAACTGCCGGCCCGGTCGCTGGGTAGCGTTCCTGGTCGGCAGCTACGTCGTCGGCCGCATCCTCACCATTCATCTTCCCCGGCTGCGGCACTGGCCCGAGATCTTCGAGCTGGAGGCGCACGACGAGCGCCTGTGCAGCGGCGGCGCTATGCGGGTGCAGGTCGGCAGTGGCCCCAACGGCGTGCCCTGGGAGGTAAGGGCCGCGGAAAGAAATAATCATCCCAT
>CAYQDX010000433.1:0-3172 GCA_964416345.1 uncultured Ectothiorhodospiraceae bacterium
ACTTCACGGTGGTGTGCCGCATTGCGGTGCCCGAGCCCACCTTCAACGAGTATCTCTACGCTGCGGCGGTGGAGGACCTGGCGGGCATCCAGGTGCCGGAGCGGGCCGTTTGGCTGCGCACCCTGAACCTGGAGATGATGCGCCTGGCCAGCTTCCTGATGTGGCTGGGCGGCAGCGGGGCCTCCTTCGGCCTATATACCATCCCGCAGTGGACCGTGGCCCACCGTGACTTCGTGCTGGACCTGTTCGAGGAGATCACCGGCGCCCGCATCTACCACATGTACATCGTGCCGGGTGGCGTGCGCGCGGGCCTGCCCCAAGGCTTCAAGGACCGCGCCACGGATGTCATGAACCGGGTCGAGAAGATGCTTGGGGAGGTGGAGCGCATCGTATTTCACAACGCGGTCTTCAAGAAGCGGGCCAAGGGCCTGGGCATCATCACGCCGGAGCTGGTGGACCACTACGGCATCGTCGGCCCCAACGCCCGGGCCGCAGGCCTGGCTCGGGATTTGCGCAAGGACGAGCCCTACCTGGCCTACGGCGACCTAGACTTCGAGGTGGTGACCGGCACCGCCTCGGACGCCTACGAGCGGGCCTGGGTGCGCTTCCAGGAGATTCACCAGAGCATCTCGCTCATCCGTCAGATGCTCGACCGCATGCCCATGGATGGCCCGTTTCAGGCCCCCATGCCCAACGTGCTGCACTGGAAGATCCCGGCCGGCGAGACCTACGTCAAGGCCGAATGCACCCGCGGCGAGTACGGCTACTACCTGGTCACCGACGGCAGCGAGTACGTGCGCCGCATCCACGTGCGCGGACCCAGTTACACCCACGCGGTGGCCCTGATGGAGAAGCTCGCCGTGGGCACCAACATCGCTGATATCTCCGGCCTGATGGTATCCCTGCACACCTACCCGCCGGAGATCGAGAGGTAGTGCCATGAGTCTCAAAGACTTGCTCTCCCCCTTCTACGTCTGGCAGCGGGCCTTCGAGAAGCCGCTGACCAGCCTGCGCCCCATCGAGGAGCGCCAGGGTGCGCCCCGCTACCGCGGCTTTCACATTAATGAAATCGGAACCTGCGTGGGCTGCGGCACCTGCAAGCTCATCTGCCAGAACCATGCCATCGACATGGTGGAGGTGGAAGGCTTGGAGCCGCGCGGCGGAGACAGCGGCCTGCGACCCAAGTTCGACTATGGGCGCTGCTGCTGGTGCGCCCTGTGCGTGGACATCTGTCCCACCAGCTCCCTGCGCATGAGCAATCAGTACGCCTGGCTCACCGACAACCCGGACGAGTTTCGCTTCGTCGCCGGCGTCGACGCCAAATCCTGGAATGCCCACGAGCTGGGCTACCGGCGGGACAAGGACTACCACCTGGTGCCCACACAGCGCCTGGAGATGCCCATGCTGTCGCCGGAGGAGGGGCTCGAGTCCTTCGACGAGGTGGTCAAGGGCTACACCGCGGAGCAGGCCAAGCTGGAGGCGGACCGCTGCATCGAGTGCGGCATCTGCGTGGCCACCTGCCCGGCCCACATGGAGGTCCCGGACTACATCCGGACCGTGCGGGAAGGCGATTTCGAGGAGGGCCTGCGGATCCTCTACCGCACCAATCCCTTCTCCGCCACCTGCGGGCGCATCTGCACCCACCGCTGCGAGGAAGTCTGTCCGGTCGGCGCCCAGGGCGATCCGCTGGCCATCCGCTGGCTCAAGCGCTACATCGTCGATCAAGTTCCGCTATCGGATTACCGCCGCATCCTGCGCGACGAGATCCCCACGGAGAGCGGAAAGAAGGTGGCGATCGTCGGCGCCGGACCCGGCGGCATGAGCGCCGCCTACTATCTGCGCAAGCGCGGGCATGCCGTGACCGTGTACGAGACCCAGCCAAAGGGCGGCGGCACGCTGCGCTACGGCGTGCCCTCCTACCGCCTGCCGGACGACCAGCTCGACAAGGATATCGATTACATCGTCTCCCTGGGCGTGGAGGTCAAGTACGGCGCCAAGGTCGGGACAGACGTTCAGTTCTCCGAGCTGCTGGAGGGATTCGATGCAGTGTACATCGGCATCGGCCTCAATGTGCCCATTAAGATGCGCGTCAACGGCGAGGATCACCCCCGCGTGCTATCGGGGCTGCAGGTCCTCGACGACGTGGCTAAGGGCAAGGACCCCGGTGTGGGCAAGAGCGTCGCGGTCATCGGCGGCGGCAGTGGAGCGATGGACTGCGCCCGGGTCTCCCGCCGCCTCGGCGCCGAGGTCACCATCCTCTATCGCCGTCGCATCGCAGACATGCCGGCGGACCCGGAAGAGATCCACGAGTGCCAGGCCGAGGGCTGCCGGATCGTCCAGCAGGCTATCCCGCTGGAGATCCTGAAGGCCGGGAGTGACGCGCAGGTGACTATCAAATGGGGCGAGGCCGAGATGGTGTCGGACCCCAACGGCGGCCGCCCGCGCCCGGTGCTGCAGGAAGACCGCATGCACGAGGACACCTTCGACTGCATCATCTCCGCCATCGGCCAGGCCGGCGACTACGAGCTCATCCCCGTGGCGGACCGGGACAAGTTGGAGATCAAGTGGGGCAAGCTCCTGCCCCGCGAATACCAGTACACCGCTCTGGAGAAGGTATTTGTCGGCGGCGACATCGCCAACCACGTGGCGGACGCCATCAGCGCCATTGAGGACGGCCACCACGCCGCCCGCGGTATCCACCGGTTCCTGACCGGCACCGCCGAGGCTGCAATGGAGAGCAAGCCATGAGCACAGTGAACGAGATCCTCGACTTCGCCATCGAGCGCGAGCAGGAGGCCGCCGACTTCTACGCCGACCTCGCCCAGCGGGCCGAGAAGGGCGGCATGAAGTCGGTACTGCTCGGGTTCGCCGAGGAAGAGCAGCGCCACAAGGCCAAGCTGCAGGCGGTCAAGGGCGGCGAGGGCGAGCTCACGCCACACCACGAGGTCATCGATCTGAAGATCGTCGACTACCTGGTCGAAGTCGAGCCCGGCGTCGACATCGGCTTCCAGGACGCCCTGATCCACGCCATGAAGCGAGAGAAGGCCGCCTTCGAGCTCTACACCGACATGGCTGCCAAGGTCACCGACGCCGCCCTGCAGGAAGTCTTCCGTGGCCTAGCCAAGGAAGAGGCTCAGCACAAGCTGTACTTCGAGAGCGAGTACGACGAGCG
>CAYQDX010000434.1:0-3166 GCA_964416345.1 uncultured Ectothiorhodospiraceae bacterium
CGGCCGTGACGTCCCGAACCAATTCGAACACGAAGACAATCTCGGGCTTGACTTCCGGGAAGAACGGTCTTGGCTCCATGTGCACCTCTCAAAATGCTTGGGCGATCATTGCGACCATGCCGTCAAGCTCGCCCCGTCCATCCCGCTGGCGAAGACCATCCGCCGATAGATGGCTGCGGTGAGTCCTCAACAGCTCGATCACCTTGTCGCGGAAACCTCGCTCGCGCAGCAGCGCAGCATCGGAGGGGGCGATGGAAGCATACAAGGTGCGCTCGTTGTCCGTCTCATAGCTCTTTGGTAGGCCCTTCTTCATGGGGAGGTGGTCGCGTTGCTCGACGGTCAGCCGGAACAGCGCCGCGACACGGTCTCTCGCCACCTGGTTCTGGGGCTCTAGCGCCCAGCCGCGCAAAACTTCGTCCGGCAGGTAGTTCTCAATGGCCCGCTTGTGCAGTATGTGACAGGGAATCGCATGGGCCTGACAGAGCCCGGCGACTTCCGATGCCTTCGGGCTCACCTCCCCAGGAAAGCGGGCATCACTATCCAAGAAAACGACTGCGCGGGCGGGTGCTCCCTCGGCCTGCATCTCCGCTATGTGCTCTGCGATTAGCTTGGGCAATTCCCCGGCACCACCCGGGCCATCACACCTCCAGGGGCTGGCCTCGCAGCTGTCCAGGAACGTTACGAGCTCGGCGGGAGCGAGGACGGCCAGAATGGCCTCAAGGAACAATCCGTCTGTGAACCGGTTCTCCACCAGTACACACAGCGGGAGGCTGAATAGTCGTGCGGCGGCCTGCGGGGTGAGCAGGCCCGGACCAGCCCGTGGGGTAACGACCCAGATCTGCCGGTGAAGCATGCCTTGGCGCGGATAGGTGCTCCGCACAGCTGCTTGCTCGAAGAGCCTGCGGAGGGACGGTCTGTTGGTGCCCGTGAGCCACGCGCTGGTCTCCAAAGCGTCAGGGTCATCAACATGCCATTCATGCCACCCATCTTCGACCGTATACAGAATTCGGTCGAGGTGGCGCCATTCATTCGCATCCTGGATGGCGTCCGCAGCGAAGACCACCCTCATTCTGGAAGCTCCGCGTCGGCACGTGGTCGGGCCGCCCGCCGCAGGGCACGGACCTCCTGGTAGCCCTCCGAGAACACGCCCTCGGGCCAGTAGTCAACCTCGCCGTCGTCCAGCACGCGGACGGGCCGAACGATGCTATCGCCTTGCGGCCGGTCTTCGACCCAGTATAGGGCCACCAGATCCGGGTCGGCCCCCTCGGCAATGCGTCGCCGGACTCGCAGCAACAGGTTTTCCGAGTGGGTCTCTACCAACACTTGGCCGTGGCCGCCGCGTGCCGTTTCTAGAAACAGGTCGGCCAACGGCGCATGTGCGGCCGGATGCAAATGCAGCTCGGGTTCCTCCACCACGTCGAAGAATGACGACCGGTCCGCCCCGCGGTGGACCAATTGCTGGACCACCACGGAAAGCACTTGCTGCATGCCCTGCCCGGCATCTGCCAGGTTGACCTCCACCGTGCCACGTCGCAGCACACACCGAGACACGGCTCCGGCGGTATCAAGTGACAGCCTCCAGCCATCCATATGCTCTTCGTACCAGTCCCCAACCGACCGTACGAGGGCGGGCCACTCTGCCAGCCACGAAAGGACGCCGCTGCCATCCAGGCCGAGGGGCCGTACCTTGCCGTGCTCGAAATTGCGCGTCACCATCGTGCGCTGGGCACCCAGGTGGCAGATTCGGTCCTCCGCGTCCCGTACCCGCCTACGCCAGTCTTCTACGAATGCGGAGGGCAATGGCACGCCATCGCGAGATTCCGGCAGGAGACCGCGGAAGGCGATAGGTCCAAAGCCGCGGTAGTGGGCTGGTCTTCCTCTCCTCCCTTCCCATTCCAGCACTAGAGGAGGCTCCGCCAGGCGGAACTTCGACACAACCTGGTATTCCGTGGCGCTCCCGGGTGCGGGGGGAGACTCGGAGATATTCTGGACGGTCGCAGCCAGCGACAGGACCTTGCCCTCATCCTCGAGCTCGACGACGAAGGCTGCGTGGCCATGGACTAAGCCCTGGTGAACCAGATGGGTGAAGGATTCACCGAAAGATATGTCGTCCACCTCCAAGGGGAAGTTGCCGCGAGCACGGGAAGAAAGCGCGCGCAGCAATAGCCTTGGCAGCCTCAACAAGACCGTCTTGCCGCTGTTGTTCTTGCCGAAGAAGATGGTCAGCGGGCGAATGACGATCTCGGTCTGCTCTCTAAAGGGCTTGTAACCCTCGCAGCCGAGCTTGACTAGACGCATGGGGGATTCCTCTGAATTAGCCCGTTAGGCCCCGAAATCTGCCACAAAGCAGCTGGCATCGCTGCGCAACCGATGACTCCGAACCTTCCGAATGCCGAACGCGGGAGCTGAGATACCGGGCGGATGCCAGTACATCGGCTCAACGGTGCGCCTACCCATGCAATGGTAGCGCGTCAAGAGTGATCGAAGCACATGCCCGGCGGAACGGCCACCTCCAAAGGTTCCCGGCGAAGACAACAACGAGCTATTGCTGCGGCTTAGCCGTCTGCGCGATGATGGCGTTAGAGTGGCCATCTTGAGAAGAGTCGGCACGACGCTCGGATCACGTGCAAATGGGCGCCGACCCGGGCGCCGGCTGGCGCCGGAGGATGTGCTGGCGGTGATGCGCAGCCTGCGGGCGCAGGGCTTTCACCTGCAGCTGCCGCCGGTGGAGCCCGAGGCGGGCAGCAGCTAGCGCGGCACCGCCCCGGCCCGGCGGGAACGTAGGGCTGCGCTACTTCTCCAGGATCTTGCGCACCCGCGCCAAGCCCTGCTGCACCTCTTCCCCGAGCAGCCGGGCTGCGGCCAGGATGTTCTCGCCGCCGGCCTTGAGCTCGTCCTGGGCACCGCCGGTGCGCTGCTTGAGCCCCTGCCATTGTTTGTCGACTTTCTCCCATTCCTCCTTGGCCTCGGCCTTGGCCAGGTGCATCTGCACCCGCAGCTCGTCACGCTGTTGGCGCAGCATGTCCAGGAATTCGTCGAAATCATCCTGTGGCTCACTCACCGGAGGGATAGGAATTTGCTTTCAGCTGCCGCAGGCGGAGCGGAGCCAACCGGCCCCGAAACGGCGCCTCGCGCCTGTCCACCCTGACCTTTGCCGCACGAAACC
>CAYQDX010000435.1:0-3149 GCA_964416345.1 uncultured Ectothiorhodospiraceae bacterium
GCTCGGGCACCCAGACCAACATGAACATGAACGAGGTGATCGCCAATATCGCGAATCGCAGCGTGGGCCATCCGCTCGGCGGCAAACACCCGGTTCACCCCAACGACCACGTCAATCTCCGCCAGTCCTCCAACGACAGCTTCCCCACCGCCATGCACCTGTCCTACGCGCAGGACACCGTCGCGGGGCCGTTGCAGCGCCTCGCGGCGATGGCGGACGAACTGCGCGGGCAGGCGCGACGCGTCGCGGACGTTGCCAAGATGGGCAGGGCCCACCTGCAGGACGCGACCCCATTGAGCGCCGGTGACGAGATGGGTGCCTGGGCCACGCAAATCGAGGAGGTGGGACGGCGGATCGACAGCGGCCTGCAAGAGATCTACGCCCTCGCCCAGGGCGGCACCGCCGTCGGCACGGGACTCAACGCGCCGGAGGGCATCGATGTCCTGGTGTGCGAGAGGCTCGCGGCACTGACGGGCTTGCCCTACGTCGCTGCGACGGACAAGCTCGCGGACATGGCAGCCCACGATGCCTTGATCGGTGGGTCCGGCGACCTGAACCGCCACGCCGTCGCCCTGTTCGAGATCAGCGCCGATTTCATGCTGCTCGCCTCCGGCCCCAGGGGCGGACTGGGCGCATGCGTGCTGCCGGCGAATGAGCCCGGGTCGTCGATCATGCCCGGCAAGGTCAACCCGACCCAGGCGGAGGTACTGGCCTGTGCTGCCAGGTGGTTGGAATCACCATGCGATCACCATCAGGCAGCCAGGGACAGCTCCAGCTCAATGCCTTCAAGCCGGTCATCATCGTGAACCTGCTCGGCGCCGCCTGCGAGAGCTTCAGGGTGAATTGTGTCGCCGGGTTGGAGATGGACCTGCAGAGGCTGGCCGAGCTGGCGGATAGATCGCTGATGCTGGTGGCGGCGCTGGCGCCCGTGATCGGCTACGATAAGGCCGCGCAGATCGCCCGTACCGCCCATGCGGAACGAGCCACCCTGAAACAGGCGGCCCTGAAACTGGGATTCGTGAGCGCCGACGAATTCGACCGCTTGGTGGATCTTCATGCCCGGCGGAAACCCTTTCCGCTGAAGAGATAGAGGTGGCCGAGATGCCCAAAGCCGTCGATATGCTGAAGACAAGACGCATCCTGAAGCATGACGGGGCCTTGTACGAGTACTTCAGCCTCCCCGAGGCGGCCCGCCACATCGGGGACATCGCTCGTCTTCCCTTCAGTCTCAAGGTGATGCTCGAGAATCTGCTGCGGCACGAAGACGGCGGGCAGACCGTTGCCGTCCGCGACATCGAGGCGTTCTCCGCCTGGCTCGAGCAGCGTTGCAGCCGTCGCGAGATCGCGTTCCGGCCCGGGCGCGTACTGATGCAGGACTTCACCGGTGTGCCCTCTGTGGCCGACTTGGCGGCCATGCGTGATGCGGTAGAGGCAATGGGCGGCGAACCGGACAGGATCAATCCCTTGGCCTCGGTGGACCTGGTCATAGACCACTCGGTCACGGTGGACGTCTACGGGACCGAGGATGCCTTCGAAAGGAATATGGCATTCGAGCTCCAACGCAATCGCGAGCGCTACGAATTCCTGCGCTGGGGGCAGCAGGCGTTCGACCACTTCCGCGTCGTCCCGCCCGGCACGGGCATCTGCCACCAGGTGAATCTCGAGCACCTGGCGCAAGTCGTGGTTCGCCGGCCCGCAGCAGATGCCCCGGATCTCCTGTATCCCGATACCTGTGTCGGCACCGACAGCCACACCACCATGGTCAACGGCCTGGGTGTCCTCGGCTGGGGTGTCGGCGGCATCGAGGCCGAGGCCGTGATGTTGGGCCAACCGCTCTCGCTGCGGATTCCGGACGTGGTGGGCTACCGACTGAGCGGCCGGCTTCGCGAAGGGGTCAGCGCCACCGACCTGGTCCTGAGCATCACTGAGCACCTGCGCCAACTCGGTGTCGTGGGCAAGTTCGTCGAATTCCACGGCCCGGGATTGTCGCAGCTCTCCCTGCCCGATCGGGCTACCATCGCCAACATGGCGCCGGAGTACGGGGCCACCTGCGGCATCTTCCCCATCGACGCGGAGACCGTCAGGTACCTGAGCTTCACCAGCCGCAACGGCACCCTGGTCGAAAAATACGCCCGGGCCAACCGGCTTTGGCACGACGAGGATACCGCCGCCCCGGCGTTCTCCAGCGAGATCGAGCTGGACCTGTCCAGCGTCGAGCCGTGCATGGCCGGGCCGAAGCGTCCGCAGGACCGGGTCGCCCTATCGGCGGTCAGGGCGTCGATGGAACGGCTACTGGACGAGGACGCGGCGACCAGGGACCGCACGGTGCCCGTCGCCGCGCAAGCGTACAGCCTGCACCAGGGGGATGTGGTCATCGCCGCCATCACCTCGTGCACCAACACTTCCAACCCGGATGCCGTGGTTGCCGCCGGCCTGCTGGCGCGCAACGCCCGGCGCAGGGGCTTGCAGACCCGGCCCTGGGTCAAGACCTCGCTGGCGCCGGGCTCCCAGGTGGTGGCCGATTACCTCCGGGAGGCCGGCTTGCAGACCCACCTCGATGCGCTAGGATTCACCATCGCCGGTTTCGGCTGTACCACCTGCATCGGCAACTCCGGTCCCCTGAAACCGGCGATCGCTGCCGCGGTCGACCACAACGACCTGACGGTCGTTGCGGTGCTCTCGGGAAACCGCAACTTCGAGGGCCGCATCTCGCCGCACGTCAAGGCCAGCTATCTCGCCTCGCCCGCCCTGGTGGTGGCCCATGCGCTGGCCGGCACGGTGCGTATCGACCTGATGTCCGACCCGATCGGAACCGACGCCGAAGGCGCCCCGGTCTACCTGAAGGACATCTGGCCTTCGAACAGCGAGATCGCCGACGTGGTCCGGGCAGCGGTCAAGCCGGAAATGTTCGCACGACGCTACCTGGACGTGTTCAAGGGCCCGCTGGCGTGGCGGGCCATCGAGACCGGGGCGGGTAAGACCTATCGCTGGGATGAAAATTCCACGTACGTAAGGCGGCCGCCGTTTTTCGCGGGTCTGTCGCGCCAGCCCCCGGTCCTTAATGACATCCGCAACGCGAGGGTTCTGGGCATCTTCGGGGACAGCCTGACCACCGATCACATCTCCCCCGCCGGATCGATCGAGGAGGA
>CAYQDX010000436.1:0-3147 GCA_964416345.1 uncultured Ectothiorhodospiraceae bacterium
ACGTGGACGGCAAATTGGTCACCGCGCCAGCCTGGCCTGCCCATCCTGATTGGCTGGCCAAGTTCCTGAAAGTGTTGGGGACGAAGATTGAGCCCTAGCCCGAAGATGTGAGCTGCGCCCAACAGCACGTCTCTGCCCGCGCCCAAGTCTGCCACATGGGCCCGCAAGCCACCATCTCTAATGGAGATAACCGATACGCGAAGGGCTGGATGCGTCCATTGAGTCAAATTCCGCCTAGGGTTCGCGGAAAGAAATAATCATCCCATCTTGCTGGTCTCTGGCGCCAGGCTTCTGCGTTGCGGCAAGCGTTACATAGTCCGGGCTATGCGCTTCTTGCCGCGCCTTGAATCCGACCCCATGTGCGGCGCAATCTTGGGACGCTTATTTCTTTCCGCGGTTCTTGGACATCGCCGGCGGCGTTCACAGTCATACCTTCCGGCTTGCCCGGCACCCAACCGTTGATGCCCTGGTATAATGGCAGCAGGTCGTAAACCAGGGTCTTGCGCAACGTCGAGAACGACTTCCCGTTGCCGCTCCCGCGGTTTCCGTGCAGGTTCGGATCCCGACCGTCGTCGACGGTCGACCTTGTAGATGTGCTTGATCTGGGCAAAGGGGCCGCCCTGGTTGTCCCGCTTCAGCACCAGGAACTGCCTGTCGCCGACGGCCGCGATCTCCGACAGACCGACCCAGCTCGAGGCTACTTCCCTGGGGTCGAGGGGGTACCTGTAGAACTTCCAGCGACCGGTGCGCGCGTGCTATTCGCCGATACGCCGCTCGACACGCAGCCAGCGGTAGGCCTGCAGCGCTCCGCGCAGAACCTCCAGCCACCATCCGTCGCCGCTCAGGTGGTGAATCAGTCACAGCAGCCCGGCGCATTTACCGGGCCGGTTTTCGGAGAAAGCGGGGATTGCTGCATCGAGCCATGGCCGTTGCAGCGTGTTGGGAATGTGGGCGACCATGCTAGCATCACCCTGCCGGAGGCACCGGGCACGGCGCTGGGTGGGAGTATGCGCAAGGCGCGTTCTGGCTTTTCGACCACTGGCGTGTTTGGTGTGGGCATCGCCCTCGACACACTGCCCGCCAGAGTCGCGCTAGAATTCGGAATGCAGGAATGGCGACTAGGGAGCCTCGCGAAAATAACTCGTACATCTTGCTTGTCTTTTCGCCTGCCTGCTGCGTTGCGAAAAGGGTTACATAGCCTGGCTATGCGCCCCTTTCCACGCCTTGCAGGTAGACGATAATCCTACGCAATCTGTACGAGTTATTTGCGCTCGACGCCTAAGAGCACACTGGAGAGCCGATGACGGCCGATGTGACGCTGATTACGCCCACGGGCGACAGGCCCGAGGCCTTTCGCCTGTGCGAGCGCTGGATGGCGAGGCAAAGCTTCGCGGGGCGGCTGCAATGGCTGGTCGTGGATGACGGGCGCGCCCCGACGCGGACGTCGATGGGACAGACCTGCATCCGCAGAGTCCCGAGCGAGCCGGCCGGCAAACCGACATTGGCCTTGAATCTGCTGGCGGCGCTGGATCAGGTGGCCTCGGACAAGATCTTGATCATCGAGGACGACGACTGGTATCGACACGACTACATCGAGGTGATGTACGAGCATCTGGAGCACTACGATCTGGTCGGCGAGCGCACCTCCCGCTATTTCAACGTTCGGCTGCGAAAATGGCGGATTTTTCGGAACCGGCGGCGCACCTCCCTGTGCCAGACGGCCTTCAGGCGGTCTTTGCTCGGACTGGTGCACCAGGCCTGTGCCGAGCCCGGGCGCGCAGTGGTGTCGACCAAGACGATCTGGAGCAACGCTGCCCGCCGCCTGCTGTTCGATGGCCCGACGCCACTGTGTGTGGGCATCAAGGCCATGCCGGGACGAGCCGGGATTGGCGTGGGCCACCGGGCCTTGCTGTTCCGATCGGATCCGCAGCTCAAAAAGTTGCGCGAGTGGATAGGCGAGGATTGTACGGCCTATGCCTCCTACTACGGCCTTGCATAGACTCGGCAGCCCAACTGCACAAGGGAAGCTGGCAACGGAAACACCGGCGCCGGCGGGAATCGGAATCTCTCTCCGCCCATGGTCGTGACGGCCGGGACCATCACGCCGAGTGATACGGCTCCCACGGTGCCGATGGTCTCGATTCCATGAAAGCAGCAGCCGACGGCTTGATCTATCATGCGGCTGGCCTAGAATGACTCGAAATCCTGCCAATTGCGTAAACGCAAGAGCAGTCCGCCCCACGGACCTGGTGGCGATGTCCACAGAAGGAGCGAACGATCGTGATGCCGCACCCCTGGGTCCGTGTCAGGCATCGTCATGATCACTACGGCCGCTGGCTTGCCGCGGCTCAATAGGGGGCGGCCGCATGCAAATTCCTGCTCGATGTCGCCATCCTTATTCTGTGCACGGCGTAACGGTGACATCCCCACAGGACGCATATCACCTCTATCTGATCAATCCTTCCCACTATGGCAAGGACGGCTATGTCATCTTTTGGGATGCGCCTCCCTTGCCCAACAATACCCTGGCTTGCCTCAATGCATTGGCACTGGATTGCGCTCGCCGTAAGGTGCTGGGCGAGACGGTCGACATCCGGGTCACGGTGCTGGACGAGACCGCGGGTCCGCTCCCCCTGGGGGAGATCATCGCCGGCGCCGGGGACGGCGGCGGTATGGTCGGCCTGACCGGCGTCCAGACCCATCAATATCCGCGCGCCCTCGATCTGGCAAGAGAGCTGCGCCGGGCCGGGGTGCCGGTCTGCATCGGTGGGTTTCACGTCACCGGATCCATCGCCATGTTCGACAGCCCGACCCCGGAGCTCGAGTCGGCCCTGCAGCTCGGCATCAGTCTCTTCTGCGGGGAGGCCGAGGGGGGACGCCTGGCCCGAGTGCTGCAGGATGCCCGCGCCGGCATGCTGCAACCCATCTACCCCCGCCCGGCGGCGCCGCCTCCATTGGAAGGGGAGCCGGCCCCCTGCCTGCCCGCAGCCCTGCTGAGACGCACTCGCGGGGTCGCGCCGCTCGATGCCGGGCGCGGCTGCCCCTTCATTTGCAGCTTCTGCACCATCATCAACGTTCACGGACGGCAGGGACGCCAGCGACGGGTGGAGGATGTGATCGGCGCCATGCGGGCCTACCTCGATCAGG
>CAYQDX010000437.1:0-3142 GCA_964416345.1 uncultured Ectothiorhodospiraceae bacterium
GGTCGCCGCCGGGATGCAGGAAGGCCGCCACATGGGTCCCCCTTTCCAGGACGGCATGTCCGCATATTTCCAGTCCTGCAACCGCAACAAGTCCTCGCTCGCGTTGGACCTGAAACAGACACCCGACCAAAAGCGTTTGCAACGATTGGTAGCCCATTCCGACGTTTGGAACGACAACTTCCCTCCAGACGTGAAACGCCGCTTGAACCTGACCGCGGACGACCTGCGCCGTTTCAACGCGGATCTGATCATCGCGGACTTGACGAGCTATCCTACCAACGGGTCCGATGCCGAGGGTCGTGGCTATGACCTTGTGCTCCAGGCGGAGACAGGCATGATGGGATTGATTGGGCCTTTAGAGGGTCACCCCTGCAAAGTCGGTCAGGCCGTGATCGATGTGATGGCGGGGATGATGGTCGCGAACGGGATCCTAGGCGCGAAGTTCAAACGCGGTCGGGGTCATGTTTCCAGTCAGATCGAAGTATCGCTTTACCACACGGCCCTTTTCAGTCTTGTCAATGTCGCAACCAACTACCTGCAATCCGGTGAACCAAGCTTCAGATACGGCAATGCCCATCCCAACATTGTGCCCTACGAGTCCTTTCCGACGGCGGACCAGGACATCGTCATCGCCGTCGGCAACGACGACCACTTCGCGCGGCTGTGCCAGATGCTCGGCTTGATGGACAGCAAAACATGGCGCACAAACGGGGGCCGCGTTCGCAACGGGCGCGATTTGATCGATCAGATCTCGCGTTTGACGGCGCAATGGTCCAGCAAAGAGTTGGTGGACGCGCTCAAAGGCGCCCGCATCCCCTGCACCCGGATCATGCGACCGGATGAGGCACTGGCGGCCAGCCGCACGCGCGCACCCGACGCCATGCTGGCCATCGTCCATCCCTCACTGGGCCGCATCCAGACCATTGCGAACCCCATTCGCTCACGGGGAATGCTCCAGCTACACGAGCCCCCACCCAGTCTCAACGAGCGCGGTTCAGAGACCGAACGCCGCTGGATAGACGCCACGAAGGACTCAAATCGAAGACCTCAGCTTCAGCGAGGCGGAGGCACCGGGCCTCCATCGGACCGGAGGCATTCCAGCAGTGACACATCCAAGTCTGCCGCCGAATATCGGCGACGCCGATCACCCCATCCGTCCACAACGACCGATGCGATGCCCGCCGCGGGCGCACCCATCATGACCGCTAGGTTCAAGATCATCCTCCATGCCGGCATGCACAAGACGGCGACCACGGCCTTGCAGGCGGTGCTTGCCTGCAATCGCGCGGCGCTCTTGGAGCAGGGATTCTACTACCCGGGCACGGGCGGTCAGCACCACAACGCGATTGTCAATTTGAGACTGCCGGACTGGCAACCCGATATGGTCGCCGACCAGGTGGCTCGCGCGAAGGCTGTCTCAGCCGGGGGGGTGATCTTCTCGGCCGAGGTGATCTCAATCCTGTCACCAGCCGAGATCCGCAGGCTGTGCGCGCAGTTCAAGGGCGAGCGGATCGTCTTTGTCTTCGCCTTTCGGCACTGGTGCGAGCTCCTCCCCTCCCGCTGGGCGCAGAACTGCCGCATCCGCGATTCCCAGAGCTTTTCGTCCTATCTCAGAAATCTACGCAGCTTCCCGGGCGGCCACCTTGATGCCCGCTATGATCAGATCCTGCAGCGGTTCCGCGGCAACACCGACGCTGAGATCCGGGCGGTCTCTTATTCCAATTCGATGGCACGCGGGCGTTCAGTCGTGTGCGACCTCCTGCAGGCAATGGGATTGCCTGACGGGCTTCGAAATCAGATCCTGATCCATGAACAGAAGCTCAATACCAGTCGGGATTGGGTGGAAACCGAACAGATCCGTTTGCTCAACGGCGCGCTTTCGCACCACCTGGGTCTCAACCAGAACGATTTGTTCCAGTCGCTGGGTCACTTCGATATCGGCAACCTTTCCTACCGGCTGAGACTGCAGGACATCAACCCTTCCATCCTTGAAAGTCTGGCCCCAATCATCGAGGATCGGGGCCAGGACCTCGCCTTGTCCAGCGAAGATCCCTGGATTGAACACCTTGACCATCTGTTTCAGGAGAGCTGCTCAGGGGATTTCGTCAATCTGCACCACGGCCGCACCTTTGCCGGCGACTATGGCACGCGCGTCCACTGCACCGACTTGGAGTGGCACCAGTTGCGCCATCCGGACCCACTCGCAGCCATTCGGCATTTGCGGCGAGCGGACTTCGAGCCCTGAACTGAACGGCTGGACGGGACTGGACGAAGTCTCCTCGCACCAGCGGCTTGCGATCCCCCTGCGCCGACCTGTTTCGGGGACCGGCCGTAGGCTCCGGTCCCCAGCCCTTTAAAGGTGACCAAATCACTTCTTTCGGACTTCGGGGACAGGTCTTGCAATCCGACATAGGCGCGCCCCCTGGGTTCCCATGAAGTGGGAGTTTCTCACGTTATGGGCCGCCCCTTAGGCCGCGTCGTCGGTCTTCAGCAGGTCGAGAATCCGGCTGTACCGCTTGATTTGCTTGATCGGCGTGCCGTCGCTGTGCTTCTTCGCGGTGTCGATCGCCTCGTCGAGCTTCTCGCCATCCTCGGTCAGCTCGTAGCGCTTGCGCTCTTTGTGGTCGCGGAAGCTGACGACCAGGCCCTTTTCCTCCAGGATGTGGTTCACCTTCTGACCGGACAGTCCGATCTGCTTGCCGATGTCGGAGGCGATGAGCAAGGGTACCCGCGATACGGATACCCTTTTCGTTTTCATCAAGCATTCTGTTCAAAACCGACAATCTGTCGGTTTTGAACTGTCGTTCGTCTAAGCGACTGTTTCGGTTTGGTTGCTCCATTTTGGAGGGGATGGTTTGGATCCCCTCATCCTGGCCTTCTCCGGGAGGGAGAAGGGAGCTCATGCGGCGAGCTCGCGCAGGCGCACCACGACGCCGTTGACCTGCTGCTGGGTGCCGTCGAGCTGGACCACGACGGTGAGGTCGAGGGTGACCTGGCCGGGGATGACCTCGTCCGCGCGCAAGCGCACGACGCGGATGCGGGGCTCCCAGCGGTGGAGCGCGATGACGGTCTCGGCGTAGAGGTCCACGAGGAATTCGGCATTCACCGGGCGGTCGATGAGCTCGAAGAGGCGGCTGCCGTA
>CAYQDX010000438.1:0-3139 GCA_964416345.1 uncultured Ectothiorhodospiraceae bacterium
GCGCCCCTCCTGCGCACGCTTCTGGCCTAGCTGTCCGAAACACAGGAAGAGCCACTTCAGTTTTGCAGTTAGCGGGGCAGCGCACCCAGGCTCTGGTGCAGATCCTCCCTCTGGGTGGTGCTCAACGAGAGGCGTTGCATGGGCGTGCTCCAGGGCGGGGGAAGCTCGGGGGCGCACAGCAGCGCGCGGGCGCGCCGATGCAGCGGTGCAGCGGGTAAACCAGCACCTGCTTGGGCTGGCCGTGGGCCCTGTAGCGTGCGTTGTGGCGTGAGAATCCGCGTGTGTTACCCAGCACCTGCCAGTTGGCGGCGCGGTAACAAGGGCCGATGAAGCGTGTGGCATCGACGAAGGTTTCGCTCAGCAAGCAGGGGGTGAGCGTGAATGCGCTGCCAAGCGCCCGAGAGGCGGCGCAGATTCAGCGCCAGCACTCGGGAGGCCAGATTCGGCACATGTCCCTCAGGTAAGATCAGGAACCGGGCGTTGTTGGCCACCAAGTGCAAGCGCTGGTAGTGCAGCACCCGCGGCCAACCGATCCAGGCATCGCGTGCGGCGCACTTGAGCGCCGCCGCCTGGCAGCCGAGCAGGGCAAGCCAACGCGTGTCGCAAACGGCGACGTAACGCAGCGTCTTGCCGAATAGCGAACGCAGACCGAGGTAATGATACTGATCGACCAGCGCCTCCCACCGCGGACGCTCTTCGGCACGAATGGGACGCACGCAAAGGCAGCGGAGCAGGTCCGTCGTGCGGTGGTGCGTGCGGGGAACATCACCGGCCATGTCTGCTTTTTTCGGCATTCTCGGCCGAATGTTCACTTCTCAATGGAACTGTCGTTAACTCAACGCACTACTGCTGGACTCGACGGAGCCCTGCAATGTCGGGCAGCGGGTAGCTCAGCGGCAGCTGGCCGTTGGTCGGCCAGGGGTCGTTATCCGGCGGGGCTTGCGACCTTGGGTGTAAGCAGCGATATTGATTCCGAGCGCTTCCAGGATCACCCGCCGGCCGAGTACCATCTTCGGGCGGCGCCGTGGTTATCTGCGAGACCCAGGTCGCGGCCCCCGACCCCGAGCGGCGGTTGCAGGAGCGCCTGCAAGCCGCACACCGGGCCGGTTCGACGCTTATGCGATACGGATTCCTTCGACGGGCGATCATCCCCACTACGGGTGGAGGCAGCGATGAACAAGGTTGAAGTCGCCAAATGGAATGATCTGGAGCCGCTTGTTCCCACCTATGCGCTGGTGGCGAACGTGGACCTGGTCGTGATTCGGCGCAAGGACGAGGATCAGGCCTCGGTGCTGTATGGCCGCTGTCTGCATCGCGGCGCGCTGTTGTCGGACGGCCACATAGACGGAAAGAACCTCATCTGCGGGGTTCACAACTGGGACTACTGCTATACGACGGGTGTCAGTGCCTACAACCCGGCCGAGCGTCTCAAGCGCTTTCAATCCTGGGTGGAGGCAGGCGCTGTCTGGGTGGATGAGGATGAGGTCGCCGCCTGGGAGCTCGCAAACCCGCAGGCCTACGACCGGGAAGCCTATCAGGGTCTGTATGCGGATCCGCACGGGGGCCCCGAGGAGCCCCATGTGGGTTATATCCAACACCTGGCGAAGCATGGGTTGTCGGAGGTAGGCCACCACGGCCGGGTGGCGGCCATGGGCGTGCCGCGCGACCAGCTTCCCAGGTGGGAGGATATCCAGCTCTTGACGGCTCAGCTCCACAAGGTGCCCCGATTGGATGATGAGCCGGTGGGCACCGAGGTGGTCATCGGTCCGAATGCCCAGCGCCCGCTCAAGCTCGACATCCCGCTATTCGTCTCCGATATGAGCTTCGGGGCGCTGTCCGAGGAGGCGAAGGTGGCGCTGGCGCGGGGTGCTGAGCTCGCGGGGACTGGCATCTGCTCTGGTGAAGGGGGCATGTTGCCCGGGGAGCAGAGTGAAAACTCGCGCTACTTCTACGAGCTCGCTTCGGCTCGGTTTGGGTTCTCCAAGGATAAGCTAAAAAAGGTCCAGGCCTTCCACTTCAAGGGCGGTCAGGGTGCCAAGACCGGCACGGGCGGTCATCTGCCGGGTATCAAGGTCAAGGGCAAGATCGCTGAGGTGCGCGGCCTCGCCGAGGGTGAAGCGGCGATCTCACCCTCGCGCTTCCCGGACTGGGAGCACGTGGAGCAGTATCGGGTCTTTGCCGAGGAGGTGCGCGAGGTGACCGGTGGCATCCCCGTGGGTGTCAAGCTCTCGGCGCAGCATATCGAGCGCGACATCGAGGCGGCGCTGCAGATAGGCGTCGACTACATCATCCTGGACGGTCGGGGTGGGGGCACGGGTGCCGCGCCACTCATCTTTCGCGACAACATATCGGTACCGACGATTCCAGCCCTGGCACGCGCCCGGCGATATTTGGACAAGAAGGGCTGCAGTGATGTCACGCTCGTGATCACCGGCGGGTTGCGCCTGCCGGTGGACTTCGTCAAGGCGCTGGCGTTGGGGGCCGACGCTATCGCGGTCTCCAACGCCGCCATCCAGGCTATCGGCTGTCTGGGCATGCGCGCCTGCCACACCGACAACTGCCCCGTGGGCATCGCCACCCAGAAACCCCATCTTCGTCAACGCCTGGTCGTGGAGAAGTCGGCGGCACGGCTCAACAACTTTTTCCGTTCGGCGACCGAGCTCGCGCAGGTGATGGCCCGCGCCTGTGGCCACACCCACCTGAATGGGTTCTGTATTGACGACCTGACCACCTGGAATCGCGAGATGGCCCACCTGACCGGCATTGCATACGGCGGGGTCGCACTGGATTAGTCGGAGCGGCGCTGGCCGAACGACAGAGAGGAGGCATACATGGCTTGGTGGGTCATTCCAATCTGGGGGTGGTCGACGCGCGCGGCGTCCTTTGCCCTGTTCTACGCTTCTGATATCAGGTTCGACGAGGAAGTGATCCTGTTTCTTAGACCGTTCACGGTCGTACGCTGCCCGCCAGGGAAGTGCGAAGCACGAGGCGGGTAGTCCCCGGTAGGCGTAGGGCGCAGGCCATATGCAAGCGCATCCGAGACGCCGTCAAGCCATCGTCGTAGGGGTCATGGCGAAGGCGCGTAGTGCCGAAGCCGTGGCCCCGTAGCGGGGCGTACCGGGGCACAAATACCGTCGCC
>CAYQDX010000439.1:0-3117 GCA_964416345.1 uncultured Ectothiorhodospiraceae bacterium
ATCTACCGCAGAAGGAGCCGGTCTATGTCACCGTGCGCGAGCTGGACTACCGTTACTACTACTGGATGGACAAGGTTCGCCCGCCCGAGCCCTGGCAGCCAGGGAAGACCAACTCCTTCCGCTGGCCGACCCGGGACGTCCTGCAGTGGCTGTATGACCGCGGTCTGCAGCCAAACGACCTGGGTGCCGTCGTCAGGTTCTCGGGCACTGGTACTCCGTCCGCAGAGGAGCAGGTCGCCCCCGCCGTCCTGTCGGTGAGCGACAAGCCGGTGGCGCTGCAAAGCTATCTGTTCACCTTCAAGACCAACGTCCCAGCCAGACTCGACTGCACACTCTATCGGGTCGCCTCCCGTTCGGCCGTCTGGTCCAAGACCTTCAAGGACGTGCGGGCCGGTCTACCGTTCACCTGCCGAGTTCCGCTCAGCCTGCTGAGAAGGAATGATTACCGACTCGTGGTCGACGGCTACTCGCTAGACACCAATGCCCCCGTCTCGGAAGAGGTGCGGTTCTTCCACAGCCCGGACCTGAAATGAGTCGGCCTCAAACGGACTGCCCGCGGGCGTCCAGTCCCGCGTTTCCGAGGGGAAGGGCACTCGGATCAAGGGCTTCCTAGTGCGGGCAAGTGAGGTAAAGCCGGTGGCCGACGTCTTCATCAGCTACGCGAGCGAGGACACGGCCCAGGCCGAGCGCCTCGCGCGGGCGCTGGAGGATGAGGAGCTGGAGGTCTGGTGGGATGTCGACGCCCTGCGCTCGAGCGAGTCCTTGAGTCAGAGCATCGACAGCGCGCTGGAGACCGCAAAGCGCGTCCTGGTGCTGTGGTCGCCCAGCGCAATCGCCTCGAAGTGGGTCGACGCCGAGGCGCTGCAAGCCTGGGAGCAGGACAAGCTGCACTCCGTTTGGCTGGCCGAGGATGTGCCGGTGCGGGTCCCCTTCAACGCAAGCCACGCCCGCAACCTCGCCCACTGGGACGGGAGCGCGGAGTTTCCCGAGTTTCACCGTTTGGTCGCTGACATACGTGCCTTGGCTGCGGCTCCAGGTAAGGGCGCGGCCGGCGCAGGCACTTCGGCGAAGGGCGGATCGGAAGCCGCACGGCCTGGGCTCGCCAAGGGCCGACGGCGCATTCTCCTGAAACTCCTCGGCCTAGCAGCCCCCACGCTGATCGCACTTGTCCTCGCTCTGCTGCTGATGCAATGGCACAGGCCGACTCGGGTGAAGCTGGACCTGACCGTCGACCGAGTGTCAATGACTGTCGCCCGGACCTCCGCCGACGGTCCGGCCGCCCTCATGGACAGCGGGCGAATGCGCCTGGTCCACGCCGATCGAGTCGCCCGCGTGCGCTTCGAGCCGGACTCGCTCGAGATTGCCGATGAATCCCGCTACGACCAAGAGTCCGGTCGCTTTCCGGACGACGCCTGGCGGCCTCTCGCGGTCGCGGGCGAGGCGGTGCTCGAGCCGTTGCCGGCAGCGGGCGGGCTTGAGCCCAGCGTCATCCTGCAGTCCGAGGACCCCGCGGCCCCCGGGCAGATCAACGTGGTCCGCGCCCAGCCGGGGACCGAGGCGGTCATCGAGCTGGGCATGGAGAAAGGCGGGCGCCGGCCTTGGGTGACGCTCGACATTGCGCAGAGCCCCGCGCAGGTCGATCTGGTATTCCTTCCGGGCCGCTTCCTGCTGTTCGCCGACTATATGAGGCTCGACGGCGCACAAGGCGCGACCGGCTCGCCGGACACCCTGTCATTGCGTGCCCAGCGCGCAACGAACACCCCCGTCCGCATCTTGGGGTCCGCGCACAGGATGAGGCTCGGGGTCGAGCCGGTCGGCCCTGCCGAAACCTTGCTCACCGACGGGCAGTTTCCGGTCAGCGCGGTGGACTTCACGCGCCAGGAGCCGACCGGGCAGCGCCGCAGCAGCCTGGTCGCTCCCGGCACACTGAGCTACCCTGACCTCCCGGGCAAGGCCCCCTTGGCCTTGGAGCCGAACGAATTCGCCAGTCTCGGCGGGCTCCAGAAGGCCCGCATCAACTCTCTCAGCGTGGACAAACAAGATGGGCGCCTCGGCCTCAAGCTGATTCTGGATGCGGTCGCCTCCCGAGTGCGGGTCGGGACTCCAGAGCATGCCCAAGACGCCCGCCTCACCTGGCTCGACTGGGTACGGTATCAGCCGACGCTCACGACCCTTTTTGGCGTGGTCGTATGGTTCTTCACCACCACCCTCGCCGGATACAAGCTGTGGCAAGAATTGCGTTCATCCCGCACCTCATCCTGATTGCCGTCGCCCTCGGACTCGGCTGGCCCGGTCCCGTTTGGGCATTGGATGAAGGCGTGGTGCGCATCGAGGCCACTGTCGGCGGCAAGCCGCGGTTCGGCAGCGGCTTCGTCGTTCGGACCGAGGGGGATGCGGCCTATGTCGCCACCGCCGCCCACGTGGTGGTGAGCGATCCAAGCCCCCGCGTGTATTTCCGCAGCCGACCCTATAGTCCGGCCGCCGCCCGGGTCGTCGCCCAAGAGGGTGAAGACCCCAATGGCCTGGCCCTGCTGCGGATCGCTGCCGGTGTGCCGGCGGATGCGCGGGCGCTGCCCATGGCGGCAGGCGGGGGAACGGATCTGCAGCCGGGCGAGTCCGTCACCGCCTTAGGCGTACCCGCCAGCATCCGCAACTGGGCCGTCCTCCCCGGCGCCGTGACGAGTTGGAAGAACCGGAACATCCTGTTCTCCGCCGGGGTGGACGAGGGCAACTCGGGCGGGCCATTGGTGAAAGGGTCGGCGGTGGTGGGCATCGTCATGCGCGCCACCCACTTCGGCGAAGCAGTTCCCGCCATGAGCCTGAGGATCTTCCTCCAATCCAATCGCGTGGCCTGGGCAACCGGCATAGCCGCCGAGACGCCCGTGCCGGCTGTGCCCAGGGCTGGCGAGAGCTTCCGCGACTGTCCCGCCTGCCCGGAGATGGTGGTGATCCCGGCGGGGACCTTTCGCATGGGCTCTCCCGACGACGAGAAAGGCCGAAGGAGCTACGAGGGCCCGGTGCATCGGGTACGGATCGCCGACGCCTTCGCGCTAGGTAGGCGGGAGGTGACGGTCGGAGAGTTTCGGGCCTTCGTCGAGGCGACGGGCTACCGCACGG
>CAYQDX010000440.1:0-3111 GCA_964416345.1 uncultured Ectothiorhodospiraceae bacterium
GGGCCGCGCTCACCGCCGTGGCCCTCGACGCCGTCGCGGCGCAGCCCTCGCCGCCCGTTCCGACATCTTGCGAGGACTCCGGCGAGACGCCGGTCAGCTCCCCTGCTCGTTGCCTTTGGGCGATGCTGCTGGCGCGCATCTACGAAGCATTCCCCCTGACCTGTCCGCCATGCGGCGCCGAGATGCGAATTGTCGCCTTCATCAGCGAGGCGGTAGACATTCAGGCAAAGGAGATCCGCCCGCTACCCGCCACCTTCCCGGCAGCATCAAGCCTTCCCCAAGACCCGTAACAGGCCCCTTAGGGGGTGAAAGGGACATGCTCGGGCTGCTCGGGCCTTGAACACCCCTGTAGCTGCTCTGATACTCTCGCCTAGACGCTTGGATTTCCCATCCTTCACGACGGAAGTATGCCTCCATCGTTTTCCGGCAATTGCTCGTCGATGGCGGCGGTACAAAGCAGGGTTTCGTGCGCAGGCTCAGGGTGTTTTGCGGGGGGGGGATGGCTCGGGGCTTTTGCGCGCAATGCGGCGGGCGGACAGCTGGTGGCGCCGAGGGGCGCAGGGTATTTCATGCGTTCCGTCCCAGCAAGCGCCGCACCCCAGGCACCGCGCAGCCAGACCGGCGAGGTCGTGCATAACGGCCCTGCCAAGGGCCGCGGACGGAAAGGGCCCACTTTAGCCTGCGGCTCCGATCGCTCGTCAGTCGCAGCGAACCTCCTCCCGAACGCAGCTCACGGCCTTCTCGCACTTGGGTGGCGCCAGGCCCGGCCCCGGCGGCCTGGGCACCCCACCCGCACAGAGGCCGTGGCGCCCGTCGGAGACGTTGTGCCACTCAATCTTCTGCTCGACGCAGACTCGCCTGCAGTTTGCTCGCGGGGCGGGAGGCTGCTGCTGCGACTCGAGATACCTGTCGAAATTCAATTGATCGAGGTGAGAGGGGTCGGTGGGAAGCAACTCCGGCCTCCGGGGCGTGGGCACCACCGGCTGCGCGTGGCTGGTGGCGCCGCTCAGCGTCGCCTGATCGACGCACAGGCCGCCTTCGAACGGATAGGGAGCCGTGCATGAGCCGTAGTCGCAGGGGTAGTCGGTCCATACGCAGCAGGGTTGCCCCAGATCCCCGCAGGCCACGCAGACACCGGCAGAGGCGTCATAGGTGGTGCCGTGGAAGCATGGCGTGCGTGACTTGCCGCGGCAGGGCGGCGTTCCGCGCTGGCCGCAGTAGGCCTCGAAGTCGGCCGGTCCGCGTTTCTGACAGTAGCCACGAATGCAGCGGTAGCCCTCGTTGCCGTAGTAGCACCTCCGCGGCACGGACCGGGGATCGCAGCAGCGCTCGCCGGGCCCGCCGCATTGGGTGCACAGCTCGAACGGTCCAGCGTTTACGCAAACGCCTTGGGCGCACTCCCGGCCCGGCTGTATGCACGGCTCACCGAAGTTGCCAACCGCATAAGATAGTCCTGGCGCCATGAGCAGCATTGCCGCAAACAAGCAAGGCGCCGCAAGCCGGACCCGCCAATCCGGTCGTCTGAATCGAGTGGCGTCAGGTGATGACATGGCAAACGTCCGATTTCCAGGAGCGAAAGTGGTACACAACGTCGCTGCAGCATGCAATCAGCAGCTGCCGGAGCACGGCCTCCCGGCACCGCCTATCCTCGCGACCAAAAAATAGCACACTCCCAGTGCCCCTTCACAGCCAGACGATGATTGCATTCACAAGCGGCTACCGATTCAGGCCGACAGCCGAGGCATCCAGGATTCCAGAGTCGCGGGATACGGCTTCGGGTCGTGAGCGCTGCGGCACATCCGTCGCCGGCAGCTGGACCTGGGAGTGCTGCGAGTCCTTGGTTTGGCTGCTTTCAGAGCCCCATGTCGGTGGGGCCCGTCGGAGTGTCCGCCCCTGCCAGTGGCGCACCCCGGACACCGCGCAACCAGACCGGCGAGTTCGTGCACAACGGGCCGCCAAAGACGCCTGCAGCGGGCGCGGCCCTCCGGCCACCCGAGGGGCAACGGGAAAGTGCCGTGTCTGCGCAGATTCCAGGGTACGGCGCTGCATCAGATTCGTCATGGCGCGCTATACTGCCACGACGAATCTGATGCAGCGCCGGTGGGAAGTGCGCCCGTGACATCGCAAGCTCTCGATCAATCACCCATGGACCACGGCTCCATGGCATGGGAGATCGTCAAGCGGCTCTTCGACGCCTGGGCGGTCTACGATCGCGCGCCGGACCACAACTACATGTTTCACGAGGAAATCTACAGTGCCTGTTGCCATCCCCTCCGCGTTGCGGACACCACCCATGAATGGCATCCCCAAGACCGGCGCCTCCATCTTCTTTGACGTGCTCATCGACGCCGGTGTCGAGTACCTCTTCGGCCATACGGGCGGCACCGTCATCCCCCTGCACGTGGAGCTGAACAAGCGCATGCGGCGCGGGGAAAAAGTCCCACAATTCATCCTGTTTCGCCAGGAGGGGGGCGCAGGACATGCCGCCGAAGGCTACGCCCGGGTCAGTGGCCGGGTGGGTGTGGCGCTGGCGACCTCGGGCCCGGGCACCACGAACCTGACGACCCCCATCGCAGATGCCTACAAGGATTCCATCCCGACCTTGTTCATCACCGGCCAGGTGCCCAGCTTCGCCATCGGCTCGGACGCCTTTCAGGAAGTGGACACCCTGGGCATCACCCGCCCCATCTCCAAGCACAACTACCTGGTCAAGGACGTGCGTGATCTGGACTGGATTCTGCGGGAGGCCCTGGCGCTCGCCATCAGCGGCCGGCCGGGACCGGTGGTGGTAGACATTTGCAAAGACGTGCAGCTGGCCCGGATCCAGCCACACAATCCTCCCCGCAAACGCTGTCACCCCCAGACGCCGTTCGATCCTTCCAAGGCCAACCACATCCTGGAGGCCCTGATCCGGGCCGAGCGGCCGGTAGTCAAAGCCGGCGGGGGCATCATCACCGCCAATGCGTCCGCGGCACTGCGACGGTTCGTGGAGCGCTTCGACGTGCCGGTGACCACGACCTTCAATGGCCTGGGTGCCATTCCCTTCGACGCGGAGCACAACCTGGGCATGCCCGGCATGCACGGGACCATCCCGGCCAACTATGCCCTGCG
>CAYQDX010000441.1:0-3078 GCA_964416345.1 uncultured Ectothiorhodospiraceae bacterium
TCATCGGCATGATCGGCATCATCGTCGTGCTGCTGGCCGAGGCGCACGAGTGGGCGGAGGCGCTGTGGGTCGCCGACCGCCGCCGCAGCTTCCGTCCCGTAGTGGTGGCCGATGAGGAGCTGCCCATGGTCTCGGTGCATGTGCCGGCATACAACGAGCCGCCCAGGATGGTCATCGCCACCCTGGACGCCCTGGCGCGCCTCGACTATCCGCGCTTCGAGGTGGTGGTGGTCGACAACAACACCAAGGACCCTGATGTCTGGCAGCCCGTCCAGGCCCATTGCGAGCGGCTCGGCGAGCGCTTCCGGTTCTTTCACGTCGATCCCCTGGCGGGATTCAAGGCTGGCGCACTCAACTATGCACTGGACCAGACGGACCCCGGCGCGGAGATCGTTGCCGTCATCGACAGCGACTATGAGGTAAGCAGCCGCTGGCTGCGCGACCTGGCACCACAGTTTCGTCAGCCCCAGGTGGCCATCGTGCAGGCGCCCCAGGACTACCGCGACCAGGGGCAGAGCGCCTTCAAGGCTATGTCCTACGCGGAGTACCGGGGCTTCTTCTACATTGGCATGGTTACGCGCAACGAGCGCAATGCCATCATACAGCATGGCACCATGACGATGATTCGGCGCAGCGTGCTCGAGGAGGTGGGGCGCTGGGGGGAGTGGTGCATCACCGAGGACGCCGAGCTGGGTCTGCGGGTGTTCGAGCATGGCTATGAGGCGAGCTACATCCCCAAGAGCTATGGCCGCGGGCTGATGCCCGACACCTTCACGGACTTCAAGAAGCAGCGCTTCCGATGGGCCTACGGAGCAATCCAGATCATGCGCCGCCACCTGGGAGAGCTGGCGGGCTGGCGCCGCAGCCGGCTGACCCGAGGCCAGCGCTACCATTTCGTCGCCGGCTGGCTGCCCTGGCTGGCGGACGGTATCAATCTGCTGTTCAATCTGGGCGCCCTGGGCTGGTCGGTGGCCATGGCGCTGGCCCCACGGCACGTAGATCCCCCGCTGATGTTGTTCTCCTTCCTGCCCCTGTCGCTGTTCGCCTTCAAGGTCGCCAAGCTAGTGTATCTCTACCGCACCACCGTGGATGCCACGGCCAGGCAAACGGTCGCCGCGGCCTTAGCGGGCCTGGCCTTGTCCCACACCATCGCCCTGGCCGTCGTCACGGGCGTGCTCACCAAGACCAAGCCGTTCTTCCGAACGCCCAAGATGGCCGGCCGGCTCGCCCTGCTGGCGGCCATTGCCGCGGCGCGGGAGGAGGCGCTGTTTGCCGTAGCCCTGATAGGTGCGGCACTGGCCATCACGCTGAACATAGGGTTGGAGATGACCGACGTCGGCCTGTGGGTGACGGTGCTGCTGATCCAGGCACTGCCTTATGTGGCGGCCCTGCTGGTGTCCCTGAGCAGCGGCATGCCCAGGCTCCCGGCAGGGCTCATCGGTCCCATGGGGGCGCTGGACGCCGATCGCCTATACCCTCCCGTCCAGCCTTTGCCATCTTGATCGGCATTCACCTCGCACAGGACTGATCCCGATGACGCACCCCTCCGACCGTCGGCTTTGGAAAGCTCTGGGAGCGCTGTGGCTGCTCTGTTCCGCCGGCCCCGTGCTGGCGCAGACCTTCGATCTGCCGGCCGAAGGCGACTCTGTTGTAGGGCGGGCCCACCAGGTCATCGCACGGCACGAAGATACGCTGCTCGACATCGGTCGTCGTTACCACATGGGTTACCAGGAGATCCGCCTGGCGAATCCGGGCATGGATGCGTGGATGCCGGGAGAGGGCAACTCGGTGGTCATACCCGACCGGTTCATCCTGCCCGACGCGCCCCGGGACGGCATCGTGCTCAACCTCGCCGAGCTGAGGGTCTACTACTATCCCAAGCCGCGGCGGGGCAAGACGCGCCAAGTCATCACCTATCCCGTCAGCGTGGGACGCATGGACTGGAAGACGCCCCTGGGCACCACCTCGGTGGTACGGAAGGTCAAGGGTCCGGCCTGGAATCCACCCGAGACCATCCGCCGGGAGCACGCCGCCCAGGGCGACATCCTGCCGGAGCGGGTGCCGCCGGGACCCGACAATCCCCTGGGGGCCTACGCCCTGTATCTCGGTCGCCGAGGCTACCTGATCCATGGCACCAACAAGCCCGCCGGTATCGGCATGCGGGTGACCCACGGCTGTGTGCGGCTGTACCCGGAAGACGTGGAGCGGCTTTACCATCAGGTCCCTGTGGGCACGCCTGTGCACATCGTCGATCAGCCCTACAAGGTGGGCTGGTCCAATGGGTTGCTGTATCTGGAGGTGCATCCGCCCCTGGGCGAGGCGTGGGAAGATGACTCGGGGGATCTCACGCCGCTGGTGCGGCAGATCGTCGAGGCCACGGCTGCGCACCCCGGCTACCCTGTGGATTGGGGAGAGGTCGAGCGTGCCGCCAAAGCCGTGTCGGGCATCCCGGTGCCCATACGGGCGGCCGCCTCGGGGGTGCCGGGCGGCGAGACGGCCGATCCGGTCTATGGTTGGAGTGGATCGGGGTTCTAGCCCGCATACCGCGCCCGGCCGACATAAGTCACCGATCTGGCCGTGGAATACGTGAGCGGGGTTGGGCTAATACTCCGCTGGCGGGTGGGCTGCCTGAGTTGAGCTACTGCGAGCAGCACCCCGCGAAGAGCGGGGTGCTGCCTTGCCGAGACCAGTCGCTGCGGAAGCCCTGATTATTTGTACATGGACTTCTTGAACATCCGGTCGATCTTCTCGTTGGTGTCTTTGCAGCAGGTGTTGGCATCTTCCGCCGCGCGCATGGCTGCAGCTGCATCGGCGCTGGCCTGGTCGGCCGTGGACTGGGCATTTGCGGCCGCAGTCTTGGCCTCCTGCGCCGTCGTCCGAATCTGCTCCAGGTCGGAGGTCGTGGCACAGCCGACACCTATGGTCGCAACAGCGGCTACGCCAGCGGCAATAGCAAGCTTCTTCCACCCGTAACGCATGATAAGTCTCCCTAAGTGAGGAACATAAGAACCTGACGGCACACTCAGCGATGACGTGGCCGCAACTACTTTACCACTACCTTGGTGCCTATACCTATCC
>CAYQDX010000442.1:0-3077 GCA_964416345.1 uncultured Ectothiorhodospiraceae bacterium
AGCTCCGGCATCTGCTCCTTCATGTAGTCCGGCATAGGGACGACCTCCTCCATAGCCTTCAGCATGTCCGGCATCAGCTTGGGCATCATCCCCGGCAACAGCCGCGGGAACAGCGCGGGCAGCATGGGCCGCATCATCGCGAGCATCGCATCGCGTACGCTCGGGCTTGCATGCTCGGTCCAATGCATCACGCCGCGGAAGGGCTGCGGCATGGCGTCGATCATCGCCGGCAGCATGCCGGCCATGAAGGCCGCCATGGCCTCGGGTTTCAGCAGCTTGATCATGGCCTCAAAGGTCGTCCACTGCTCCAGCGTGTGGGTGCTCATGTCGGGGAGCTCCACCCCCAGGGCCTCGGCCGCCACTCGGGCGAGGTCCAGCACCTGCAGGGGGCTGCCGGTCTTGTTGGCGGTCACCCGGAACTGCACCTCGCAGCACGGACAGGCCGTCACCAAGGCCTGCGCGCCGGTGGCCTCCGCCTCCTTCAGGCGCTTGGCGCCGATATGGAGCGCGGCACCGTCCGGGTCTTCCAGCAGGCTGAGCACGCTGCCGCAGCAGTGGGCCTGCTCGCGGTTGTACTCCATCTCGCGCAGCTCGACACCGGGGATGGCCTTTAGCAGCTCGCGTGGCGGCTCGTAGATTCCCCCTGCACGCCCGATGTGACAGGAGTCGTGCCAGGTCACCGTGCGCCGCACCGGATGCGTCAGCTCGAGATCGCCGCTCGCCACCCGCTCGGCGAGCACCTCGGAGTAGTGCATCGTCTCGATAGAGAAGGGAATGCCGAGCTTCTTGGCCCACTGGGGATAGTAGGTGTGCCACGCCAGCCAGCAGGCGGGGCAGGAGGTGACGACCGTCTTGACCCCCCTGCCTTGCATGGCCTCGATGTTGTGCCGGAGGATGCCCTCGAAGGTGTCCCAGTTGCCGGAGCACAGGATGGGGATCCCGCAGCAGGCCTCGTCCTGACCTAGATAGGTGAAATCTATCCCGGCGGCGCACAACAGGCGGGCCGTGCCCGCGGCGATGTCCTTCTCAACCAGGCTGGCCGTGCAGCCGGCGAAGTAGCCGATGTCGGCCACCGCCCGCATCTTATCCTTCACGTTCTCGGGCACCCAGGACGAACGGTCGACCGTTCCCCCGGAGCAGTCCCGGAAGTGGAGCTCGCCGGTCGCGGTGCGGACCTTCGACTGGACCTCGTCGGAGAGCCAGTCCGGCCGGGCCGTCTGATAGGCGCCCCAGACGTTCAGCTCCTTCTCCACCGAGGCGCGCATGACCTCGAAGGCGGGTAGGGTTAGCCGCTCCTGCTTGCGCACCAGCTCCCCACGCATCTTCATCCAGCTCGATTCGTTCGGCAGCTGTAGCGGGCACTTGACGTTGCACATCTCGCAGGTGGTGCAGGCGAGGAAGTTCTCTACCCATTCCTGGGTCATCTTGACCCGGCCTTCCAGATAGTCGCGCAGGAAAAACCAGCGTCCCCGCGGCGATTCCGACTCCCACCCGCGTCCGTAGTACTGGTCGCACTCATCCACACAGTACCCACACTGGGCACATGCGTAGGCATACCAGGCGATGTCGTCCGGTATCCCGCGCTTGCCCCGGCCCGCGATGCGCTCCCCCACCGAAGCCGTCATCAAGTTGGCGGGCAGCCGTGCGAGGGGCTCCAAGGGGAGGACTAGGCCGAGCAACCGACCCATC
Organism: uncultured Ectothiorhodospiraceae bacterium; assembly: GCA_964416345.1. Taxonomy (GTDB): domain Bacteria; phylum Pseudomonadota; class Gammaproteobacteria; order CAYQDX01; family CAYQDX01; genus CAYQDX01. Next base: position 1,690 of record CAYQDX010000442.1, read on the forward strand.
AGACTGCGCTCTATCACCTTGCGCGGATTCATGATCCCCGCCTCGTCCACCTCCTGCTTGAAGGCCCTGAGCCTCCCGACCCGTCCCGGCCCCAGGACTGAGTCTGCCTGGCTGGTGAAGAAGAGTCCGGTCGAGTAGGCGTGCCCCCCGTGACGCTTGGCGATGCTCAGCAGGGTCAGCGACAGGCTGTAGGCCACACCGAAGGAGAGCTTGCGCTCGTCGTGGGGGATGAAGCCTAGCAGGGTGACCAGCCCGCCGGAGCCGCCCTGCAGGTCGCGCTGCACCATGCCCTCCAGGGCAAGGGGCTGCTTGATCTGGGCAGCCGCCTCGCCGAGCACCGCCGCGAGGCTCTGCAGCGGTACCACGACCTCGGCCGGGAGCAGGCTGGGACCCAGGCGCTTGATGTGCATCAGTGCGAAACGCTGATCCCACTCATGGGCAGCGAGCGCCTCGTCCAGCACCTCACCTCCATGTCGGTCCAGGATACGGGCAAGACCCTCTTCGGCCGCGTCCCAGCGCCCTGTCGGCGCCACCAGCATCACCGTGTAGCCCTGCTCGGGGAGCATCGGATGCTCCTCCTGGACCGGTTGCCCGTGCTCGAGCCGTGGCGGCAGCCGATTGCGCAGCCTCGCCATGGTCGGGCTGATGAAGCTGACGGACCACAGGGGCATCTCGGCCTGCAGGAGCTCGTCGAGCGCCTGGGCAAGGGCCTCCATCGACCCGAAGTGACACAAGCGCACCGTATCGGGCGCGTTCTCGCGTACCCGCACCGTGACCTCGGTGATGAAGCCCGTGATGCCCTCGGCCGCACTGATGAGCTTGAGGCCTTGACCCTCGAAGGTGCGTATCTCCCCGTTGGGCAGCACGACGCGCGCCGCGATCACGTTGTCCAGGAAGGCGCCATACTCGAAACAGCCGTAGCCCACCCCGCCCTGGGCCAACCAACCACCCACAGTGGAGGAGGGCGCGCTGGAAGGGTAGGTGCGCAGCGCGAGACCGGCCTGCTCCAGCCGCCTCTCCAGGGCGCTCCACACGACCCCGCATTGCACTCGGGCGCTCATCGCCTCCCGGTCCACGGCCAGCACCTCGTTCATACGCGTCAGGCTGACGCTGATGCCCCCGGTGACCGGCATCACACCGCCATACCCGGAGGTGGCCTTGGCTCGCGGCACCAGGTGCACCTTGTTCCGGCTCGCCCAGTGCACGAGCTGGACCAGCTCCTCCTCGGAGGCCGGCTGCACGACCGCCGCGGCCGTCGCCTTGCCGATGACGGGCTTAATGAGCTTGGGAATCGCGCCCACATCGTGGCTGTAGATGCGGCGCTCTTCGTGGTCGAAGCTCACCCAATGCCCAAACATCTCTTGCAGCTGCGCTTGCTGTGCCGTCGT
>CAYQDX010000443.1:0-3075 GCA_964416345.1 uncultured Ectothiorhodospiraceae bacterium
CCTGCTGATGGGCAGCATCACCAGCGCCTGGCCTGTGGGCCTGGCGGTCCTGGCGACCATGGCCTGCTCCTTCTTCGTGCAGGCCGGGGAAGGCGCCGTGTTTGCCATCGTGCCCCTGGTGAAGCGCCGCATGACTGGACAGGTGGCGGGCATGACTGGCGCCTACGGCAATGTGGGCGCCGTTGCCTTCCTGACGGTCTTCTCCTTCGTGGACCCCTCCACATTCTTCCTGGTGATTGGTGGCGCCGCGGTGGTAGCTTTGGGCGCAGTGCGGTTCCTGGACGAGCCGGAGGGACAGACTGCGGAAGTGCTGCCCGACGGCACGGTGCAGATGATCGATGTGAGCTGAGGGCCTGCGGCCTCCGGGGCGGCAGGCCCGCGATTACCGGAGCGATGGCAGACACCCTCAGCATCGACTACGCCGTACGCTCGGAGGCCGGAGACAAGGCCGAGAACGCCGATGCGGCGGATGCGCGCGTCCCCAAGGGCGGGCTACTTCTGGCGAAGGGCGTGGCGGCGGCCGTCGCCGACGGCGTGAGCAGCTCGGAGGGCGGCAAGCAGGCGAGCGAAGTCTGCATCACCGGATTCCTCAGCGACTACTTCAGCACCCCGGAATCCTGGACGGTCAAGCACTCCGTGGGCAAGGTCCTGGGAGCGCTCAACCGCTGGCTCCACGCCCAGGGCCAGACGCGCTTCCAGTGCGCCCGCGGCATGGTCAGCACCTTCAGCGGGCTGGTGATCAAATCCACCACCGCCCATGTCTTCCATGTGGGCGACTGCAGGATCTATCACTTCCGGGCCGGACTGCTGGAGCAGCTCACCCGGGATCATCGGGTCTGGATCGGCAAGGACCGGGAGTTCCTGTCGCGGGCCATGGGGGTGGATCCGCATGTGGACATCGACTACCGCTCCCTGGCCGTGGAGCCGGAAGACCTGTTCCTGTTCACCACCGACGGCGTCCACGGTCACCTCAGCGACAATCGCCTCGCCGAGCTGCTGTGCGCCCACCGGGACAGCCCCCAGACCTGTGTCAACCTGATGACCGAGGAGGCCCTGCGCAACGGCAGCGGCGACAACGTCACCTGCCAGCTGCTGAAGGTGCTGCGCCTGCCGACGCAGAGCGAGGACGATATACTGCAGCAGCTCAACGAGCTGCCATTTCCGCCGCCGCTGGCCCCGGGGATGACTATCGACGGGTATCAGATCCTGCGTGAGCTGCACGCCAGCAAGCGCAGTGAGGTGTTCCTGGCCCTGGATCCCGCCGCCCGGCGCCAGGTGACACTCAAGACGCCGTCGGTGAATTTCCGCGACGATCCGGATTATCTGGAGGATTTCCTGCACGAAGAGTGGGTGGGCAGACGCATCGACAACGCCCATGTGCTCAAGGTGCTAGCAACACCCCACAGGCGCTTCCTCTACAACCTCTCCGAGCACGTCAGGGGCCAGACCCTGCGCCAGTGGCTGCACGACCATCCGCGCACCGACATCAACCTGACGCGGGACTTCGTGCAGCAGCTTGCCGAGGGCCTGCGGGCCTTCCATCGCCTGGACATGCTGCACCTGGACCTCAAGCCGGAGAACGTCCTCGTCGACGAGCGCGGGACGCTGAAGATCATCGACTTCGGATCCACCCGGGTCGCCGGCGCCGCGGAGACTCAGGACGGCCGTGCCAGCGGCCACGTGCAGGGCACCCTCAGCTACACCGCCCCCGAATGCCTGGACGGCCTCTGCTCCAACCGCTCCGACATCTACTCCCTGGGCGTCATCGCCTACGAGCTGCTGACCGGTGCCCTGCCCTATGGCGAGAGCGACCAGCCACGCGCCCGCCCCCGCCTGCGCTACGTCTCGGCCCGGCGCCACGACGAGCTCCTGGCGCCCTGGGTGGACGGCGCACTGCACAAGGCCGTGCGCCCCGATCCACGGCAGCGCTACGACTCCCTGTCAGAATTCCTGCGCGATCTTTCCCACCCCAACCAGCTGTTCATCGACGACCGTCCCAAGCCTCTGCTGGAGCGCAATCCCATCGCCTTCTGGCAGGCACTGAGCGCGCTGCTGATCCTGGGACATGTGATCTGGCTGTACCATTGCACGCACTGAGCTCGGAAGGCGGCTTGCGCCGCGCCCTGTGGCAGCTGACTTGTCCGCGATGGCCGTTTCCCACGTGCAGCAGCCAAAGCCCATCGCGGCCAAGGCCACTCCCACAGGAGGGTCCTGGCCGAATCTTGCGTGCCCTGAGCGCGGCCGCGACGGTGCGCACCCGCTCCACACCGCGCCGCCCGCGTACAGGAATCAGAATGGCGAGCCGCTCTTGAAGATCCGCTATCATATCCCACTTCACAATGGCCGCCTGCCGGAACAAGGGCGGGGTCCAAACCTCGGTCCCCGTCAAATGATGGGGTTGGCGCCATCCCGCCCCGCCGGCCGCAAGACGGAGCCGCCGTCGACAGCGTCCTGGGATGTGCCCGAATCGCATCTCCAGACACCCGGCGTCTCTTGGAAATTCCACTTCCATGGCCCGCGCGCAGGGCTCACCCGTGCCATGCGTGCGTGATAGCTTCGGCGTAGATCGGCCTTTGCATCGCGCTACATGTGCCGCCGGAAGGCGCCAACGACGAGGAGCCACCAGATGTCAGATTCGAATCCATCCTTCTTCGGCCGCATAGGCCTCGCCTTCCGGGCATTCTTCGGTGTCCTGTTAGACGCCGGCTTCGCCGGCCGCGTGCGGCGCCTGCGCCAGGCCGGTGCCGAGGCCGCGCCGCCGCCGCTGAGGGAGACCGGTCCCGAGGCCGCGCTCCAGCTGCTGGGCCTGCTGCAGCGCGAGGGTCGCTTCGTCGATTTCATCGAGGAGGACGTGGCCGCCTATGGGGACGCCGAGATCGGCGCCGCCACCCGGGTGGTGCACGAAGGCTGCCGCAAGGTGCTGCGGGAGCACTTCAACATCGAGCCGGTGCGCCCGGAGGACGAAGGCAGCGCCGTCATCCTGGAGCAGGGCTTCGATGCCGCTGCCATCCGCCTCACCGGCAACGTGGTGGGCCAGGCACCATTTCGGGGCAGCCTCAGCCACCGCGGCTGGCG
>CAYQDX010000444.1:0-3072 GCA_964416345.1 uncultured Ectothiorhodospiraceae bacterium
CCAGCGGGTGGTGGAGTACTTCGATCTGTCCACGCTGCGCAGCGACTACGGCCGCCTGTATGCGGAATTGGTGGCGCCCGGGGCTGCCGACCAAGAGGCGGCTCCGGCGCTTCAGGACGCCCCGGAGCTGGCGACAGACCGGCGCGTGGCGCACTGACGGAGCACGGCCAGTGGCCACCGAGCTCGCTTCTATCGTCGTGCGCACCAAGGATCGACCACGGCTGCTGCTGGATGCCGTGCGCAGCGTTGCGGCTCAGCGTCACCGGCCCCTGGAGCTGGTGCTAGTCAACGACGGTGGGTCGACCGTGGACCGGACATCCGTCGCCGCGCTGCTCGGCGACGTGGAGCTGGTGATCGTTGAGCTGGAAACCAACCAGGGGCGGGCGGAGGCAGCCAACGTGGGGCTGCGGGCTAGCCACGGTCGCTATGTCGGATTCCTGGATGACGATGACCGGCTGCTGCCGGAGCACGTCGCCTTGCTGGTGGCTTGCCTACGGGGCGGGGAGCATCGGGTGTGCTACTCCGATGCCGAGCTGTGCCGGCGCAGCTTCGATGCGGACGCCGGCGAATTCCGGCTCGCCAACTGCGAGATATTCGGTTCCAGAGACTTCAGCTACGCCGAGCTGCTGGCGTGCAACTATATTCCGCTGATGTGCCTGCTGTTCGAGCGGTCGGTGCTGGAAGCCGCCGGCGGCTTCGATCCGGGTGTCGATCTTTACGAGGACTGGGATCTGCTGCTGCGGGTCGGGATCACCCAGTCGGTCATGCATGTGGCGCGGGTTACGGCGCAATACGTCCAGTGGAGCGCCGAGCAGCAGATCGCCCAATCGGAGCGGACCCAAAGTCATCAATGGCAGGCTTACGACCGGGTGATCGATCGTCACCGCGACAAGTTCTCGCCGGAGGTCGCCCGCTACATGATGCGCACGGTCAACCACATCAAGGAGCTGGAATGGAAGCTGGGACTTGCCCACGGGCAGCTCGCCGAGCGCGCCGCGCGGCTGGAGGCGCTGGAGCGACGCCTGGCGGAGCTTGCTGCCGGCCAGGATTCCCAGACGGCCGAGCTCGGCGCCTTGCAGCAGCGCAACGAAGTGCTCGGCGGCGAGCTTGCAGCCATCAAGGGCAGCCGTGCCTGGCAGCTGGTGCAACGCTACGGCAAGTGGCGGCAGCGCCTGGGCCTTCCCGGCGGCCACCAGTGAGCCCCCTGTTGCGTCCCTACTGTCGGCGGTCGAAGATCCCTCTATCAATCTGAGGTCTCTGCAACGGGAGAAACCCCATGACCATAGAAGAAGGCAAGGCGGCGCCGACATTCACCTTGGTGGATGCACAAGGCAACAAGGTCGCCCTCGAGGACTTACGCGGGAAGAACGTCATCGTGTACTTCTACCCCAAGGACGATACCCCCGGCTGCACCAAGGAAGCCTGCGGCTTTCGCGACCTGTGGGCCGACGTGCAGGCGCTGGACGCGGTGGTGCTGGGCATCTCACCGGACGACGCTACCACCCACCAGAAGTTTGCTGCCAAGTATGGCCTGCCGTTCACCCTGCTGTCGGATCCCGATCGCGAGGTCATGACCCAATATGGGGCCTACGGCGAGAAGGTCATGTACGGCAAGACCACCATGGGCGTCATTCGCTCCACTGTGTGGGTGGGGCCGGACGGCAAAGTGAAGAAGCACTGGCGGCGGGTGGCCAAGGCCGAGACTCATCCGGCCCAGGTGCTGGAGACGCTGCAGGCGGGCTAGCCCGGACTGCTGGCCGGCGGGAGGCCGGTGTGGGGGATGCGCTCCACCCAAAACGGCGGGCACCACGCCCATGGTGTAATGGGCGGCTATCTCCAGGGCTTTGCCGATGCGCTGCTCCGAGGATGCAGGTCATCGCGGGCCGACGACTCGGATGGCTGCGCCTTGGGGCCTCTGGCCGGCGTCGGATTGCGGCGGCGCGGCCCAGCGCGACGATTCTTGTCTGTCTTGCTGAAGACGAAGCGGCCGAACAGCACGCAGCCTTTCATGTCGGGGTCGCAGGCGCGACCCAGTACCCGCAGGCATTGCCCGTTTGCCTCATGGGGGCAGCCCCGGCCGCTCATTGCTCCTATCTCCACGGTGCGTGGGCCTCTTCGGGCTCACAGGACGATGTCGTGGTGCTCCAGCTGTGCTTGGATGCGGGCGCTCAGGCTCAAGGCCAGTAAGCGCGCGTCCTTGGCGATGCCGAGGACGAAGTCAACCCCATGGCCCTCGTTCCAGGCCATGATCGCCTCGCGGCAGAAGCCCGAGTCGCCGCGAATGATGATCTCGGTACCGGGCCAATGCGTGCGCTCGTCACGGCCGGCGGGCGCAACGCTGAGGCGGGTCCGCACCCGCCAATGTCCGAGCTGGCTTCGCCAGTGGCTGGCGGTGTGCCACCTTGGCGCTCGCCCGGGCATTATCTCTGGACCATGCTGCGCGCAGGGCTGGTCGAGTCCCTCCCGCTCGCCTGTGCGAACTGCGGGGCCGATATGCGCATCGTTGCCTTTATCACCGAGTCCGCTCCGATTGAGCGCCTCGGCCGGTGTCCTGCTCCGCTTCGAGGTCCAGGGTGGGTCATCCTGGCCCGCCCGGGCGACGGGACGAAGGTGCACTGGACTTTCGCCTGTCTCCATCTCGGCCTGACCCACATCGGCGCGCCCTCGAGGCCAGCGCCAATCGCGCCCGCGCGCGGCCCGCCGGGGGGACGAGGTGCCCAACCGCTGCCTGAGTGGGAGGCTGTCGCCCAAATTGCACCCGAGCTCGAGCTCGACCAGCGCATCGCCTGTTAAGCCAGCCCTCTTCGCCTGATTCGGTGTCGCGCGGCCATTGATGCCACACGAGCCACCCCCACCACGGATCGCGCTGCTTGCGCTTGGGTTGCTCGCGAACCTGCCTCCCAGACCCGCACGAAATCCCCGGCAGCGGCCCGCTCGGCCTTGACAGCTATCCACCTCGCGGCTAGCTTTCGCTTCAGGCCCGCGTGCGGCGGTTGGATTTCCCTGGGGGAGAGCCGGGGCTAAACGGCACGCAGAGCGAAAACGCCGAAGCAGCCAAGCCTTGGCCTTAGG
>CAYQDX010000445.1:0-3063 GCA_964416345.1 uncultured Ectothiorhodospiraceae bacterium
CCCGTCGACGGCAAAATGCGCGCCACTGAGCGGCGCGCCGGTCTCCCCATCCGCGACCGTGCCGCTGAGGGCCAGGGGCTCGCTGCCCTGGTAGCCGCCTTCGGCCAGAAGCGTCTGAGTAAGCTGCAATGTCTGGCCGGCGGCGACCTGAAGATCACCCTGCACCCCGTAGTAGCCGCTCAGGCTGTAGCCGAGCTGGTAGCTGCCAGGAGCCACGGCGCCCAGGTCGAAGCTGCCGTCGGCGCCCGAGACCGCGGCGGCCGTGCCGGTGCCACTGAGCGTCACGCGCACGCCGGCCAGGCCCTGGCCGCTCTGGGCATCGCGCACCTGCCCGCGCACCAGACCCGTCTCTGTGGTGCGGGCGAGCAGGAGATCTCCCACGTCCACCGGAGTCCCGGCCCCGACGATCGCGACCTTGCTGGCGCTCAAATAGCCCGCCTGCTCCGCCACCACGGTGTGACTGCCGGGCGGCACGGACGGCAGCAGGAAGTGGCCGTCGGCGCGACTTTGCACGCTCAATCCCGGCTCGTCCGCGAGCCACACACGCGCGTCGTTTGCCGGCTCGGCGCTGCCGGCCACCAGCACGCGGCCGCCGATGGCGCCGGTGCCGCCCCCGCCGCCGCCCTCCCGAGCCTGGTAGCGCGCCAGAGCCCGCAGCGCCAGGGCCGTGACATAGACATCGGACTCGAAGCTGCCGTCGGCCTGCTGCAGGGCGGCCAGGGCCGTGGCGCCGTCACGAATGAGCGCCGGATCCGGCACGGTGGCGGCCAGACTGCCGAGTGCCAGCGCGGAGGTGAAAAGCTCGCCCCAGAGCTGGTCGGCGCCGCGCTGCGCCAGCAGGTAGCCCTGGGCGGCGGTGAGCGCCGGCGGCACGTCGCCGTTGCGATCCGCATAGTGGCGCAGGGCCTCGACTGCGAGCGCCGTGAGATAGACGGAGCCAGAGTTGAGTCCGTCGCCCCAGCCGCCGTCGGCGCCCTGGCGGGCCAGCAGATAGCCGACGGCGGCCGCCGCGACGGTGCCGTCGTCCTGCCCCGCGACGGCAAGTGCCTCCACGGCCAAGGCCGTGTCCAGGGCCGTGCTCTGGTAGCCCGGGAGGTTTGCGAAGCCGCCGTCCGCGCCCTGCCGGGCGGCGAGTGCCGCGAGCTCAGTGCCCGAGGCTACCCCGAGCGCGGCACCGGCGCCTATCAGCCGGGAGAGGTATTCGGTGTTGGCGGAGGCGTCGGACTGAAGAAAGGTAAGGGCCGCCGGGATGCCGGGCCGGGCGCCCTGATCGAGGGCGCCGAAGCTGCGCAGGGTCTCGGCCGTCGCCTGCACCGCCGTGGCGATGTCGGCGCCGGTGGCGTAGCTGCCGTCGGCTTGCTGTTGGGCCGCCAGCCAGTCGATGCCGGCGGCGATGTCGGCCTGGACCGGCGAGGTGAGCGCCAGCAGGAGCAGGAGGAAGGAGGGAATACCGCGGACGGGGCGCAGACAGCCCCTGAGTGATGAGGACGCGCATCTCATGACCTACAAGCTCCTTCTTCCCTGGTCTTCAGTCGATCCCTGGATACGCGCCGCAAAAACCGCTGCGTATCCGGCTTCCCTGCCCTCGTCGAAGATGCGCTCCGCCTGGCCGGCGGCCGCTGCATCCTGTCGCTGTCCCCGGCGGCCGATTCCGGCGCGATTGCCGACTGTCCGGCGGCTTTGGGGCAGCCCTCAGGGGGCGGTGTGAGCTGAAATTAACCGGGTGTAGAACAGGATGTCAACCCTCGGGAGCCTCTGCCAGCGCGGGTCTCTGGTCGGCGGCGGAGGGAGAGCGGCCAACGGCTCCGCTCTTGCTCGTCACACGGCGAGGTCACCGCGCCCATGGGCGGGCCATTGCTCCCCTAGTGGGCAGCCTTTAGCATGAGCGCGTTGCGCGCGGATCGAGTCGCCATGCCGGACCACGCCTTGCTCACCATCGCCCAACAGCTCGTCGAGGTCGGCAGCTTCTGCCATAGCCGCGGCTGGGTGCCGGCGACCAGCGGTAATTTCTCGGCCCGTCTGGACGCGGAGCGCATCGCGGTCACCTGCTCGGGGCGGCACAAGGGACGGCTCCGCATCGACGACGTCATCGAGATCGATCTGGAGGGCCGTGCACGGGATCCGAGCCGCCGGCCCTCGGAGGAGACGCCACTGCATACCGCCCTGTATCGCCTGGATCCGACCATCGGGGCGGTGCTGCACATCCATGGGGTGCATGGAGCGGTGATCTCACACCTCGCCAGCGGCCAGGTGAGCCTGCGGGACTGGGAGGTCCTCAAGGCCCTTGAGGGCATCCATAGCCATGAGACGGAGTGTCACATACCGGTCTTTCCCAACACCCGGGACATTCCGGCCCTCGCCCGCCAAGTGGAAGCGGCGCTGGCCGCGGGCCGCGGCCGGCACGGCTATCTCATTGCCGGTCACGGCCTATACTGTTGGGGCGCGAGCATCGCAGAGGCCCTGCGCCACACCGAGGCGCTGGAGTATTTGTTCGAGTGCGAGCTTCTGATGAAGAGGGCAGCGCAGTGACCACATTGACCATCTACGACGAAGGTGCTCCGGGCGACCCCGTCACCATCGAGGACGCACAGAACATCGCCCGCGCCCTGGGCGCGGCCGGCATCGAGCTCGAGCGCTGGGCGACGAATGAGCCCGTGCCAGCAGACGCGGATCAGGCCGCGGTGCTGGCGGCTTACCATGACTCGGTGGCGCGGCTCATGGCGCAGGGCGGCTTCACCACGGCGGACGTCGTCAGCCTGCGTCCCGACGGCGACGACATTCCGGCATTGCGCCAGAAGTTTCTGAGCGAGCACACCCACAGCGAGGACGAGGTGCGCTTCTTCGTCGACGGCGCCGGCCTGTTCTACATACACACCGCCGGCAAGGTCTACGGCCTGCGCTGCGAGAAGGGCGACCTGATCCGCATTCCCGCCGGCACCAAGCATTGGTTCGACATGGGTGCGAAGCCCGATTTCAGGTGCATCCGCCTGTTCACTAACACCGAAGGCTGGGTGGCCCAGCCGACCGGAAGCAACATCGCAGACGGCTATCCGCGCATGGCCG
>CAYQDX010000446.1:0-3063 GCA_964416345.1 uncultured Ectothiorhodospiraceae bacterium
GACTGGGGAATTTTCCAGCTCCGCGGCGGCCACCGCTACTCCACCGACGATCTGCTCACCGCCTGGACCGCCGCCCGGGCGCGGCCCTCGGCGCGGCGGCTGCTGGACCTGGGGTCCGGCATCGGCTCCGTGGGGCTGCTCACCTTGTGGCGCTTGGGCACCGGGGCCGAGCTCACCATGCTGGAGGTGCAGACCCTGAGTCACGCGCTGGCGACCCGTACGGTCGCGCACATTGGCCTGCAGGGCCGCGTGAGCCTGCACCTGGGGGACTTGCGGGACTGGCCGGGCGGGGAGTTCGACTTGGTGACAGGCTCGCCGCCTTACATTCCGCCATCCCGCGGGGTGCCATCCTCGCACCCGCAGAAAGCTGCGGCTCGCTTCGAGCTGCACGGCGACGTCTACGACTACTGCCGGGCCGCGGCACGCTCCCTGGCCGATGGGGGCGTATTCTGCTTCAGCCATGCGGGGGCCGATCCGCGCCCGGAGCAGGCAGTGGTGAGCGTGGGCCTGAGACTCGTCGCCCGCCGGGCGGTGCACTTCCGCGCCCACCAGCCGTCCGCCATCGCCCTCTATGCCTGCGCCTGGCACGGCGATCGCGACGACCCGCCGCCGCTGCACATCCGAGACCCCGCCGGCGCCTGGACGGACGAATATCTGGACATCCGCGAGGAGATGGGCGCGCCTGCGGAGTTCCTGCAGCAGGCGCGGGTGCGGCGGGGACGCTGACCCAGGTCCCGGGCCTGCAGAGTATCTCAGCGGGCGATGGGGGCCAGCCTGTCCTGGCACAGTGCCGGCAGGTCCTAGGGGCGGGCTCGATCTCCAGCCTGTAGGACTCCGCCTGGCGGTCATGGCTGTATTCGTGCACCGCGCAACGGATCTTCGCCCGGTTGGCGCTGTCGACGGCGGGAGTCGCGTGCCGCGCTCCCCGAAGCCGCGCCCGGGCGGGGATGGATTTGCCGCCAGGCTTACGCCTAAACTTGGCGTTGCGCCGGCCCCACACCCAGAGGAACACACCTTCATGTCAGATCCCACCGCCCTGCGACGCAACGGCATGTCGTGGTTCGCCAAGATTCCGTGGACCTTCCTACTCATCGGCTACCTGCTGATGGCCCATCTCTATGGAGTAAACATGAACGGAGTGCCGGGCTACGTGTTCATCGGTCTCGGCGTGTTCGTCCTGTTTGCCGAGTTCTACAAGTCGGGGGACATCAGCACGGCGGTGTTCCTCACCGACATACTGAGCTCGGTGATCGCCGTGGTCGTCGCCACCGGCCTGCTATCCTACTTGCTATTCTCCCTCAAGCAGGCCCCCACCTTCTTCCACTGGTTCGGCTACGCTATCATCCTGGGGGACGCGGTATTCAGCCCCTTCAACTCCTTCCGCACCGCCCTGCGCAACTTTGGCGTGGGCAGCTAGACCCCATCGAAGAAGGCGACCTTGCCCATCTCCAGGCAGTACTCCGCGCCCGCTACCAGCAGGCCGTCCTCCTGGATTCAGGTGCTCCAATAGCTTCGAGCCATGCCGCAGATGGCTGGCCGAGACCCGCACGTTGGCGCGCACCGCCTCGTGGATGAGCCGTGACCGGTCCTGCACCAGATCCGTCGCCAATAGCCCCTCGACGGAGGGCCGCACCCGGTCGACGATGGACCTCAGATTGCGAGACTCTGGCCGCTCGCCGCCCTCCAGCTCCTCGACGGTGGCCAGGATCGCGCCACACTGCGAATGTCCGTCGTGCTGTTGTGGCAGCGTAGGGACCTGCGCCCGGCGGGGCCATGCCGGCGCGGCGTACTACAGGGCGGCGCTGGAGCCCACGTTGGCGGCCACGGATGAAGACGCCGCGGCCGGGCTGCGGGTTCGCCGCTCTGGCCCGCCCCGATGCGTTTCTTGATGGGCCCGTTGGCCGTTGCGCGACGGGTCGGGATCCGCCGGCGCCGGATGGCTGAAAGGCCCGGATTGGACGCGCAAGAATGCCCCAGCCCTTGACACGAAACGCTTGGGGGAGCCCAATAATAGAGACGCACCCGGTACGCTCTACGCGCGTAATAGAGAGGCCCGGTACGCCCGGGATGGTGTATGCCGCGAAGCCCGCGCCCGGCAAACGCTCATCTCTATCTGCCCCTCCCTTGGCGAGGGTCGTGTACAAACGACCCTCGCCCCCCTTGTTTGCGCACGGTCGCCGGCATCACTTCCCTTTGGTGCTAACATTTACCGATTTGTCTTGAGGGATGGACCTGGAGCCACGGCCGCGAGGTGAGCCACGATGTCCGTGATCGATTCCGGGCGTGGCCGGTTTCCGGCCACCCGCATGCGGCGCATGCGCCACGACGCCTTCTCCCGGCGCCTGATGCGCGAGACTCACCTGCGCACCGACGATCTCATCTATCCCGTGTTCGTGCTGGAAGGCCAGGGCCAGCACGAGCCGGTGGCCTCCATGCCGGGGGTCGAGCGTCTCAGCATTGACCTGCTGGTACGAGAGGCCGAGACCCTCCTGTCCCTGGGCATCCCGGCGGTGGCGCTGTTTCCGGTGACCCCCACGGCATACAAATCCGAGAACGCTCGGGAAGCCTACAACCCCCAGGGTCTGGCGCAGCGGGCCGTACGCGCGCTAAAGCGGGCGCATCCGACGCTGGGGGTCATCACCGACGTGGCTCTGGATCCTTTCACCACCCACGGCCAGGACGGTCTCATCGACGCCACCGGCTACGTGATGAACGACGAGACCATTGCGGTGCTGATCAAGCAGGCCTTGTCCCACGCCGAGGCGGGCGCCGACGTGGTCGCTCCCTCGGACATGATGGACGGACGTATCGGTGCCATCCGCAATGCCCTGGAGGCGGCAGGGGACGTTCACACCCGCATCCTCGCCTACTCCGCCAAGTACGCCTCCAGCTTCTACGGTCCCTTCCGGGACGCGGTGGGCTCGGCGGCCAACCTGGGCGGCGGCAACAAATACAGCTACCAGATGGACCCCGCCAACAGCGACGAGGCCCTGTGGGAGGTATCGCTGGACCTGGAGGAAGGGGCGGACATGGTGATGGTCAAGCCCGGCATGCCCTACCTGG
>CAYQDX010000447.1:0-3061 GCA_964416345.1 uncultured Ectothiorhodospiraceae bacterium
GTAGCCCCAGGAGACATTCTCCCGCGCCATGCGGAGTACCAAATCGGTGATCTCTCGCGCGACGTGAGGTCGATCCGGTCCCTGCCTGGCACAAGTCCACTTCTGCGCAATGAGCTTACGGTGCCCAGCAAGAAGGGTATCAGGTGTCACAAGCGTTTCAAGTTCGTCAAGCAACCGGCGGCCAAGGTCTTTGGCTTTCACGGCCAGCCGTATCCGCTGTTCGTCGGTAACCCGAAGCCGCTGTGCTTCGAGTTGCTCCTTGAGAACACGGTTCTCTTCGATGAGATAGTCGATCACCGCCTGTTGGTGGCGGTTAAGCCAACCGGCTAGAGCGATTACGAGGAGGTGGAAGGGTTGCATGACATGTGTCAGTGCTCGAACTGATTATCCGTAATATTGCCTGACAACAATATCATACGGTTCGTTCGAATATTTGCACCCTACGATTTAACCCGCTGTTTTGGCAGATTTAGTTTGATTGAGCGGTAGAGTGAAAAAGAAAGTCGCGCCCTTATTCCATTCTGCCTCTACCCACACACGACCACCATGACGTTGAATAATCCGTCGCACGGTGGCAAGGCCGATACCGGTTCCAGGAAATTCATCCGCATTGTGTAAACGTTGGAATGCATCAAAGAGTTGATTGGCATATTGCATATCGAAACCGATGCCATTGTCGCGAACAAAGTAAACTAAATCACCTTGATGGGAAATCCGGCCAAATGTGATCTCGGCTCTTGCGACTCTGCTGGTGTATTTAAATGCATTATCGAGCAGGTTTGTCAAAGCTACGTTCAGCAATTGAGCGTCACCGCGCACAATCATGTTGGGTTCAACTTGGAAATTAACGTTTCTTTCTGACTGACGCGCTAGAACTTGCGCCACAATTTCACTTGCCATGCGGCTTAAATCTACCTCCGTTGGTGACAATGCCGCGCGTCCAATACGGGCAAGTTGCAAAAGATCATCGATTAACGTCCCCATACGCTGGCTACTATTCCGTATGCGTTGTAAATAATTATGAGCAGTGGAATCTAACGATGTGGCATAGTCCTCGGAAAGTATTTGGGAAAAGCCGTCAATGGATCGCAATGGCGCACGCAAATCATGTGAAACGGAGTAGCTGAATGCCTCGAGTTCACGATTTGCCATGGCGAGGGCCTGGGTGCGTTCTTCCACCAGTTCTTCGAGATGTTCTCGATGGCGTTTCAATTCCGCCTCGGCATGTTTGCGCTCAGTGCTGTCGGAGAAAATTACGGCAAATTGATTTTTGCGCGGGCTGAAAACCCAGGTATCGTAATAGCGACCTAGCTCACGGGAAAAATTTTCATAGGCCGTCGGTTCACCCGTCAACGCCACTTTGCCAAACACATCTATCCAATACTGCTCTGTATTGGGCAGTACCTCCAGGATTGTTTTGCCCATCAACGCGGAGGCGCGAACGCCGGTAAGTTTTTCGAACGCCGGATTAATTTCCAGATACCGATAGTTGACCGGCTTGCCATTGTCGTCAACGATAATTTCGTGTAACGCGAAGGCAGTTGTCATGTTTTCGAAAAGCAGACGGTATTTTTCTTCACTTTCGCGGAGGGCCTTTAGTGCTTGGTTGCGTTCACTGATATCGTTGGCAATACCCAAAAACCCAATAATTTTACCGGCGTCGTCCCTTAGCGCGGTAACAGTCAGCATGGCTGGAAAGCGAGTCCCATCCTTACGGATATACGTCCATTCATGTTCATTGGGAAGCCCGTGCCTAGCTTTAGCCACAAAGACTTCGAATCCGGGTTGAAGCATTTCCTTCAATTCGGTTGAAAACTGCCGTGCCCGCTCCTCAACTTCACGTGGATCATGAAAGATTTCAGGGGTATTCCTACCAATCATTTCCTCAGCACTATAGCCGAGCATTTTCTCTGCTGCGGGATTGAAGCTGGTGATGATCCCCTCGGGCGTACCACTGATAATGGCGTAGCCAGCGTATTCTAATATCGCTTTTTGTTGTTCCCGGGTACGATGCAAATGAGTTTTTAACAACATTTGCTCCCGTTTGTTTTCCTGGCTTAATGCAGCGCTCATAACGATCACCATAGTCAGCACACCTATGGATCCCAGATGGACTGTCTCTATAACAGAAAACCGTACGAGAATTCCTTGGATTGATGCGGCAAAAGTCAACACTACAGCGAACAACATCAGTAAGGCAAACATCGATTTTGAAGTTTGATACATCCGGCCGAATGCGTAAATGGCATAAATTTGCAGTAGCATGATCAAGCCGGCGCCAATCTTGAACCATGTACCAATCACTCCGCTGGGAAGCCAGATGTTCTCACCCCAGAGCAAGCCATAGGAAACCAGGTTCGGCATCGACGAGTATTGCAGGCTATAGGGACTAATAAGGTTAGCAACAATAACTACAATCACTAGTATGTTGGCTACTTGAATCAAACGTCGCGAACCAACTCCTGTGGTTTCCTTGACAAATCGAGGAAAGACCAGAAACATTAGTGCGATGATTGAAATCTCGAATTTTAGTGCAGTCACCTGTTGGGTCGGCAAATTCAGCTGATACCTGATCGCCAGAACAATGCCATAAAACCCGGCCAGAATACTGTAGAGTGAGTAGTATTTTATGCGATGATCAGAATTTGGGGGATTGGTATCAAAGGCATGCGCCAAGCCGACATATATACAAACTCCAGAAAGGATACCCAACACAATTAGCGTTAAGTGCATGACTCAAGTCCCTTTGTTCAATTCTTGAGGTATTCGCCTGTAACAAGCTGGGCAGACTGGGATTGATACAAAGTCTTATACCACTCAAAGATACACTAGCAACAATAACGTTTACGAGCTGGATCTGGCTATTATCAAATAATCAACTATTTATCACTAAGAATAAATTGCCGATGTGTTTGACCGTACCCCCGTAATCCAAGCCACGTCGAATGTGGGATTTCCCTGTAATCCTGCCCCAGGGAGGTCCCAAAATGAAGCGCAAGCGCTATCCGGAAGAACAGATCATCGCGATCCTGAAGGAACACGAGGCCGGGGCGTCGATGCC
>CAYQDX010000448.1:0-3009 GCA_964416345.1 uncultured Ectothiorhodospiraceae bacterium
GTCCGCCCCGGGCCGGGGCGGACGCAGCGGAATTACATGCTCTTGGAAACGGACAGCACGAGCCGGCCGTCAGCAATGTCGCTGTTGTCGATGTCCGTATCGGTGTAGGCCAGCTCGAAGCCGAAGCCACCGAGCTCCTTGGAGACAGCCAGCTTGTAATCGGTGTAGTCGTCCCCCTGGTCGAAGTCGTAGTGGCCGACGTGGGCACCGAGATTCACGCCCTGGCCGACCTCGAAATCGACTGCCGCCTCCAGGTAGCCATTCTTGTTGTCCGGATCATAGGAGTACTTGGCGCTGACAAACTTATAGCTGCCGCCCACGTAAAGCTCCTGGAAATTCAGGTCGTCTTCGCTCGGATAATTGTAGCCAATCACCCCCAGGTCCAGGCCGAAACCGTTGCCGAAGTCGTGGGCCCAGCCGCCATACAGATCCAGCTCGATGTGGGCGTCGCTGAGGAACTCGACGTTCGATCCCCATACCCCGGCGTAGAAACCGCTGTCGTGATTGTAGTCGAAGCCACCGGAAATGGCGGGATCCTCGTTGGTCTGGGAGACGCCGCGCCAAACATAGTCCGTGCTGAGGGCGACGTTTGCCGAGAATTCCGCCTGGGCTGCTGTGGCGGCCGCAAACAGGCCACCCGCAAGGGCGAGCTTTGCTGCATTGTTCATTTGTCAATCTCCTGATCTGTCACTCGTTAGGATAAGTAACCGAACCCGGGGTAGTCGGTCAGCGGGGCGATCTGCCGGGTTTGCCACGGCTCATTATGCAGGCCTCGTGCCAAGGTCAATCTTGGCATGTAACACGGCACATCCAAGAATTCCCGCTGGCCCTTGACGCCCGGGGCGCACCATTTTGAGCAGCCCCCCCATACAACGCACTGAAGTGGTGCGCCACGTCGGGATGGTGCGCATGCCCGCGAACTTGCGTACACTCACCCAGGGGCAGCCGGGACGAGCCCGGCAAGCATAGCAGATGCCGCTCCGACGGGGACTTTCCGCCAGCAGCAACGGACCGAGGAGGGCAAGGTGTTTGACGCGAAGAAGCTCGATGATCTGGCGCGGCGGCTCGCGGAGGCCGTGCCCAGCGGTGCCCGCGATATCGGAGAGGACCTCGAGCGTAACCTCAAGGCGGTGCTCAGCAGTAATCTGGCTCGCCTGGATCTGGTCAGCCGCGAGGAGCTCGACGTTCAGAGAGCGTTGCTGGAGCGATCCCATCTGCGCCTGCAGGGCTTGGAGCAGCGCGTGCGCTCCCTGGAGACGCTACTGGCCGCCCGCGAGACCCGCGATTAGGCTCCCGCTGCGCCTGACGCCGCTGAAGTGTCGTCCCTCGCCATCGTCCACAGCAGGGCGCAGGTGGGCGTGGAAGCGCCTCCGGTGGCGGTGGAGGTCCATCTGGCCAACGGCCTCCCCGGTCTGTCCATCGTCGGACTGCCCGAAGCTGCGGTCAAGGAAAGCAAGGACCGTGTACGCGGCGCGGTGCTGACTTCACGGCTGCAGTTCCCCGCCAGGCGTATCACTATCAATCTTGCGCCCGCCGATCTGCCCAAGGAGGGTGGACGCTTCGATCTGCCGATTGCGCTGGGTATCCTGGCCGCCTCCGGGCAGCTGCCTAAGGCCGCCCTGGAGCGGCTGGAGTTCCTGGGGGAGCTGGGCCTGAATGGGGCTCTGCGGCCGGTCCGGGGGGTGCTGCCGGCGGCGATTGCCGCCCGCGCGAGCCAGCGCGGGCTGGTCACGCCCACTGCCAATGGCGAGGAAGCGGCCCTGGTGGAGGGAGCCGAGATCTTGTGTGCGGACCACCTGCTGCAGGTCTGCGCGCACTTGCAGGGCCAGGGCCGACTGCTGCCAGCTACGCGGTCGACGGCACTCGAGGAGGATGATGGGGCACCTGACCTGAGCGAGGTCTTTGGCCAGCATCACGCCAAGCGCGCCCTGGAGGTGGCGGCCGCGGGAGGCCATCATCTGCTCATGGCGGGTCCCCCGGGGACGGGGAAGACCATGCTCGCCACCCGCCTGCCGGGCATTCTGCCGCCCATGTCGGAGAAGGATGCCCTGGAGGCGGCCGCGATCGCCTCGGTCTCGGGCCTGACCGAGTCGTCCGCGCATTGGCGCAGGCGGCCCTTTCGTGCTCCCCACCACACGGCGTCCGCCATCGCAATGGTGGGAGGCGGCAGCAACCCCCGTCCGGGGGAGATCTCCCTGGCTCATCAGGGCGTCCTGTTCCTCGACGAGCTGCCGGAGTTTGACCGCCGGGTGCTGGAGGTGCTTCGGGAGCCATTGGAGTCCGGGCGCATCACCATCTCCCGGGCCGCACGCCAGGCCTGCTTTCCCGCCCGCTTCCAGCTGGTGGCCGCCATGAATCCCTGTCCCTGTGGCTACCTGGGTGACCCAAGCGGGCGCTGCCACTGTTCCGTCGAGCAGGTGCAGCGCTACCGCAGCCGGATCTCGGGGCCACTGCTGGACCGCTTCGACATGCACATCGAGGTGCCTCGGGTGCCCCAGGTGCTGCTGCGTGGTACGGCCCAGGAGGCGCCCGAAGACAGCACGGCGGTGCAGCTGCGGGTCTGTGTCGCGCGCGAGCGGCAGCTGGCGCGCTGTGGCAAGCCCAATCAGGCGCTGGGCAGCGCGGAGATCCGCCGCGACTGTCCGCTCGGTCCGGCGGACCACGATCTCCTCGACCGGGCGGTGACCCGCTTGGGGCTTTCTGCTCGCGCCTATCATCGCATCCTGCGGGTGGCACGCTCCATCGCCGACCTGGATGCGAGCGCCGATATCAGCACTGCCCATCTCACGGAGGCCATCAGCTTCAGGCGCCTGGACAGAGCTCCGGCGCTGCGCTGAGTGCCTGCCGGGAGATTGGGCCGGGCACCCACGCGGCAGAGTACCAGCAGAGCCTGCTCGCGGCCAAAGGCTTGGAGTTCCCCCACGTCGTCATCGTCGCCATGGAGCAGAAGCTGCTGCGGCAGCGTTGAGGCCCGGCGCCTACTGCTTGGCTTGCCCGACCATGTAGCTG
>CAYQDX010000449.1:0-2963 GCA_964416345.1 uncultured Ectothiorhodospiraceae bacterium
CCTGCGCTACATCAAGCACGACTGGCAGCGCAACACCCTGTTCGTGCTGCAGCAGGCGGACCTGCTGCCCCCCGACGATCGCAAGCGCACCGTCGAGCACATCCGGGGAGAGCTCATCGCCGAGGGCATCGAGGATCCCATAGTATTCCCGGTGTCCGTGAAGACCGGCGCGGGGGTTGGCACCCTCCGCGACTACCTGCGGGCTGAGGTGGTGGAGGGCCGGCAGTTTACCAAGCTTCGGTCCACGATTCAGAACCTGCAGCACTTCGTCGGCGGTGTCGAGAGGCTCCTCGACAACCAGGAACGGCTCAACCAGCACGACGAGATTCTGCTCGGAAAGCTGCATGGTCTGACCTTGAATCTGCAGACGGACGCGGAGGCGCACAAGCAGGTCGCCGCCATCATGGACACGTGCCGGCACCATACCGACGAGGCCAGGCGGCGCCTTCACAAGCGCTTTCAGGGCCGTCACTCCTTCCTGGACACGCTCGACACCCTGAAGAACGCCCTCGGCAGCGGGCGCGAGGTCCGCCAGTGGCTGGCGGATTTCTTCGCCAAAGTACAGGCCGAGCTGGGCCACGCCCTGTACCAGGACCAGCTACGCTATTTCTCGGAGCTGCACCGCAGGTCCCAGGAGCTGGGTCGGCAAATGATCGAGGTCCTGCAGGACCGTCCCCGATACCTCAAGAAATCTGCCGCGGATGCCATGGCGCGCCGGCGCGAGCAGACCCTGGGCGAGGTGCGCCAGCGCCTCGCCGCCCTGGACGAGGTGCGCCTCGAGGAGACCGTACAGCCTCAGGCGGCCTTGGGCCGCCTGAACCGCCTGCTCCTGGCCTATCGCCTGATTCAGGTCGGGAGCGCTCTGGGACTGCTGGTCCTCGGCGTACGCTTCGGCGATCTGATCGGCGGCCTGGTGCTGGCGGTGATGGGGTACGTGGGCGTCGGCTATGAGCTGTTTGCGCGCGACCGGGAACGGCTCGAGGCGCGCTGCAGCCTGGCATTGGACAGGAACCTGGCCGACCTGGAGCAACGCCTGCGCACAGATATCCATGACCAGCTGACGGCGCTGAAGGCGGTGGGGGATGGCGCCCTCGCGCTGTTCGAGGCCGACCTGAGCGACCGGCGCAAACAGATCGAGACACTCATCCACACGGTCCGAGCGATCCGCGATGGTGTGGAACGCTTTCAGGCACAAGCTCTGCCCGGCACCGCTGCCGACACGCTGCTACCGGATGCACATCATTGATTCGTCGCGCCAGACAACCCAGAGGCCCCGGCCCCGTTCGGGACCACGACCGTCCGGATTGGGCGCTGAAGCAGAAACGGGCCGGAGCGTCGGGAGGCAACCGGCATCGAGCGATTGGATCGCCACCCGCCGAGGTGCAACCTACAAGGGCGGACTATACTGTAGTTGTTTCCCACAGAATTGAGGGAAACGCGGCGCTGAGCCAGCTCATGACGGTATCGGTAGCTCCAAGGTTGGAAAGAATGTGCTCGTAAATGTCCTTGTGAGACGCAGTGGCGACATTCGGACGAAACAAAATGTAATCGCAACTCATGGTACTGTCGTTCCATCAGGTGACATGGAATCGAAGCGTCTTGGTGCGTCCTGCAGGACTGTTGGTGCGCATGTGCCGCCATGGGCAGTGCTCGGCTGCAACAGGGAATCTAGGACTCCGGTCGGAGAGTCGTTCGACTGAATTCCGCATACGGGCGCGGCAGAGAGTCGGCCAAGCGCGCTGAAGGGGCAGTGGGGGTAAGGTCGCATCGTTTGCCGGCCGAGGTCGATGTCAGTCGGACGCTTCGACCACTTCCATGTCGTCCGGGCGCGTCAGCCCGACTTCGAAGGCAATCTGGGCATAGTCATTGCGCAGCTTTTCCAGGGACTCTTTGGATCTTGGGGGGCGGCCGTGCGCCATCTTGGCGAAGTGAGCTCGCAGGGCGTCCTCAGCAGTTGCAGCCTGGATAGGCGCGCTGGCTGCTTCCCACCATCGGCCTTCTTCGTCGCGCTCACGCAGGACAAACCGCTTGAGCGTGGCTGACGTCGGTTGCGCAATGGCAGGTTTCTTCGCAGGGGCCTTCCGCTTCTTGTCGACTGGCTGCAGCCGCTTGCCGACTTTGTCGAAGCGCCAGTAAGCCCACACGAGCGCGTCGACGTGGTCCTCGCGCTCAAGGTCGAGGGGCTCGTCGGTGAGCTTAACGATCCAGGCGCCACTCGGGAACTGTTTGCACAGGGGCAGGATAGCGGCGTCCTTCTCGGGGTTGGGGAAGCCAAGGGTTTTGGCGACTTCCGGTGACCAGTAGCTGAGCCAGCCAAGGTAGTTGGGATGCACGTCCGTGGCGGGCAAGCCCATGAATTCGATACGCGGTAGCCGTGGCGCTAGCGCGCGGGCGCGGTCGACATGAAGATCGTCTGGCGTCCAGGCAGACAAAGAATAGCTACGCGCGAGCGCCATCCATAGGGTATCCATCTGTGCTCCGCCGAGCTTTTCAAAGTGGGGCAGATAGAGCGCGTGCCGTGGGCAAACAATCTCCACAAGCGACGAGAACAAATGCTCGGCTTGTTGTATGCGCGTACATGCAACGAAGTTAGCATGCCCACCTTGAGACCGGGATCTCCAGTGGATTCCCTCAGCAGGTAGACGCCTGCCACGGCTGACAGCAGCTGAAACATTTGGATCCGAGAGCGCGACGGTAAAGACAGTATCTGCGGGACCAACTGCCTCTACCCAACCTTTGTCTGGGAGGTGGTTTTACTTGGTCCATTGTTGCCCTCGGTAACAAGAAGACTCTTCGATGAGCTGGGTGGCACGGACAAGTCTCCTAGGATCTGGAGGCTGATCCAGCGCAAAGAACATCTCCGTCGCAAATTCTGGTAGCGTGACCATTGTCAGTCGAGATCCAGTGGTGCATCCGGAATCTCAAACGGATTCTGTGGCGTGGCGGCACTCCCGCAATTTGGA
>CAYQDX010000450.1:0-2961 GCA_964416345.1 uncultured Ectothiorhodospiraceae bacterium
ACGCCATTCGTCTATGGTTATGCTGAAAGTTGCTTGAAATCAGTTTAAGCTCACAGAAAACCAAAGTGCCAGCACACCCGCTCTGCAATAGCCGAGCGCGGCGCTTCCTTGTCGTCCTCCAGTATCCGTTGGACCACGACAATCGATTCTGGCTGTGATAGTTTTCGTTTGATCAGGTTTTGGGTTTTCATGCCGTCATGATGGACGACACGCCACTCGAAGTCCAGCACTATTTTCTGGGCAAAGGGCAGGGCTAGGCGAGGGCATAATCGGTACGGTGCGAGTCAGCGACCGACGCGACGTCCAGAACCTGCTGGACCGGTTTCAGGTTTCCACCGCGGACGTGCTGGTGCTGTTCTGCCGCGGAAAGGTCGCACTGGACAACCCGACCAACGGGGAGATCGCCGATTGCCTTGGCTGCAACGCCGCCATTGACCAGACGCGGATGCGCAACGTGGTGATCATCGGCGCCGTACCCGTGGGAATGGCGGCGGCCGCATCCGCCGCCTTGGCGGGGCTGAACGTACTGATCGTCGAGACCAACGCGCCGGGCGGATAGGCCGGCTCGAGCGCCAAGATCGAAAGCTACCTTTAGGACGAGATCACTTCACCAACTCTTCAGCTTTGTCCTGCACGGCAGGAAGCTTGCTCTTGGTAGGCTGCAGCTTCCGGTCGATTTTGGTCTGAAGGCTCGTTACCTTTCCCTGTTTTGCGCTCGGAATCACCTTCAACCGTTTCGATTCCTCGCCCTTCAGTAGCGGGCTTGCGTATTCCTGCTTCAATTTGCATTGGTCCTGCGGTGATGCTGCAAGCAACTCCGGCACGTTGCCTCTCACCGACAGGCCCAATATCGCAAGGCCAGCCGCCACCGTCACTGGGGTGGAAGCTCCCAGTTTCTTTTCATTTTCCGATTCCATCGGTTCCTCCTAGCTGCAATCAAGCCATCAAGCACATCTTGGACACACTGCTGCACCGTGGTGTCGTCGCATGAATCTTCCAGTAGCATTTGCGACATTCTATCGACTACTTCTACGTAGCGGTCGCCAGCCCCGATAAACGGCTGCGCGCCCTGCTCTGCCAGGAACGATTTCACGGTTCCGTTGGTGCGATATTCCCCTTCTGACTCCGGACGCGGCGCAATTTCGGAGAGCCACTCATTTTTCTCAACGGTCACCCGTCGCGCCAAAGAATATAGCCTGCACACCAAGGGCCGTGCGGCTCGCGACCAGCGTCGGCCGATGCGGCCGATTGGAAGCCGCTTCGTCAGGAGGCCTATGGAATAGCGCAGCATAGCCCTGCCTTTCCCTGGGCCCAGCGTACTGGATGGGTCAGGTGCTGCTCGACTTCGCCTCTTCAAGTGCCTCGATTCCGAGTCACTTCGGGTCCCGTCGCGGCAGCCCCTCTGTGGCATGCTCTGGACACCGCCCGTCGCTAGGACGCCGACACCTGGCTGTGGAGCTCGTGTACTCAATGCCCCGGATCACGAGTCAGGCTACGTAGAGGCCGACGCCCCGCCGCGGTCCCCGGTTCTCCACTATCCTGCCCTCGGCTCTAGGTCACCCCACCTAGCCAACTATGGCGCGCAAACCGTCGCATTGACCTACGGCCCTGAATCCTGCGATATTGCCTTTGAAGATCTCGGCTACGGGCGCGGACGCAGCGGATGAGGTCAACAGTGCCCCGTTGCAGGCACAGGACCGGTGGCGCCGGGCGCGGGCCTTCATCGGCGCCCATCGGCGTGCGCTCGCAAGCTGGATTATCCGCAGGAGGTATCTCATGGCACCAAAGGCCCGTTCCAAGATTTTTCCGCATCTCTGGTATGCGAAGGAAGCCGAAGAGGCGGCGAAGTTCTATGCGTCCATCTTCCCCGATTCACGGGTGGACCGCGTGACATCGCTGATGAGCGAGTCCCCGAGCGGCCCACCGGGATCGGTCAAGGTGGTGGATTTCACGCTACTTGGCCAGCGCTTTCAGGCCATCAGTGCGGGGCGACATCATGACTTCAACGACGCGATCTCGATGGTCGTGCTGTGCGACGACCAAGCGGAGATCGACCGGTACTGGAACGCGCTCCTTCACGAAGGAGGTAAGGAGCAGGCATGTGGATGGCTCATGGATAGGTTCGGTCTTAGATGGCAAGTCGTGCCCACTGTCTTGGATGAGATGATGCGCGACAAAGATCCTGCCCGCTCGAAGCGAGTCACCGATGCGCTCTTGAAGATGGTGAAGCTCGACATCGCGACGCTTCGAAATGCTTACAGCTCCTGAGCGCCAGCTAACCTGGTTGCAGGCGACGCGCTTCGCTCTGCGAGCACCTGAGCCGCAACATTAGACTTCACACAGGGCATTCTCCATGCTTCATCCGAGCCAGTTTCAAGTCAACGAAGCCTGGATCGCATTCAAGTTGAACGATGTGCCGATTCACACCGAGTCCGACGGCGACTTCAATTGCTTCGCACTCATGGATGCAGCGAGTTGTTTCGTCCTTACAACAACTTTTGTTGCGGCAGCTCAGGCGGAGCCATCGATGACCGAGGTCAGACAGTTGCTGAAGGAGGGTCGCGCGCACAAACAGGAACTGCCCAAGACCCTCTTCATCCCGGCCGAACAGATCTCGACCAACCTCATGCTCGAAGCGGAGCGCCAGAAGGTTACCGTAGTTCGGGTTTCAGAAGATCAGCTCCTGCTTTTCATCGGAGAAGCACGAGAAGCATTCAAAGAACGCTTCGGCGGAGGGAGCGTGCACTGAAGCCCAACCCAGAAGGATTTATGGGACCTGAGGGGTCGTTTCAATCCATTCCTCAAGAAGCCCGTGGTGGGGACTGCGCTCTTTAGCGAGGGTGACTACGCCGGGGTTTCGCTTACGTTGGTCAGCAGTGACGAGGAGCGGTCCATGTGGCGGGAGTTGGTGGGCTGCCTGCAGTACTCCAGCGGGGCCTGGCGCATGGAGGCCCGGGATCG
>CAYQDX010000451.1:0-2961 GCA_964416345.1 uncultured Ectothiorhodospiraceae bacterium
AGTATGGCCTGGTGCGTGGGACCGCCGCCGCGGCCGACGGTGCCGCCGCGCCCGTGGAACAGCCGACATTCAATGCCCCTGGCGGTCGTTAAGGCGGTGACCCGCTGCTGGGCCTGGTACAGGCTCCAGGCCGAGGCCAGGATGCCGCCATCCTTGCAGGAGTCGGAGTAGCCGAGCATGACTTCCTGCAGGTTCCCTGAGGCCGCCAGCAGCTGGGCGTAGGTGGGGTCGTCCAGCAGGCTGGCCATGACCGGCTCGCTGCGCGCCAGATCGTCGATGGTCTCGAACAGGGGTGCGATGCGGATGTCGCAGAACCAGGCTTGTCCACGCCGACCCGCGAGACCGGCGAGCCGGGCCAGCAGCATTACCTCCAGCACGTGGCTGGCGTGATGGGTCATGGAGATGACATAGCTGCCGAAGGCCCGCGCGCTCACCTCCTGGCGCATGGCGGCCATCACCCGCAGCACCTCCAGTGTGTCCCGAGTGGGCGGCGTCAGGCGCTCCGGGTCCACCTGCAGAGGCTCTGAGATGGCGATGTCAGCCGACAGCCGTGCCATGCGCTGTGCCTCACCGAGGGCCAGGTAGTCCACGGGATTTGGCTGGCAGGCGTAGAGCTCGGCCACGGCCTCGGTGTGGCGCCCGGATTCCTGGCGCAGGTCCAGGTGAAACAGGAAGAAGCCGAAGGACTCGGCGAGCCGGATGAGATCCTGCAGATCCTGGCGCGCGACGTTGGCATCGCCGTGGCCCGTGAGGGAGTCGCGAATGAGATAGAGGTCGGCGAGGAATTCGGACTCATCGGCATAGGCATCCGGATGCTCCGTGACGGCCTTACCGTCCAGGGCTGCGTCCAAGGTGACCAGCCGGCTGCCCAGGCGATGGCGCATGACATACAGCTTGCGCCGGTAGGGCTCCACGGCAAATCGGCTCGGTCTGGCACGAAAGGCCTCGGGGTGGCGCCGGTCGTCCTGCGCCAGGCTCTGCCGCAGGGCGTCTGAGATGCGGCAGAAACGACTGGAGTGGGTGAGGCAGTGACCGAGCGCGGTGACCCGGCCGTGGTATTCCCGCAGCGCCTCCCGTGCCTGCAGCCGGACCGCCATGGCGGTGACGGAGGGCGTGACGAATGGGTTGCCGTCGCGGTCGCCGCCGATCCAGGAGCCGAAATGCAGCAGGCTGGGAACCCGGAGGGGGTCGCCGCGCTCGGCGCCGTAGATGGCCCGCAGGTGATGCTCTAGGTTGCGGTAGACCTTGGGGACGGCCTGGAACAGGCTCTCCTTGACGACGAACAGGCCGTTCTCGACCTCGTCGCGCACCTCCGGGCGGGAGAGGCGTACTTCGTCGGTCTGCCACAGCACCTGAATCTGGGTGGCCAGGGTGTCGATGATCTCTGAGCGCTGGCGCGGTCCGATGCGCGGGTCGGCGAGTCGCTCGCTGGTCACGAAGATTCGCCGCAGGGCCTCCATAACGGTGCGGCGCTTGACCTCCGTCGGATGGGCCGTAAGCACCGGGATGTAGGCCAGCCGATCCAGCAGGGCCTGTAGCGCCTCGGCGCCGATTCCCTGGGCTCGCATTCCGGTGAGGGTCTCGGCGAAAGAGCCCGACCACAGCGGCCCGCCGCGGCGCACCTGGCGCCGACGCTGGCGGTGGGCGTGGGCCTCCTCGGCGATATTGACTAGCTTGAAGTAGACGCTGAAGGCACGGACCACGTGGGTCAGGGTGTCGGGCGCCAGTCGGTGGATAAGGCGCTCCAGGCGCTGGCGCTTGGCCGGCTGCGACTGCTGGTGCAAACTGAGGTGGCCCCGCCGCAGGGCCTCCACCGCGACGTAGACCCCCTCACCGGCATGATGGCGCAGGGCCTCGCCCAGCAGACCGCCGAGCAGCTTGACCCGGGCGCGCAGCGACCTGTCCTGGGGAGTGCGGTGGGGTGCTGGCTGGGCGGGCATGAGTCCTTGAGTGGGAGCCGCGGTGCCGGGCACCGTTCGCGGCGACAGTCTAATGGAAAGCGACCCGGGTGCCTAACCTGCATGACCCAAGGCCTGCTCGTAGCCGGCCTCGTGGTCCTCGGCGCTGCGATTCCAGCTGACGTCGGCGCGCATTCCGGCGCACATGATCCGCTGCCACAACTGCGGGTGCGTCCAAAGGGCCGTGGCCCAACGCACTGCCGAGTGCATGGCCGCGCTGGTCACGAATAGGATATTTCGCGTTGCGCTCGCCGCGGATGGAATGTGTTGGCACTCGACGGGTCATAGTGACACGTGTGCCTTGTCCCGGGCAACGCGCCTCACCTGCGGGACCTGCCCGGTGATTTCCCTTTCCCGGTGAGAGTTGCGAGAATAGGCGCCGCACTCTGGAGACCCCACGGCAGCAGGCAGAAACTCAGCAAAGAGGCTCGACACAGCCATGGTGACCACGGCGTCCTCGACCATCGTGATTTTCGGCGCCACAGGCAATCTGGCGCGCAACAAGCTGCTCCCCGCCCTCTATCATCTGGAGGCCGGCGGCCACCTGCATCCAGATAGCGCAGTGCTCGGCATCGGCCGGCGCGACTGGGATACCGAGTACTGGCGCGGCGAGGTGCAGCGGCTGCTGAACGGGCGGGTTCGCGGGGGGGTCGACCCGGAGGCGATGCAGCGATTCAAGGTGCGGCTGAGCTATTTCCGGCTGGAGCTGGCCGACCGGGAGGCCTACCGGCGCCTGCGCCAGACCTTGGACGAGTCTGCCGAGCTGCCGTCCGGCAGCATCGTGTTCTACCTGGCCATCGGTCCGGGCGATTTTGGGATGGTCAGCCAGAACCTGGCGGACGTCGGACTGCATGCCGAGGACGGAGGCAGCCGCCGCCTGGTGGTGGAGAAGCCTTTCGGCTACGACCTGGAGAGCGCACAGACCCTGGAGCGGCGCCTGCATCAGTATTTCGCCGAGTCCCAAATCTACCGGATCGACCACTATCTGGGGAAGGGCACCGTG
>CAYQDX010000452.1:0-2943 GCA_964416345.1 uncultured Ectothiorhodospiraceae bacterium
CCCCCAGCGCCGCCCATGCGCAGGCTTTCAGGGCCCAGTACACGCGGGGCAGCGTCGATGGCCACAAGACCAGTGGCTATCTGGACGAGGAGGGTGTGGCCCCCACCAGCACCACGGAGACCTACGCGGCCCTGAAGCTCTACATCGACAACTGGCGCTGGGGCGGCGTGCCGTTCTACGTGCGCACGGGCAAGCGCATGGCCCGGGACAGCTCCCACATCTGCATCCGATTCAAGCACCCCCCGCAGCAGCTGTTCCGCGAGACCCGTATCGAGCGGCTGGATCCCAACTGGATCCTGCTGGGCATCCAGCCCAGCGAGTGCGTGCGCATGGAGCTGCAGGTGAAGCTCCCGGGCCTGGAGATGCGCACCCGCACCATCACCCTGGACGCCAGCTACCGCAAGGCCACCGAGGCCGAGCTCGACGCCTACGAGGCCCTGCTGCTGGACGTGCTGGAAGGCGATCGCTCGTTGTTTTTGCGCTACGATGAGGTGCGCTATGCCTGGCAGGTCGTCGACCCAATCCTCAAGGTCTGGGCCACGGAGCGCGACTACATACCGACCTACCCGGCGGGCAGCTGGGGCCCGGTAGAGGCCAACCGCCTGTTCGACAAGGACGAGGAATGGCGTCACTCCATCGAGCTGGGTGCCTGAAGACCGCGCGGGCCGGCCGCATCTGGCCATCGACCACCAAATTGGAATCCCTGCAATGTCCGAGCTGACCCAATCTTCACAGTGGCGGGCGCTGGCGGGCCACGCCGAAATTGTGCGCGCGCGCCCGATGCGCGAGCTGTTTGCCGACGATCCTGGGCGCCACCAGCGCTTCTCGTTGCGCGTCGATGACCTGCTGCTCGACTACTCGAAGAATCTCATCGTGCCGCAGACTATCTCCCTGCTGCTGGATCTGGCGCGGGCCCGGGATCTGCCCGGGCGCATCGAGCGCATGTTCGCCGGCGAGCGCATCAATCTCACCGAGCATCGCGCGGTGCTGCACGTGGCCCTGCGCAGTCCTGGACCCGATCCCATCCGCGTGGACGGCATCGACGTGATGCCCGAGGTGCACGCCGTCCTGCGGCGCATGAGACGCTTCGTGCAGGCGGTGCACCAGGGGGACTGGCTGGGCTACACCGGGCGCCCCATCCGCAGCATCGTCAACATCGGCATCGGCGGCTCCCACCTGGGTCCGGAGATGGCCTGCGCGGCCCTGCGTCCCTACCGCCAGCCCGGCATGGAGGTCCACTTCGTCTCCAACGTGGACGGTGCGGACATTGCGGATGTGCTGGAGGAGCTGGATCCAGAGACCGCCTTGTTCATCGTGGCCTCCAAGACTTTCACCACTCAGGAGACCATGACCAATGCGCGCACCGCGCGCAGCTGGCTCATAGAGCGGCTCGGTGCCGAGTCCGCGGTGGCGCGCCACTTCGTGGCCGTGTCCACCAACGCCTCGGCCGTGGCGGCTTTCGGCATCGATACCCAGCACATGCTCGAGTTCTGGGACTGGGTAGGTGGCCGCTACTCCATGTGGTCCGCCATCGGGCTGCCCATCGCGTTGTATGTGGGTATGGAGCATTTCGAGGCACTGCTGGCTGGCGCTCACGGCATGGACCGTCATTTCCGGCATTCACCGCTGGAGCAGAATCTGCCCGTGCTGCTCGGCCTGCTGGGAGTGTGGTATCGCAATTTCCTGGGCACTGCCACCCACGCGGTGCTGCCCTACGATCAGCACCTGCGCCGGCTGCCGGCCTATCTGCAGCAGCTGGACATGGAGAGCAACGGCAAGCGGGTGACTCGCGAAGGCGTGGTGGTGGACTACCAGACCGGACCGGTCCTATGGGGCGAGCCGGGCACCAACGGCCAGCACGCCTTCTATCAGCTCATTCATCAGGGCACCCAGCTGGTCCCGGCGGATTTCATCGCCCCGGTCTTCAGCCACCACGGGCTGCCGGGTCATCATGCGATCCTGCTGGCCAACTGTCTGGCTCAGACCGAGGCGCTGATGAAGGGTCGCACCGAGCAGGAGGCCCGCGCCGAGCTGGGGGCTGCCGGCCTGGCAGGCGACGCCCTGGAGTCACTGGTGCCACACAAGGTGTTTCCGGGAAACCGGCCGACCAACACCCTGCTGCTGGACGCCCTCACGCCCCGCTCCCTGGGCGCTCTGGTGGCGGCCTACGAGCACAAGGTGCTCGTGCAAGGCATCGTGTGGGGCATTAATTCGTTCGATCAATGGGGCGTGGAGCTGGGCAAGCAGCTTGCCGGCGTGATCCTGCGGGAGCTGCAGGGCCCCGCCGCCGGCACGGCGCACGATGCTTCCACCACCGCGCTCATCGCCGCATGTCGTCGGGGCTGCACCGATAGGGCGGCGGGCTGAGGCTGCCGCAGTGCTATGGGGTGATGGGTTTGGCCAACCGTCTGGGTGAGATTCTGATTGCCAAGGGGCGGCTGCAGGCGGCCGATCTGGACCGTGCCCTGCGCGTTCAGGCGGAGGGGGGCGGCCGCATCGCCTCCATCCTGGTCCGGCTTGGACTGGTCTCGGAGGCCGATGTCGGGGAGGCGCTATCCAGCCAGCTCGGCGTGCCGCGGGTGAGCGCCGCGGAGTATCCCGACGCGCCCCTGCTGGAAGACCGCCTGTCCTTGCGTTTTCTCAAGCAGTTCAAGGTGGTGCCACTAGGCAAGGAGGAGGGAATGCTGCGCCTGGCGATGGCCGACCCCACCGACGATTATGCCGCCGATGCGGTGGCCCTTGCCTGCGGCCGGCCGGTGCAGCGCTGCGTGGGCCTGCCCTCGGAGGTGGAGACCGTCCTGGAGCGTCTCTACGGCAGCGGTAGGTCCCTGCTCGGCCAGATCGTCGACGACATCGGGGGGCACGGGGACGGCGTCGCCGAGGACGATATCGAGCACCTCAAGGACATGGCCAGCGAGGCACCGGTCATCCGGCTGGTCAATC
>CAYQDX010000453.1:0-2924 GCA_964416345.1 uncultured Ectothiorhodospiraceae bacterium
CCCCATCGCCCTCGCTTATGATCTCGTACACACCGGCCGGACAGTAGCGCTGCTCGGGGGCAGCATAGATCTTCAAATTGACCTCAATAGGTATGTCTTTGTCGCTAAGCTGCAGGTGTACCGGCTGGTCTTCCTCATGGGCGGTATTTGACAAATAGACCGATGAAAGCCTGTCGAAGCTGACTACTCCGTCGGGTTTCGGATAGTCAATTTCCGTGCATTGCGCTGCCGGTTTAAGCTTTGCGTGATCCTCCTCCTCGTCTTTCAACGTGATGGGCACCTTGCCGCGAAAAATATTCTGGTCGACAAGATTGAAGAAACCGCCCAGCGATGTCCCAAGCTTGTGTAGAGCCGCGCCGAAGTTGCGGGATCCGTGCAGCTCGCTGAATAGCCAGGACTCCTTGAAGGCCTTTTCGAATTCTTTCAGATCTTTGCCCCCCTCACCGTCGCCGCTGAGCTCCGCAAAGACGGTCTCCGCAGCGAGCATGCCCGACTTCATGGCCGTATGAGTTCCCTTGATCTTGGCAAAGTTTAGAGTGCCCGCATCACAGCCCACAAGCAGCCCGCCCGGAAAGGTCATCTTTGGCAGAGAATTGAGGCCTCCTTTGGTGATGGAGCGGGCGCCGTAGCAGACCCTCCTGCCACCTTCCAGATACTGTCGAACCAGCGGGTGGTGCTTGAACCTTTGAAATTCCTCAAAAGGACTCAGATAGGGGTTGGTGTAATTCAGATCCACAATCAGCCCTACCACGACCTGATTGCTCTCCAGATGATAGAGAAAGGAGCCGCCCGCGCCGTTGCGTCCGAGTGGCCAGCCTGCACCGTGCATTACGAGGCCCGGGCGGTGTCTGGCAGGGTCCGCGTCCCAGAGCTCTTTGAGGCCGATGGCATAATGTTGGGCCGTGGCCTGTTCAGCCAGATTGAACCTTTCTATCAGTTGCTTGCCAAGATGACCCCGGGAACCTTCCGCCAAAATTGTGTATTTCCCGTGCAGTTCCATACCCGGCTCAAACCCCTCTTTGGGCTCCCCGTTTCGATTGACACCCATGTCACCCGTCACCACGCCTTGGACCCGGCCGTTCTCATCGAAGCGCAGTTTCGCCGCGGGAAAACCCGGAAAGATCTCCACTCCCAGCTCTTCCGCCTGCTGGCCGAGCCAACGACAAAGATTGCCCAGGCTAGCGACGTAGTTCCCGTGGTTGTGCATGGGTCGCGGCACGAAGGCATTGGGTATCCGCACCGACTTCTGCGGTCCGGTGAACAGATAGACCTCGTCGGCGGTTACCTCCGTGCTCAAGGGCGCCCCTCTTTCCTTCCAGTCCGGAAACAGTTCATCCAGGGCTCGGGATTCAAGCACCGCCCCGGAGAGGATATGGCCGCCGATCTCCCCAGCCTTCTCCAGTACACAAACGCTGAGCTCCTGAGACTTCTCCGCGGCTAACTGCATGAGCCGAATCGCCGTTGTCAGGCCGGCAGGCCCACCACCGACCACAACGACGTCGTATGCCATAATCTCCGTTTCCATCGCTAATTTCTCCAGGAGCAGGTCGGCATCTTGACGACAGTGGATAGGAATTTGCTTTCAGAAGACATGGATGGATAGAAATCTATGATTTACGAAATGAGACTCCGCCATCGTCTGATGGGCAGTCCACTTCCTCTTGGGGGCTTGCGGACCAGGCTCGCAAAGAAGTCTGCAGCTGGGATGCCCGCAGACGAGCGTACAGGATGTCGTCACAGCCTATGGCCCCAAACATGTTGGCATAATCCATGCATTCGGCATCATCTTTCAGGGGTGCCTCTGTCCTCGCATGGCTGAGTGGGAGACACTAGTATAAGGCACTACGGTCTGGCCTTCAGGCGGCATTGCCGGCCTGAAACGCCACCGGGTCCCTCCGCCCCTTTGACCTATTGGCCGCTCTCCCCCGCTCTCCCGTTTCGGTAGCCCCGCCTTTGAGCCCCAGATTGTTGTATTCTACACCGTTTTCAAGCGCTAGGGGTCTCTCCAGGCAACGGGAGTCCCGGCCTGGTGAAACCCCTGTCGCAGTGGTGCCTTTCCGCTAAGGTGTGTCTCAACGAGCTCAGAGTCGCGAATCACTCCGGCTGTTAGAGATGAATGAGGGACCGAGTCAGTCCCAGGCTCCGGTATCTGCATGACAGGAGGCCGGAACGGGCGCCGTCGCATCGCGTTTCATTGCCAGACTCGTTATAATTCAGGGTTGGGGCCGGAACGGGCCTCGATGACGTCCAACACCATCGAACCGGGTCGGGAATTACGGGCCATTGTGCAGTGTCTGTCGGCATTTCCCCCGTGGCCCCGGCACCAAGATTAACCAAAGGGTGAGCGATGAAAGTACTGGTCGCAGTTAAGCGCGTTGTGGACTATAACGTCAAGATCCGCGTCAAGCCAGACCAAACCGGGGTGGAGTTGACTAATGTTAAGATGGCCATAAACCCGTTCGACGAGATCGCCGTGGAGGAGGCGCTCCGGATGAAGGAGGCCGGAAGAGCATCGGAGATCGTGGCGGTCTCTCTGGGTTCCTCTGCCTGCCAGGAAACCATCCGCTACGCCATGGCCCTGGGCACGGATCGCGGCATTCTCGTGCAGACGGATCAGGAACTAGAGCCGCTGGCGGCCGCCAAGCTTTTGAAGGTCGTGGCGGAGCGCGAGAACCCGGATCTGATCATTCTCGGCAAGCAGGCGATTGATGACGATTGCAACCAGACCGGGCAGATGCTGGCGGCGCTGCTGAACTGGCCCCAGGGGACCTTTGCGTCGAAAGTGGAACTGGGCGATGGCGAGATGCAAGTCACCCGTGAAATCGATGGCGGCCTGGAGACGGTCAAATTGAATTTACCAGCGGTGGTAACCACAGACCTGCGCCTCAACGAGCCAAGGTACGCAAAGCTGCCCAATATCATGA
>CAYQDX010000454.1:0-2917 GCA_964416345.1 uncultured Ectothiorhodospiraceae bacterium
GCGCCGAACAGGTGCGTCTGGACGCCGCTCTGGAGCGAAATCCATAGCCGTAGCTATGGGTTGAGTGAAGAGCAAGTCCAGGCGTGCCTGGGCAAGCCAGGGCCGTGATAGGCAGCGGGCCGAAGACAGCGTGTCGCTCCTGTCAACGAATCGATGTCTGATATTCCGCTGCCAGTACAACAACCTCCGTCAGCCCGCGGCCGACCTGGTGAGACATGGGGGCTAACTGCTACCGCGGACCGGGCCTCACCCAGCCCGATCGCTCCGCTCTTCCCATCCTAGTCCCGCTTGGGCTCACCCTGAGCTCGGGCACAGCGGAAGCCAAGAAAGTCGATGCGGTCGTCGGGCTGGTTCCTGTAGCGGAACGCGGAACGGCAGCTCCACGCGACGACGTACCAGGACCCGCCGCGGACGACACGCCCCGCGCCGGCTTTGCCGCCGGTCCACGGGGAGCCGTCGCTGGGCGCGCCATTGTAGTCACCGTGCCAGGCGTCCTCGACCCATTCCCAGACGTCGCCGGCCAGGTCGTGGACGCCCTCGGGAGTGGTACCCTTCGGATAGCTGCCGACCGGCGTCGTGTCGCCGACGTTCTCGCCGAAGTTGCAGAGGTCCGGGTCCGGCTCGGGGGCACCCCAGGGATATTCGCGTCCCTCGCTGCCGCGGGCGGCATACTCCCACTCGGCCTCGCTCGGCAGCCGAACTGGCCGCTTCGTGTCACCCTGCTCTGATGTCAGCCACTGGCAGAACGCCCGAGCGTCCCGCCAGGAGACATGGACCACCGGATGCTGCTCCTTGCCCTCGGGCACCCGGCCCTCGGACCAGTGCCTCGGCGGCTTCACGCCCTTGCTGCGGACGAAGGCCGCGTACTGGGCATTGATGACCGGGTCGCGGGCGATCTCGAAGGCTTCCAGCGTCACCTCGTGTACCGGCTTCTCTCGGGCCTCGCCGTGCTCCGAGCCCATCTGGAAGCTTCCGGCGGGGATGGTTATCCAGACGATACCGAGGGCACCGGGCCCGGTGACGGAGCCCTCCCGCGATGCCGTGGTCCCGCCGGAAAGTGGCGCCAGCTCCCGCGGCGGACTGCCGGTGTGGACCAGCAGATCGCGCTGGGTGGGATTCAGCGCGCTCAGGATGGCGATGTGCCGATCCAGGTCGCCGGCGCTGCTGAGCTGATGCAGGCTCTCGCCCCAGCCCTCGGGGCGCCGCGTCTTGCCTTCTTCGCCGGTCTCGGCCTTGGCCGCGGCCCATTGCCGCAAGAAGGCGCCCAGGTTGGCGGTCAGGGCCCGGACCTCACGCCACTTGGCCGGCTCCAGCGCCTCTCGCAGCAGGTGCCAACCAACCACCGCGCGTTCCGGCAGCTTGTCCTCGGCGTTGCCGAGGCAGCCGGTGTTGCGCAGGAGGGCCAGGCTCAAAGCAAGATCGTTCAAGAAGCGCTTCACATGGCGCGGATGGCGGCTGCGCAGCACCGCGGCAATGACGGCGATGTCGTCGTAATCCTCCGCGCCGTCGTCCCGCCGCAGCAGTGCACGCAGCCGAGTCGCGGCCAGCAGCTCATCGACGTAGCCCTCCACGCCGCTTCGGCTGACCTCCGGCAAGTCCAGCGAGATCTGGACGATCTTCTCCAGGAACTGGACCTTGTGGGCACCCAAGTGCTCCGGCAGCAGGTCCTCGAGACGCTCCATGTCGAGCCCGAGATAGAAGCAGACGCCGGGCAGGTCCAGGAATAGGTTGATGGCCTCCAGCACCTCCAGCACCCGCTCCGGGCGACACCGATCCAGATCGTCGAGGAAGATGGCGAGGGCGTAGCGTTGCTGCATCTCGCCGTCCCACAGCGCTTCCGGCGGCCGATTGGCGGTGTCGCGAATCACGGCGCGCGGACGAAACAACTGGTAGGACGCCTGCACGAACAGCTCGCGGAAGACGTCATTGAAGGCGCGGCGCTCGTCTAGGCGATCGTAGTCTCCGGCCCAGGCCTTGGTGTCACCGGGCTTGCCGAAGGCCCAGGGTGCGGCGGCGTGCAGCACCGTCTGCGCGATGTGCTGCTTGTGATTGCCGACCTGGAAGCTGAGCTGCTCCAGGAGGCTGCCTTGGTGGTAAGCGTCGAGCAACGCACCGAGCAGTCCCGCCAGCACGGTATCGTCGCTGGGGTACTTCCAGGCGTTGAACCAGAGGGTGCGGATGCTGCGGCGGTCCTTGGCCTTGGTCTGCTCATCGAGTAGGCGGCTAGTCTGGCGCAGCAGGGTGGTCTTGCCGCGACCCCAGCCGCCGCGGACTACGACGGTGAACGGCGTGGCGTTGTCCGAGTTCCAGGCCAGCTCCGCGAGGGTGTGCGCCAGGCCCTCGAAGTCGAAGGCGAGGCCTTCTGCGGTCCGCACGGGTTGGTCCGGGAAAATGCGGACAAGCTCGGGGGGACCGGCCGGCTCATCCGATTCCTTGCGTCGCGCCATCATTGGCTCCCGGTTGCCGTGGATAGGCCCAAGCCTATACCAGAGTGCCCGGCGTGCGCACTAGCGAATCGGAACCGAACCGGCATTCACCACCGTAGGACACCGTCGCCATCACCACGAGACGCCAACTCGACCCGGACACGACCAACTCAACCTGTGACCGCGCCGTCACCTAGTTTCATGGCGTGCGACAAAGGATGACTGTATCGTGTGCTCCGTGCGCCTCCGGAGCGCATTTATCGGGCGTTCCTAGACGCCGAGGCGATGGCAA
Organism: uncultured Ectothiorhodospiraceae bacterium; assembly: GCA_964416345.1. GTDB lineage: Bacteria > Pseudomonadota > Gammaproteobacteria > CAYQDX01 > CAYQDX01 > CAYQDX01. The sequence goes on from CAYQDX010000454.1 coordinate 2,719, forward strand.
AGTGGCTACCGCCATACGGTTTCACCTGCAAGGCTCACCCCCTGGATGCCAAAGTCGGCGGCACCTTTCGGATGTCGTTCACGAAAAGTCATTCCCCTGGAGACGTGCTACCTCGGATGGCAGGAATCTCTTGCGCAACTTGCGACACTGGTCGAGACTGAGATTCCAGGCTAATCCGCCACTCGGAAGTGCAATGAAC
>CAYQDX010000455.1:0-2906 GCA_964416345.1 uncultured Ectothiorhodospiraceae bacterium
GGCGCTCCAGCTCCCAGGGATTGCCGTCGCGCAGCCAGTGATCGGGCTCTTCGACCTGCTCTCCGTTGACGATGAGCTGGCGAAACATGCCGTACTCGTAGCGGATGCCATAGCCCACCACCGGCAGGTGCAGGGTGGCGCAGCTATCCAGAAAGCAGGCGGCCAAGCGCCCCAGGCCGCCGTTGCCCAGGCCGGCGTCGTGCTCGGTCTCCGCCAGCTCCTCGAGAACCAGACCGAGGTCGGCGAGACCCTGGGTCGCGGCATCGGTGATGCCCAGATTGAGCATGGCATTACCCAGCGCACGGCCCATGAGGAACTCCATGGACATGTAGCAGACACGCTTGGCATCGTGCTCGTAGTAGGCGTAGAAGGTCTTCTTCCAACGCTCCATGAGCCGGTCGCGGACCGCGAGGGCGAGCGCCTGATACGGATAGTAGGTGGAGCGGCAGTGGCGGTCGCGGCCGAGGGTGCGGACGAAGTAGCGACGGAAATCGTCGGCGATGGCCTCCGCGCCCAAAGCCAAAGCCGGGAGCTCAGTCAGCTCCGGATTGGGCTTGCTCTCTTGTAGGGGTTTGAGACGCTGCATCTGCTGTGCTCCGAGTTTCACTGACTGGCTGCCCCGCTGGAGCAGTCCCGAGTACGCCTCCGACGCACCTTCCCGGAGACCACCTCCAGGCAGGCGGCAGGCAAATTCATGCAGGTTTCGTATCCCGGGCGACCGCCACTTGGTTGCGACCGGCTGCCTTGGCCGCATAGAGTCCACGGTCGGCCTCGCGGATGACCGCCTCCACGGTCATGCCGGGCACGATCCCGCTGACGCCCGCACTCAGGGTCACCGGCAGCACGGCGGGGCACGCAGGGCGTATTTCCTGCAAGACCCGCACCCGAATCTTCTCCGCCACGATCCTGCCTCCCTCCACGCTGGTGTCGGGCAGCAGCAGCAGAAACTCTTCACCGCCCCAGCGGGACACCAGATCCTGCTCTCTCACGGCATCTCTGAATAACCGAGCCACGGCGCCGAGCACCGCGTCGCCAACGTCGTGACCGCAGGAGTCGTTGATGCGCTTGAAGCGATCGATATCCAACAGGACGATTGCGAACGACACTTCGCTGCGCCGGAACAGTGCGCCCTGGTGGTCGAGATGCTCCAACATTGAGCGCCTATTGTCCAATCCAGTCAGGTAATCGGTCTTGGCCGCGTGCTCCAAGGCCGCCTCGGTACGCTTGCGCTCGGCTATCTCGGCTTGCAGACGCTCGTTGAGCCGGATGAGGTCAGAGGTGCGCTCCTCCACCCGCTGCTCCAGATCCGCCTTGGCCTGCGCCAGGGCACGCTCGGCCGCGAGCTGCTGGTCACGGGTCGCGCGCAGCCGCGTCGACATCAGGTTGAACGCCTCGACCAGAACCTGCAGCTCGCCCCAGCCCCGGGCACCGACGGTTCCCTCCAGGCGCCCCGCGGCAACTGCGCGACACTGGCCGATCAGGGCACCGATGGGACCCGCGATGCGCGCGGAGAGCACGCGGCCGAACACCAGCGCCAGCAGGGTCGACAGCAACAGCGCCGCGGCTCCAGCCAGGCGCAGCTGACGCAGCTGCGCGTCGACCTCTCTGGCCCGCATGTCGAGGCCCACCAGGTAGCGGCCGCGCCCGTTGCGCAAGGGCGCATAGCCCGATAGGAAGGCCCCCCATTCGTCCCGGGTAATTTGCTGGTCGGCGCTTGGCGCCTCGAATCCCGCCAGCAGCGCCGGGGGCGCGAGATCATAGGGCCGCCCCGGCATGGCTTGCCCATCGGTCTCGTCGGAGTCCACTACGAAGACCACCCGATCGCCGTGGCGACGCATTATATACAGATAGGCGATGTCCGGGTTGGTGCTGCGCAGGCGGCGCAAAATCGCCAGCGTCTCTTGGTACAGCGGTTGGCGGACGTCGTCGGCCGTGCGCAGGCTCTCCAGTCCATGGGCATCCAGCGTCTCGCCGACCAGGGCCGCGGTATGCTGCAGCCGGATTTGCAGGTTGTCCAGCATGCTGTCCCTGGCCCGGACATAGAAGTAGGCGCCGACGCCTCCGACGATCAGTAGCGTCACCAGAAAATGGCTGAGAAACAGCTGCCGCCGCAGGCTCATTGGGACGCAGTCCGATGCGCGGCGGACAAGGACAGCATGTCGATTAGGGATCTGAGGATGGGATTGGAGTCGCGTCCGGCCGACGGGCACAGATGGAAGCTCGACGGCTTGAGCAGGATGGTCGGCACTGGTACTCCATCGCGGTGATGACTATGGATACAGAGCCATCCCAAGAGGCCCTTGCCGGGAACTCGTCCACCGTGTCCCCGCGTCGGGCCGTGGCGGACTTGTGCCACTCACTGTGCCCGGCTATGGTAGCGGCCTTGGCGAAGGCTGGTAAAGCCTGGCACGAAGGCACTCCGAGTCCATCGCATGAGCCCGAGATCCCTAATCGCAGCACCCCTGATAGACTACCGGGATGCACTGCAGGCCTCCATGGCCGGCGCCACCACCGCACGGATCATCGTCCTTATCCTGGCCGCGGCGATGTCCTGGTGGCTCTACGTGCCGGTGCACGAGCTGCGGCACGCCTTGGGCTGCGTGCTGGGCGGCGGCGAGATCACCCGCCTGGAGTTATCTCCGCTGTACGGGGCGGCCCTGCTGCGGCAGTGGCTTTCCTTCATTGTCGTGGGCTCGGATTACGCAGGGCAGCTCATCGGCTTCGACACGCACGGCAGTGACGCGGTCTATCTGCTCACAGACCTGCTGCCCTTCGTCCTCACGGTGGTCCTGGGCGTGCCCCTGCTCAAGTCTGCCGTAGAGGCGAGCATTGCCTGGAAGGCGGCGCTGCGCCTGGGCCTGGGCCTGCCGATCGGCTATGCGCCATTCATCTCCCTGAACGGCGAC
>CAYQDX010000456.1:0-2885 GCA_964416345.1 uncultured Ectothiorhodospiraceae bacterium
GTAGTAGTCGATGGTCGGCACCGCCATGTTCATCAGCAGCACGCCGAAGGCCACGCCGTCTGGATACCCGCCCCAGGTGCGAATGACATAGGCGATGATCCCGATTCCGGCGCCGTAGACCAGGCGCCCGCGGGCCGTGGTGCTGGCCGTCACCGGGTCGGTGGCGATGAAGAAGGCACCCAGCATGGCGGCGCCGCTGAACAGATGGAACAGCGGTGAGGCATAGGTGTCCGGGTCGTAGGCGTAGAAGCACAGGGCAGTCATAGCCAGTCCCCCCAGCATCGCCACAGGTATCTGCCAGCTGATGACCCGCCGCGCCAGCAGCGCCAGCCCCCCCAGCAGGTAGGCCGCGTTGACCCATTGCCAGCCGGCACCGCCGAGGGCGCCGAAGATTGGATTGTCGGCCATGATCTCGGTGATGGTGCGCATGAGCCCAAGCTGGGTCTTCAGGCTGTCCAGCGGGGTGGCCGCACTCAGGCTGTCGATGCCAGGGCCCGGCGGCGGCGCCCCGGTGAAGACGAAGCTCGCGGTGTGTACCAGGCCGAGATGATCTCCCCCGGGCGGCAGCCATTGGGTCATTTCCCGGGGAAAGGAGATCAGCAGCACCGTATAGCCAATCATGGCCGGATTGAAGGGGTTGTAGCCCAGCCCGCCGTAGAGGTGCTTGGCGAAGACCAGCGCAAAGGCAATGCCGACGGCGGTGAGCCACCAGGGCGCCAGCGGCGGCAGGGACAGGGCTAGCAGGGCTGCCGTCACCGCCGCACTGCCGTCGCTCAGGCTGGGCAGGATGGGCCGCGCGCGCAGCCAGAGCATTGCCGCCTCGCAGCACAGGGCCACCGCCATCGCGATGGCGAGATTGAGCAGGGGGCCCCAGCCGAAAAGCCACAGCAGGACGGCCAGGCCGGGCAGCAGAGAAAGCAGCACCTCCACCATCAGCCGCGAGACGCTGGCGTCCCCGTGAGTGTGGGGCGAGCTCGGCGTATGCAGCGCCACGGTCAGGATTCCGTCTTATCCGTGGAAGGCCGGCTCGCGGCGGTGCCGTCCGCGGCCCCGCGGCCCGCGCGCTTGGCCCGGGCCCGGGCGATGGCTTCCTGGATTGCCAGCTTCTTGCCCTCCTCGGCGGGCTGCTTCTTGAGCACGGCACGCTTCTCCTGATGCTTGCGCTGGCGCTCCAGCTTCTCCCGCTCGATGCGCTGGAGCCGAAACTCGTACCGGCGGCGGGCGAGGTCAGCCCTCTCCTTGATGCGCTCTTCGGCCCAGATCTCGGTCTTGGCATAGCGGTAGTAGTGCACCAGCGGGATGTGGCTGGGACAGACGTAGGCGCAGCAGCCGCACTCGATACAGTCGAACAGGTGATGGTCCTGGGTCTTGTCGAACTCCTTCGCCCGGGCGTGCCAGTAGAGCTGCTGGGGCAGCAGTCGGGCAGGACAGACCCGGGCACACTCGCCGCAGCGTATGCACGGTCGGGGCGCCACCTCAGGCTCGGCCTCCTCGGTGGTCAGGGCCAGGATGCAGTTGCTGGTCTTGACCACCGGGGCTGCGAGATCGTGGAGGGCGAAGCCCATCATCGGCCCACCCATGAGCACTCGGTCCAGGCTCTCGCGCCGGGCATCGCAGGCCTGCAGCAGGGTCTCCACCGGGGTGCCGAGCCGCACCCGGAGGTTGCCCGGCGCATCGACGCCGTCTCCGGCGACCGTGACCAGACGGGAAGTCAGCGCCTCACCGTGGAGCACCGCCCGGTGCACGGCGGCCACCGTCGCCACGTTTTGACACACCAGGCCCACGTGGGCCGGCAGCCCCTGGCTGGGCACTTCCTTGCCGGTCAGCACCCGAATCAGCTGCTTCTCCCCGCCGGTAGGGTAGATGGTCGGAACCTGCACCACCCGTATGTCCGTCCCCGCGGTGGCCCGGCGCATGGCCTCCAACGCCTCGGGCTTGTTGTCCTCGATACCGACGATGCAGGCCTTGGCGCCCAGCGCGTGGCGCACGATGTGGATTCCGGCGACGATCTCTGCAGCCTGCTCGCGCATGAGCACGTCGTCGCAGGTGATATAGGGCTCGCATTCGGCACCGTTGACCACCAGGGCGTCGACGGGCTGCCGCGCGCCGGGGTTGAGCTTGATGAAGGTCGGGAAGCCCGCGCCGCCCATGCCGCTGATGCCGGCGTCGCGAATCATGTTCCGCAAGCCGCTGGGATCCATCTGCCGGAAGTCGGATCGGGGCCGAGGCTCGACGAAGGCGTCCTCGCCGTCCACGGCGACCACGATGCAGGGCGCCGGCAGTCCCGAGGGATGCGGCACCGGACGCTCTTCGATGGCGACCACCACACCGGACGTGCTGGCGTGCACGGGCAGGCTCACGTAGCCTTCGGCGCGGGCCAGCAACTCGCCGCCGAGCACCCGCTGCCCCACTTTGATCACCGGCTCCGCCGGCTCGCCGATGTGCTGCTGCAGGGGCAGCACCAGCTCCTCGGGCAGGGGGCAGTCCCGCGCGGGGCTTGCCGCGGACTGCTCCTTGCGTGCGGCCAGATGCAGCCCGCCGGGAAACTCCCAGAGACTCGGCGCCGCCTCGGTCATGGCCGGGCGCCAGAGCTTGCCGCTCGCGGATATACGGCGTGTGGCATCACGGTGCCGGCTCCGCGCCGGCCTGCAGCCGTTCTGCCGTGGCCTCCGGGAACGGCCACTTCCATGAGTGCAGGTCCTGCGTCAGCGGCTGCATGTGGATGCACTCCACCGGACAGGGCGGCAGACATAGCTCGCAGCCCGTGCACTCGCCGGCGATGATGGTGTGCATGTGCTTGGCGGCGCCGAGTATGGCATCCACCGGGCAGGCCTGGATGCAAAGCGTGCAGCCGATGCAGGTCTGCTCGTCGATTACCGCCACCA
>CAYQDX010000457.1:0-2881 GCA_964416345.1 uncultured Ectothiorhodospiraceae bacterium
GGAGGGCGTCTTCGTCGTGAACAGTTTCTCCAAGTACTTCGGCATGACCGGCTGGCGCATCGGCTGGCTGGTGGCTCCGCGGGAGTGCGTGGAGGCCGAGGATCGCCTGGCGCAGAACATCTTCCTGGCCCCATCCACCGTGGCCCAGTGGGCGGCCCTGGAGGCTCTGGCGCCGGCCAGCGTAGAGATCCTGGAGGCTCGGCGGCGGGAGTTTCGGACGCGGCGGGATTTCCTGCTGCCGGCCCTGCGGGCCCTAGGCTTCGACATTCCGGTGACTCCTCAGGGAGCGTTCTATCTATACGCGGACATCCATCGCTTCGCCGACGACAGCTACCGCTTCGCCGAAGACCTGTTGGATCGCATTGGAGTGGCGGTCACCCCGGGCATCGACTTCGGCCGCAACGCCCCCGAGCGCCATGTCCGCTTCGCCTACACCACGGGGCTGGAGCAGCTGCGGGAGGGTGTCAGGCGCTTGCAGGGGCTCTTGCGCCCGGCACGGTGAGTCCGGCGCGCTCGGCGATGTTTGCCGCCAGCCGCGCCGAGTCGTCCGCCAGCTCCAGGTCCACCGTCAGCGCCGTCTTTCTCTCCTCGGGGTCCAGAGGCTGGTAGCTCTCCAGCTGCCTCGCCAGCACCTGAAGATTGGCCTCCGAGGCATCCGTCCCCGCGATGTGGCGTGCCCGCACACGCTGCTGCAGCAGTGCGTCAGGCACCTGGAAATCCAGCAGCAGGAACGGCACGCCCCGGCGTTCGGCCAGCTCCCGGAAGGGCGCGCGCTGGGCGCGGGCCAGAAAGGTTGCGTCCACCAGCATGGGGTAGCCGCTGCGCACGCCGATCTCGGCCAGCTCGGTCAGACGAGCATAGGTGCGGACCCCAGCCTGAGGCGTATAGATCCCGGCGCCCGGGGCGGCGCCGCTGCGGGCCATGGCCCCCAGTCCGTAGAGACGCTTGCGCTCGACATCCGAGCGCAGCCGGACCAGACCCAGGAGCTCCAGCAGTTCCGCCGTAGTGGAGGTTTTGCCCGCTCCGGAGCAGCCGCGGGTGATGATGATCGCGGTCGGTCGCGGTTGGGTGTAGAGCTCGGCGAGCGCCAAGTAGGCCCGGTACTCGGTGACGGCTGCCTGGCGCTCCGCACTCGGCAGATCCGGCTGGTTGAGCCGGATGCACGCGACTTTGGCCCGTACCAGGGCCCGATAGACCAGGTAGTAGCGCAGCACCTCCAGCCCGGCGTAGTCGCCGCTCCCTTGTAGATAGGCGTTCAGCACCCGATGGCCGAGGGAGCTTTGCCTGCGATCGTCCAGATCCATGATCAGGAACGCCAGCTCGCTCATTACGTCGATCCAGCGCAGGTGCTCGTTGAACTCCAGGCAATCGAAGGGCACGACTCGGCCGTCCAGCAGGGCGAGATTGGCGAGGTGCAGATCGCCGTGGCATTCGCGTACCCGCGCGGCGGCGTGGCGCTGGACCAAGCGGGTCTCCAATCTGGTGTGAGCCGTCTTGCTCCAGGCCTGCAGCCGCTCCAGGCGCCGCCGGTTCACGGGGTCGGAGATGCTCTCGCGCATTTTGGTGAAGTTCTCTACCACCGGGTGGTAGACCCGCTGCGGTGTGCCGAAGCTGCTCCTTTCCCCCGCACTGGCGGCGGCGGCGTGGAATTCGACCAGACGCTGCGCCAGGTCATCCATGTGCTCAGGCAGCAGCTCTCCGCGCTCGAGCACCCGGTCCAGCCTGGCCTGCTGCGGGAACTGGCGCATCTTCACGGCATATTCGATGGGCATGCCAGAGCCATCTAGACTGAGGGAGCGGGCGCTGCCGGTGACGCACACCACATCCAGGTAGATGGCAGGGGCGGTGCGCCGGTTCAGGCGTAGCTCTTCGTAGCAGTAGTGACGGCGCTTGTCGAGGGTGGAGAAATCCAGGAAGCCGAGGTCCAGGGGCTTTTTGATCTTGTAGACGTAGGCCCCGGTCAGCAGCAGCCACGAGATATGGGTCTGCAGTATGGTGAATCCGTCAACCGGGTGAGGATATAACGCCGCATCCTGAAGTCGGGCAATGAGAGCCTCGCCTGACAAGTCCGGCTCGCGAGCGGCCATGCACGGTATCCTCGTAGAGATGGAGCGGGGCCGATCCTACCACGGCGGCGGCGGCCACGTGGGCGTCGACAACCTTGCATAGGGGCCGCTCGTCTCTGTTATAGTGCTTCGATACCGCGTCGCCACGGGACGCCGGAGCGCAGGGTGCCACGGCAGGCCACAACACCGTCAGGCTTGTCCGGTCCGGCCGGCTTCCCGGGTAGCTAAGGGTGAGCGCTTTCCGCTTCGATCCAGCGCAGCGCTGCGGCGGCGCCATGTCCGGCATGAGACCCACAACATGAGAGCACCATGAGTCCCGTCCGAAGGCCTCGGGTACTGTTGGTAGAGGACAGTCCGTCGCTTGCCCAGGTGTATTTGGCCTATCTGCGCAACGAGCCCTACGAGGTTCGTCACGCGGATACCGGCAGTGCCGCCTTGGCATCCATGGAAGAGCGCATCCCGGATGCCATGCTGCTCGACCTGAAGCTGCCGGACATGGATGGTCTGGACATCCTCAAGCTGGTGGCCAGCCAACGCCTGCCCACCGTCGTGGTAGTGGTCACCGCCCACGGCTCCGTGGACGTGGCAGTGGAGGCGATGCGTCTCGGCGCCTTCGACTTCCTGGTCAAGCCCATCGAGGCCAACCGCCTCAAGGTGACGGCGCGCAACGCGCTGGACCGCCGGCACCTAGAGGACCTGGTCGAGACCTTCAGGGAGGACTCGCGCGAGCATTACTACGGCTTCATCGGCGCGTCGCTGCCCATGCAGGCCGTTTATCGAATCATCGACAGTGCGGCCCCCAGTAAGGCGACCGT
>CAYQDX010000458.1:0-2856 GCA_964416345.1 uncultured Ectothiorhodospiraceae bacterium
GACCTTCGATTGGAGTCCCGTGGCTCTACGGTAGGAAGCCGGTACGCTGGCGACCTTGGCTTAGGTTCTCGTATCCTCCTGCGGACTAGAGGTCAGCGACGCCTCGACGCAAAGTTTCTGCAGTACGAATGCACGACGATGGTGTGGTATAGGGAAGTTAGATCTCGGTGTCCCGATACAGAAGGTTGGTGATTTGCTCGGACACTAGGCCAATGAGAAACACGACGATGGAGACGATAAACAGCAGCGCGCTCATGTTCGTGAATCGAGATACCGTGTGATAGGTGTAAAGGTAATAGCTCAATCCAGTGACGAAGAACAGCATGCTTGCGGGGAAGAACAGTTTGAGTGGGGAATAGAGCGTTCCCACCTTGAAGATGATCAGCAGAAAACGCAGGCTGTCCTGCAGAGGTTTAATGTGGCTCTTTCCCTGGCGACGACCGGCGTGGATCGGGAGGTAGGCGACTGGATGACCGGCACGAAAGAACGCCATGGTAATGGTTGTGGGATACGAGAAGCCGTTGGGGAGCAGGTGTAGGAACTTTCTAAATGGCTTGGCGCGGACAGCACGGAAGCCGGAAGTGAGGTCCTGGACTTGGTGTCCGACCATCCAGCTCGCAGCGATGTTGTAAATCCTGTTGGCAATGGAGCGGCCAAGATTCGCCTGGGATTGTGAGCTGCGTGCACCAACTACCATTTCGTACCCTTCCTCCAATTTAGCCAGGATTCGTGGTATGTCTCGTGGATCGTGCTGTCCGTCTGCATCGAGAAATACTAGAACCTCTCCGTTGGCCGCACGGGCGCCAGACTTGATCGCGGCCCCATTTCCCATGCTATAGGGGTGTACAATACGCTGAGCGCCGTTGAGCTGGACCACCATCGCGGTGTCGTCGCTGGATGCGTCGTCCGCAATGATGATTTCAGCACCGGGTTGGGCTTCGCACAGGCGAGGTAGCAAGCATCTAAGAGCGCTGCCTTCATTTTTAGCGGGCAGAATGATGCTTATTCTAGGAGTGTCGCCCGGACCCGGACTAATAGCTTCCTGCTCTACAGGCATCATGATCACTCGGTTGTTGCTCGGCTGTGTGAGCTATTGGGGCAGCGCCGGAGCCTGGGATCCGCCTCGCTTGGCAGCTTGCCCAGCGTGGTTCCGGCCACGCCCTAGCTATGCGAGTCAGTGACCATACTACAATTTGCCTAGCCCATGCGTCTACTATCCGGTGTGCCGGTACAATAGTCCACGGCATTGGATTGAAGTCGCTTGCGCAGTGGTGCGGGTAGCGGCATTTGAGGGGAGCCGTACATGGTGACTGGGTTGCGAGTCTTCATTGCCTTCGCCGCGGCGCTCGCCGTGCTGACACCGCTCGCCAGCCGGGATCTGTGGTGGCAATTGGCGAGCGGTCAATGGATGCTTCAGCACGGCGAGGTTCTGGCACGGGAGATACACTCCTTCACCGCCCCTAATGCCCCGTGGGTGAATTTTGCCTGGCTGTTCCAGGTCTGTCTCGCATTGGCTGACGTGGCGGCGGGGATCTGGGGGCTATTGGCATTCAAGCTACTGATTCTAACAGCGATTATTTATCTACTGGCGTTGGTTTCGGCGCCCCGGCCGCGAGACTTTCCGCCTTTGGTGGTCACCCTCCTGGCCATGCTTCCTGTGATCGTGCCACACGAGCTGCTGCGGCCCCATTTGCTGGGATACTTGGGCTTGGCGGCCCTGGTTTGGCTGTTTTCCCGAGCGCCTAGCCGGGGGACGGCCGTCACGACGGCCGTCCTGCTTCTGATTTGGGCCAACGTCCATCCATCTGTGGTCGTGGCGGCGGCCGCTGTGGGGATCCATGTCTTGCTCGACCCAAAGGTTAGGGCCGCCGTTCCCCCCTGGCGAGGGCGCCTGACGCTGGTGGCCGGGGTCGGGCTGCTGCCGCTCTGCAGTCCATTTGGGTTGGACATTCTGCATGTACTCTTTTCGCATGCTCGCGGAGAGAGCCTGAATTACATTCAGGAGTGGCTGGCGCCGACCCGCTATCCGTGGATCTTGTTCGCGCTGCTTGTCACTTATCTCTTGTCAGTGCTGGGCGGGCTCATTCGCTTTTTTTGGGGTGAAGCATTTCTTATTGGCTTCTTTGCGTTGCAGCTCCTTGCACACACCCGATTCGAGGGAGAGCTATGCGTGCTTCTAGTCAGGCCCACTGTGGCGGCCCTGCGGGCATCGAGCCCGCGGCTCGAGAGACTCGGCCGGCAGGTGCCGTTGCTCACCTTCGTCGCAATCGGGCTGGTCATAGTGAAGCTCTATCCTCTACCAGTGCCGTTGCTGGATCATAGGGTGACTTCCTATCCATTTGATTATCGACAATATCCCACCTCGACGGCAACCGTGCTTGCGAGCATCGCCAAGCAAGCGGACAAGCCAATCCGTGTACTCAATTCCTATCAATTCGGTGGCTTCCTGGAGTGGCGCCTCGGGGGCAAGGCACGCTTCTTCATCGATGGCCGGACACCGACTATCTACGACGACCATCTGCTAACAGAATACATGCTCGCAATCAACAAACGTGCTGCCTTTGACAAGACCGTGAGCAACTACGCAATCGACGCCGTATGCCTGGATGTCGTGGGAGAGGCCCTGAAAATATCGATCGACGATCCGGCATGGAAGCTCGTCGCCTACGATCGTGTGAGCAACCTCTATGTCCGCCGGGACGCCGCATTTGCCCGTGATTGGGAAGCACTGGCCTACAATCCACGCAGCTATGGCGTGGAGCCTCATGCCGACTGGGCAGCTCAGACACGCAGGCTCTTGGCGGCCGATCCCGACAATGAGCTGGCTTGGCTGCATCTCGCGCTGCAGCTGCCGAG
>CAYQDX010000459.1:0-2854 GCA_964416345.1 uncultured Ectothiorhodospiraceae bacterium
GGTCGACTGGGGTGTCGCCGAGCTTCCAGCTGGCGGTCGCCAGATTGTGGTCCTTCAGCCGGGCATTGAAGGCTCGTTGCACCTCGGCGCGGATACCGGTCCAACGGGCACGATCCAGCAGGACCCGGTCGATGACCTGCTCGCGCGCCGTCTCAGAGGCCATCCCCAGGTGCTCGTAAATCACCACCGGTGCCGCATTGCCCCGTGGAATCCGAACGACAAAGTGATGCGGGTCGGAGGTCGCCGGCACGCCGAAGCCCAAAGTACGGTGGGCGTAGGCAGTCTGCTTATCGGGGGTCTTGGACATCGGGCTCCTCGGCAGAATTTGTGGCTGTCCCGGAAGAAGAAAGGTTCTCGCCAAGACGCAAAGGCGCCAAGGAAGATCTCATTCATGATCTCCCTTTCCCTTTGCGTCCTTTGCGCCTTTGCGAGAGCGCTTTCTTCATGTGCCACAAGAAGTCGGTTGGGGCCTCGGGCAACTCTCTCGCTCATCAGGCGCTATCTTGGATTACATCACCAGGCTTGAGCTCGATTCCGGTCACTTCGGCGAACTCCTTCAGGGCGAAGCCGTCGCCGAAGGTCACGCCGCCCTTGACTAGCACCTGGACCGGAGCCTGCTCGTCCCCGAGCGCCTGGCGAATACCCCGAATGGCGGTCTCGATGGCCGCAGCCGTCAGCTCACGCTCGTTGAAGCGGATCTGCACGGCGCTCTCGCCCTCCCCGAGGATGATCTGGACGCCGCGCAGCAAGGTGTCCGAACGGTCTCTAAAGCGCTGAATGAATCCGAACGCCCTGTCGGTGGTATCGATGGAGACACGCTTGGCGTCGGCAAGCCGGGCCGGCTTCTGCTCGTCTATGACGATTCGCTCATCACCCTCGGGAGGAACTACGAACTTGGCACTCTTCTCCACCTCGCCGACTTTGGCCGCGACCAAAATCGTGCAGCCTCTGCTCGGCACCGGGAACGCATCAGCGTAGAGCGTACCTTCCTTGGGGTTGGTGCCGTCGAGGGTGTACCGCAGCTCCGCAGGCGGGGCGCAGCGCAGCTCGACCTTGCGGGTGTCGACAAGCTTGTGAACCTCGTGGCGCACGGTGAGCTCGGCCGTCCACCGGGTCGGCTCGCCGGTTTCGTACTTGCCGCTGCTGTCCTCGGCGATGAAGTAGAGGGTCGCCTCCGTGGTCCGGAAGTCCTCGAGATCCTGGACCTGGGTAGGGTGCTCGGAGACGCCGGCGGTCTTGGCGACATAGACGCGCGGACTGTCACCGGCGTTGCGCGGAGTTAGCGAGAGCGAGGTCTCGCCGGTATCGCGATTCGTCCCCAGCGGCGTGACGTTCACCGAGGTCTTTTCCGGTGGGAATGGTCCCTTCTCGATGTGACCCTCCGGCGTCTGGCGCCAGCGGCCTTGCTTGAGCGCCTCGTCGCGTAGCTGCTCCAGCCCCCGCGCTCCAGGCATCCAGGGCCAGGTCGGATCGGTCTTGGCGCGCATGACGAGGTCGCGCCAGGGGACACGGCGGTTCTTGGCAGGCCACAAGTAGGTCTCGGCCATGGCCCAGTAGGCGGGCAGCTCCTCCAACATGTCCAGGGCGAGCTTGTTGTCGCAGCGGGCGCTGGCCAGGAGCTTCTCGATCTGCGCCTCCGCAGAATACTCGCCCTCCCCGAAGCTCAGGCCGTTGTCGATGGTGGCCATGACCAGCTCCCCATCTCCGCCGGGGAAAAACAGCCGATTGTAGGCCCCAGCGACCGCCTTGGTGAAGCGCTCGGCGAGCTCTTCGAGCTTGTCGCGGGCCTCCTCGAACAGTGAGTCGCCCGGCTTGAGCTTCTCGCAGATCTTCTCGATGGCGTAGAGCTCCCGTAGCCGCGCCTCTACCTCATTGGCCAAGTGGCTGTCGTGTCCGGATAGGACCAGGACGTTGTTCTTCTCCTGCTGAAACTCGAAGAAATTGCGAATTGCCTCTGGTGGGGTGCGCCCATCCGGCTGCACCACCAACAGGATCCGAGCCCCGGAGAGCCGCACGTCATCCAGACGCGGCATGATCTGGACCTCCTGGTAAGCCGCCCTGGATCTGCTGTGGGCCTGAAACAGGCCCGTGAGACGGTTGATCAGGGCTTGCTCCAGCTTCGGCGCCGGAATCTGCTTGGCGTCGCGCTCGATACGCCTGCCCAGGTTCTCGGTCTCTTTGAAGTAGAAGGCTTCGCCCTCGCGATGCAGATACCAGGCCCGGTCGCGCAAGCGGTCCAGGCCGGCCAGGAGCTCGTCGGCCTTGCGATAGGGGGCAACCAGGTATTCGATGATCTCAGCCTGGGTAAGCCCGGTGTGGGCACCCACAGCGCGGGACAGGGAGGCGGAGAGCACCAGCTTGGCGACCTGGCTGGCGGCGTCGCTGCCCAAGTCGTCGTCGATCTCCTCGGCTCGGGCGTTGCCGTTGTCGGCGATGTCATTGACCACCGCTGGAAGCAACACCGGGTTGACCCGCTGCAGCTCGTCGCGGACCTCCGGATCGTTGAGATCCAGGTGCTGGGTGCCGATGAGGAAAACATCGTTGGCCTCCCGGCTCCACACGCTGCGCGATAAGCGGGCGGTGAACTGCATGAGGCCGCGGGTCTGGCGAAAGCCCTCGTTCTCCTTGAAAAGCGCCACCAGGTGCTTGAACGACGGGTGGAACGGATAGGTCTCGCGGACCTTCTCGGCGACCTGCTCCATGGCCCGTGCGGCGAGGTAGCCGCCGTCTTCGGCGGCCTTAACCTGCTCGGCGAAAGCCTCTGCCACAGAGTCCGTGAGGTTCTCGTCAGGTAGCTCGGTAAACAGGCGCTTCTTCAGGATTTCGTAGATCTCGCTCCCGGCGAGCTGCACCG
>CAYQDX010000460.1:0-2822 GCA_964416345.1 uncultured Ectothiorhodospiraceae bacterium
GCACCGGCTGGTCCCAGGAGCTGCTCCTCATCACCCGCATCGGCGATGCCTACGAGCAGACCCCGTTGGGCCCGGTGAGCTTCGTGCCATTGCGACAAGGGGCATGTTGATGCGCCTGTTCTCCGCGACGTACGACAAGGCACTGATCTGGGCCGTTCATCCCCACGCTCCCCGCTGCCTGCGGGGACTGAGCTTCGCCGAGTCGTCGTTCTTTCCCTTCTCGCCCGATGGGATGTTGGCGCCCATGCTGCGCAAGCACATCGATCGCCTGGGCTGGATCACCGTCCTGGGTGCCCTGACACTCTATGTTGTGCTGCGCGACTGATGCGCAGTGCGTGGCGGCAGGTGGCTCGGCTGGGCCCGTTGGCGGTGCTACTCACCGCCTGCGCCAGTCATCCGCCGGTCGCACCGGTGCGTGGTGAGGGAGCTTCCGCCGACGCGGCGCCCGTCTACTACACCGTGATTCGGGGCGATACCCTCTATTCCATCGCCTTTCGCTACGGGCACGATTATCGGGAGCTGGCGGCATGGAACGGGATCCGACCGCCGTATCGGATCTTTCCCGGTCAGCGCCTGCGGATCGACCGCGCGGTCGCGGTTCAGGCCCGCTCGGCGTCCGGCCGCACCGCGGCGGTGCCGGCGGCCTTGGTGCGCCAACGGCACCCGCATCACGCGGCACCTGCGGGCGCGCCGGCAGCGCGCATCCGCCATCGCGCCTCGGGGTCGGTGGCATGGAGCTGGCCGACACAAGGAAGAATTCTGCGCACCTTCTCCGCGGATGCCCAGGGCAAGAAGGGCGTGGACATCGGAGGTCGGCCGGGCCAGCCGATTGACGCGGCGGCGCGGGGGAAAGTGGTCTATAGCGGAAGTGGACTCGTGGGATATGGTCAGCTTATCATCGTAAAGCACGATAACGATTATCTAAGTGCCTACGCACATAATAGAAAATTGCTGGTGAAGCAGGGCGACGAAGTACGTCGGGGACAGCAGATCGCGGAGATGGGCAGCACTGGCACCGACCGCGTCATGCTCCACTTCGAGATAAGGCGCGACGGCAAGCCGGTCGATCCCCTGCGGTTCCTGCCCCCGCTATAGGGTCCGCGGCAGGCACCACAGCTTAGATACCACCTGAGAAACTCAGGCGCACAGCGTGGGTCAGAGTTCTAGAGCGTCGGCGCTACTCTGCAAGGGTTGATAGATGCCACCAAGAGACCCCACCGTAGAGGATGAGCACGGAGACGAAGGCCAGGACTTTGCCGCACTGAGCGCAGAGATGGAGGAGGGCGAGGCCGAGGAGGATGAAGGGGAGCAGGCCAGCTTTACCCCTGGCGAGCTCGGTGCCGGCGACCTTGATGCGACCCGTCTCTATCTCAGTGAGATTGGCTTCTCGCCACTGCTGACGGCAGAAGAGGAGGTGTGCCTCGCACGCCTGGCCCAGAAGGGCGATCCGCGTGCCAGGTCGCGCATGATCGAGAGCAATCTGCGTCTGGTGGTGAAGATTGCACGGCGCTATATGAACCGCGGACTGGCGCTGCTGGATCTGATCGAGGAAGGCAATCTGGGGCTGATTCGGGCGGTAGAGAAGTTCGATCCCGAGCGTGGCTTCCGTTTCTCTACCTATGCCACGTGGTGGATTCGTCAGACCATAGAACGGGCCATTATGAACCAGACCCGCACGGTGCGTCTGCCCATACACGTGGTCAAGGAGATCAACGTCTACCTGCGGGCGGTCAAGGCTATTGCACGCACCACCGACCACGAGCCGGGCCCCGACGAGGTGGCGCAGCTGCTCGACCGGCCGCTGGAGGAGGTGCAGCGCATGCTGGGCCTCAATGAGCGCGAGGCTTCGATGGACAGCCCACTGGGCAATGGGAGCACAAAGTCGCTGCTAGATGCCATTCCGGATGAGAACAACCTGGATCCCTCCGAGCTGCTGGAGGATGACGACATGCGTCAGCACGTGGATCTGTGGCTGTCCCAGCTCAACGACAAACAGCGGGAAGTCGTCGAGCGGCGCTTCGGGCTCCATGGCAGGGATATCTGCACCCTCGAAGAGGTGGGCCACGAGATCGGCGTGACTCGGGAGCGAGTCAGGCAGATTCAGGTGGAGGCGCTGAAGCGCCTGCGGGAGATTCTGGAGGCCGAAGGCTACTCCATCGAATCCCTGGTGTGAGGCAAACCCTTTCCGCCTCGGCGGGGTCACGCTCAAGCTAGCAATAGGGCGACCACCACCCGCCGGCCCTCCGCACTGAGCACGTTGTAGGTGCGGCACGCCGCCCCGGTGTCCATCACCTCTAGCCCCACCCGCCGGCTATGCACGGGCAAGGTGATGCCGGGGTCTGGAAAGCGCAGGCGAGTGCCGGTGCCGAGCAGCACGAGCTCCGGCTCCATGGGAAGCACCCACTCCAAGTGCTCGCGCCGCAGCTCAGGGAAGGTCTGTGGGGGCCAGTCGCGCAGCAGGCGATCCGGTGCCAGGATCAGGCTGCGGGTGAGCACCTGCTCGGCAATCACCACCCGTCCGCGGTCGTAGCTGCTGATGGTGTAGGCGTCGCCCTGTGAATCCAAAGTCAGCTTCATGCGCCCTGCCGGCTCGATTGACACGGTTTTGCGGGAACAGTAATTTTACCAAATTCGGTGCACCGCGCCTGGATGGAGTACTAGGCGCCGGCCCCCAGTTGCATGCCGGGTCCCGCGGGTCCCCCATCGACACTACTCAGGAACCCCCTCGTGAAAGAAGAATTTCCACGGATTCAACGTCTTCCGCCTGACGTCTTTACCATCGTGAACGATCTGAAGTCGAAGGCACGAGCGCGGGGCGAGGA
>CAYQDX010000461.1:0-2821 GCA_964416345.1 uncultured Ectothiorhodospiraceae bacterium
AGCTGGCCTATTCGGCCAACTGGGGGGCGATGGTCTCCCACCGCAGCGGCGAGACTGTAGATAGCTTCATCGCCGACCTCACCGTGGCGCTGGGCACTGGCCACCTCAAGACCGGCGCACCGTGCCGGGGCGAGCGGGTGGAGAAGTACAACCAGCTGCTACGCATCGAGGAGTATCTGGGCGATTCCGCGGTCTACGCGGGGCAGAATGCATTCGTGCGCTGAAGGCGCATCCGTCTTCGCGGGATAGCCACAAATCCCGCGGAAACCCACCGTGGGAGCGGGCTTGCCCGCGATGACCCGCAAGGCGAATCGCGAGCAAGCTCGCTCCCTTCAGGACGGCATGCCAGTTTCCGCCCGTCCCACTCCCCCTAGCGCCGGTGGGAGCGGGTTTGCCCGCGATTGAGCACAGCGCGCGCCTCGGCTTGCACTGGCTACTACCCTTCGGGCACGCTACCTCACCAGCGGCCGGCATCCCAAGAGCTGGACGGGAAACTCCGTCTATAGTGGCAAGGCCGTTCGGCAGGGACTTGCGAAGGAGCGGACCATGCCCGACCACAATAGCGCGCTGCGCGAGCTGATCCTGCAGAATGTGCCGCTAGACGGAAGCATCGGCAACAAGTCCCTGCTGGAGCGGCTTATCCGGGCAGCCGAATTTCCCATCACCGAGGCGGACTACCGGCAGGCACGTGACAGACTCATCGCCGAAGGCCTGTTGATAATCGGCCGCGGGCGCGGCGGCTCGGTGATGCGGGCCCCGCAAACCCAGGACAGGGGCAATGAAGAGCAGGAGCCGAGCCTGCACACCCAGGAGGCGCCGCCGCCAAAGCCAGCCGCCGGCCGCCGCGCTCCCAGATCGGCTCCCAAGCCGCGCAGCGCCGCCGGTCAAGCGAAACAGATCCTCAGCTACCGCTACTCCGACCGCCGCAAGAACAACCCCCACGTCGGCATGGTGGACACCAGCAGCGACGGAGTGGAGGAAGAGAGCGCCTGGAGCTACGACCCGCACATCGATCCGGCGCTGAATTTCGACATCGGTCGCGCCCAGATCGAGCGGCTCATCGACGACGCCCTTGCCTCCAATGACGAGGCCGTCATGCGCCAGGCCCTGGAGCAGCTCAAGCGCATGCAGGCGCCCTACCTCAACTGGACCGGCAAGGCCGAGCTGGACGAGGAGCTGCTTGAGCAATTTCACGGGACCGTCTCCCTACCCTTCCCCGCCGGCGAGAACCGACGCATCGCCGTAAAGATCGTCGACAACAGAGGGATCGAGTCGCTGAAAGTCATCGACCTGGCTTGAGATTGCGACGAGGTACCATATGAAACCCAATCGCATAGCCGTTCGCAATGTCGGCCAAATCCGGGAGGCGGACATCCGCTTCGGCGACTTGACCGTACTGGTGGGACCCCAGGCCACCGGCAAGAGCATATTCCTGCAGCTGCTCAAGCTCGTCATCGACGCACCCACAATCCACAGTGAGCTGAGGCGCTTCAACATCGACTGGGGCAACGACCTAAGGAATTTCCTCGACCTTTACTTCGGCGAAGGTATGGCAGCCATCTGGAGTCCAAACGAAAGTGCCTTGTCGGTCGATGGTGAAGAACGTGACCTGAAGGAATTCATCAAATCCCGCCGCCGCCAGCACGCTCCGGAGGAGCGGCTGTTCTTCGTGCCTGCCCAGCGGGTGATGAGCCTACGCGACGGCCTGACGCGAACCTTCACCGAGTATCGCTCCGGTGATCCCTTCGCGCTGCGGGCCTTCAGTGAGCGGCTGCACAACCTGATCCAAAACGAGTTTGCACAGAAGGCGGAGCTATTCCCGCAAAGCAACCGGCTCGGCAGCGCCTACCGCGATCAGATAGGCAAACATATCTTCGGGGGCTTCGGACTGCAAACGGATGCGGAGAAGTTCCAGCGGCGCATCGCCCTCAAGGGACCCAACAGCGAGAGCCCCCTGCCCTATCTGGTGTGGTCAGCCGGGCAGCGCGAGTTCGTGCCGTTATTGCTCGGATTCTACTGGCTCATCCCGCCGTCGCGTGTCTCCCGACGCGACAAGCTGGAGTGGGTAGTCATCGAAGAGCTTGAGATGGGCCTGCATCCGGACGCCATTTCCGCCGTGCTGGCACTCGTCCTGGAGCTGCTCTGCCGTGGATATCGCGTATGCCTGTCCACCCACTCACCCCATGTGCTGGACGTGGTGTGGGCGCTGCGCTTCCTCAAGCACCAAGACGGCGGCCCGCGCGACGTGTTGAAGATGCTTGGATTGAAATCCACCGCGGGTACCAACAAGATGGCGCAGGAAGCCTTGAAGAAGGACTATCGTGTGCAGTTCTTCGACCGCAACGGTCGAGTCAAGGACATCTCGAGCCTCGATCCGGCGGCGGACGATCGCGCAGAAGCTGACTGGGGCGGGCTGACCGGTTTCTCCGGGCGCGTGGGAGACATCGTCGCCGAGGTGGCCAACCGGACAGCTCAGGGGAGCCGGTGATGGATTTCGAGGCAGCGGTCAAGCAGGCAGCTGCACCCCTGAGCGCGGCGTTTCGCGACGGCAAACAGGCCCTAAAGCATGAGCACCGAACGCTGGTCACGTGCAAGCGAGGCAAGATCGTCGGTAGCATCGACATCGACGGGACGCTTGCCCGCGAGCCGGAGCACAGGGACGCGCCGCGCTGGGACTATGGCCTCGGCTATCGCGCGCCGAATGACCCGGATTGCGCTCTGTGGATGGAGGTTCACCCGGCAACCACGAGCAACGTCGCAGAAGTCATCGCCAAGCTCAGGTGGCTGCAGGGATACCTGGCAAGCAACGCCGCAGCCCTGC
>CAYQDX010000462.1:0-2817 GCA_964416345.1 uncultured Ectothiorhodospiraceae bacterium
GGATGCGGGCGATGACCTCGCGCACGCCGAAGGGCTTGGTGATGTAGTCGTCGGCGCCCAGCTCCAGGCCCACCACCTTGTCCACCTCCTCGGTCTTGGCGCTGATGAAGATGATGGGCACCCGCGGATTGGACTTGCGTATCTCCCGGCAAACCTCGTAGCCGTCGCGCCCGGGCATCATCACGTCCAGGCAGACGAACGCCGGCGCCTCCCTCCGGAACAGGGTCATGGCCTGGAGCCCGTCGGCGGCCCCCAGGGGCTGGTAGCCTTCCCGGGCCAGGATCTCCATCAGGCCTTCCCGGATGTGCATGTCATCTTCGGCGACCAGGACTTTCATTTTCGTTTTTAATTTATTCTATTAAGCAACCGGTTGAGAACTGTCCCGAGATCGCCCTGCGTCATAAATGCCGGAGTGTCTCATTCATTTCGGCTCATGAGGCTTCACGCGCTCGCCGCGGAGTCGATAATGCCGGCGCGTAGTGGCTGCGCTGGTGTGGCCGAGCAACGCCCTGGCATCCTCTAATGGCATGTCGCTGGCGACCTTCTTGCGGAGGTCCTTCTCCTGGAATCTTTCCTCGAGGGCGGTCTCCGCCAGCGCCCGGCGCATGAACCGTGCCCACGCAGCGTCAAACGCATATGCCGTGCCATCGGCCGAAATGAAGGAACGCCCATAGCGACTGCAGAAGATCGTGGGGGAGATGTCCTTCGACCTGGCAGCCAATGCCGAATCTATAGCAGCCGCGAGTGACAGCGTGCACTCAATCACCAGCGCAACTCCACTTGATTTGGCGGTCTTATGCGGACGGACATGCAGGCCGTCATTCTGCCAGTCTGATGGCCTCAGCCGCAGCATGTCGCCGCGCCTGAGCCCGGTGATGAGCTTGAGCGTAATATGGGCGCGGAGCATCGGATTGGCGACCAGGAGCGCTTCCCGTAGCTCCCAATCCTCGACGTACCGTTGCCGCGGCTCCGGTCGGGGTAGGCGGACCTGACCCAGGATAGGGTTCCTGGCAACCAGACCCCCACTCAACAGCCTTGCTGAATACATGCCGCAGGGTCGATGCATCGTTATGCGCAGAGGCCACGCCATGCTTCTGCCTCACCAAAGCGGCATAGCGATAGACATGGTGTGGCTCGAGCTCGTGCAGGTGCATGTGACCGAAGACCGGCCTCAGCCGGCGCAGGGAGACGCTGTCACGCCGCTGAGAGTAATATTCTTTCTCTGGCACCACCTGCGCCAGATATCGGTCGAGCAGTTCCCCAATCGTCTTGGCTTCCCGCTGGAGATCCAGCCGCTCAGCCCATGCTCGGTGCGCCTCGGATAGGGTGGCGCCGAGCCTGAACCACTTCTTGCCGCCCCACTGCGGCTCCAGACCAACCGGGACGCGGTAGTAATAGGCCCCGTGCTTGCGCGCCCAGTTGGTAGGGAGTGGCCGATTCTCCGGATTGCGCTTGCGAGGGGGAGCCATCCACTATGCCTCCAGGGAGGAGAAGTCGGGCGCCTTCGGGGCCCGTTGTGGCTTTTCCTCATGGTGCTCCAGGTCGGTTGCCAGCACAATCGGCCGGCCATCGGGGCGTAGATGGTGGGGAATGCCCATGGCGACCAGCGCACGGACCTGGGCGCGGTGGCGTTGCTTGCCGGTCAGGATCTCGATCTGCTCGGGAGAGAGGAACATCAGGCCACCTGCTCCTGCCGTGCCTCATGGGCGAGGTCCAGAGCCAGTTGGCCGGGCGGTGTCTTCACTGCAGATCCATGCCAAGCTGCGCGGTGCGCTCGGCCTGCAGCGGAGCATAGTCTTCAATGTCCATCTGCGATCACATGCGACGGCACACAAAAGAAACCGAGCCGGCCGGGGAAGGGCACGAAGGGCAGGGGCCGACGGTCTTGCAGGACGAAGCCGTAGGGACCCTCGAACCATGGGCTCGCGTGCTTGGTCTCGCAGTCGATGATGTCGACCCGGCCGACGATGCCGCCCCTGGGTAACGCGGACGGCGGCGGCAGGGCGATGCCGTGGAATTCGCTAGGCCAGTCCCGGGGGTGGGTGTGCCACTGGCGACCGGCATGGATGAGGCAGGGGCCGCGGTAGTCGGTGCGCTAGGTGCGGTTTTCGATGTCTTTGGGACCGTGAATGATGAGCCAGGCCCAGGGCTGGCGGAGCGTTCCTTCTCCCTCCCGGAGAAGCCCAGGATGAGGGCACCCAAACCAGTCCCAAACGTCCCTTCTCCCCACGGGAGAAGGCCAGGATGAGGGGATCCAAACAGCTGTAGGTTGGATTAGCAAAGCGTAATCCAACAACTCAAATCCAAACCCTCCAAAATGGAACAACCAAGCCAAAACAGCAGCTTAAACACACGAAAGCTCAAAACCGACAGATCGTCGGCTTTTGGCCAGAGTGCTTGATGCGAACGAAAAGGGTACCCGTATGGCGGGTACCCTTGCTCACCGCCTCCGACATCTGCCGCGAGATCGGCCTCTCCGGCCAGAAGGTCAACGAGCTCCTGGAGCAGAAGGGCCTCGTCATCAGCTTCCGCGACCACAAAGACCGGTAGGTTGGGTTAGCGAAGCGTAACCCAACATCTCCCAGCGTAACCCGACATCCCATTCTTCTGGACACCACCCGGCGCCACAGCGACGGCTTGCCGGTGGTGCGGATCAAGTGGTACAGGAGGATCTTGGAGGTGTTGATGGGGGAGGGTGGTGCATAGCGGTCGAGAGAGCGAGACCACGTTTTGCATCAATGCAAGACCAGACCCCAAACGCTCTGGCGGGAGGTGGTGCTGCTGGCGGCCGGCAAGTCTGTCCAGGGCTCGGCGGCC
>CAYQDX010000463.1:0-2809 GCA_964416345.1 uncultured Ectothiorhodospiraceae bacterium
CGGAAAAGGCTAAAAGTTCGGCGATATCCATCGGGCTCCCCCAAGAGACGAGCGCGTGATGCGCGGACCGTGCCTAGGCTCACGCCGCGGCGGCCTTAAAAGTAAACCCAACGCAGATGACGCGCAACACGACCGGGCTCGGCGCCCGCCTGCAGGCAGTACTGTGCGATATCCGCGCGGCCGAGCTGAAGTTCGACCGCCCACCCGGCTCCGTTGAGCTCTTGGCGGTGAGCAAGACCCATCCGGTGGAGGCCATCCGCGAGCTGGCGGCCCGCGGCCAGCGGGCCTTCGGCGAGAGCTATCTGCAGGAGACTCTTCCCAAGATGGCCGCCCTGGCCGATCTGCCGCTGGTGTGGCATTTCATCGGCCCCATCCAGAGCAACAAGACTCGCGCCATCGCCGAGCACTTCGACTGGGTCCACAGCGTGGACCGAATGAGGGTCGCAGAGCGCCTCTCCCTCCAGCGTCCGCCTGCGCTGCCCCCCCTCAATCTCTGCCTCCAGGTGAATATCGACGCCGAGCCGACCAAAGCCGGGGTGGCCCCCGAGGCGCTGTGGGCGCTGGCGCAGGCCGTGGTGTGTCTGCCGCGCCTGAGACTTCGGGGTCTGATGGTCATTCCGACTCCCGGCCCGGAACCCGCGGCGCAGCGCGCCCCCTTCCGCCGCCTACGGGTGCTCTACGATGCTTGTCTGGCGCGGGGATTCACCCTGGACACGCTGTCCATGGGGATGACCGCCGACATGGAGGCCGCCATCGCCGAGGGCGCCACTATTGTGCGTATCGGCACTGCGCTGTTCGGTCCCCGTGGCGGCCAGTCTGATAGAATAATTGCCTCGTCCATGACTACGGAATCGACACCGCATGCGGGAGAGTAACATCAGCTTCATCGGGGCCGGCAACATGGGGCGCAGCCTCATCGGCGGCCTGGTCAGCGCCGGCTGCAAGCCCAAGCGCCTGTACGTTGCGGATGTCAGCGAGGAGCAGCGCGGCGCCGTGCGGCAGCGCTTCGGCGTGCAGCTATGCACGGACAACCCGGAGGCGGCCGTGCATGCCGATGTGCTGGTGCTCGCGGTCAAGCCACAGGCGCTGCGGGAGGTCGCCAAGTCAGTGGCCGAGACCGTGGCGGCGCGCCGACCGCTGGTGCTCTCGGTGGTCGCCGGCATTCGCGAATCGGACCTGCAACGCTGGCTAGGCGGTGGCGCCGCCATCGTCCGCACCATGCCCAATACGCCAGCGCTGGTCCAAAGCGGCGCCATCGCCCTGTATGCCAACGACCAGGTAAGCGAAGAGCAGCGCAATCTCGCGGAATCCATCATGCGTGCCGTCGGGGTCACGTTGTGGCTGGAGCGCGAAGAGGACATGGACGCAGTCACCGCACTCTCCGGCAGCGGGCCTGCCTATTTCTTCCTGGTGATGGAGGCCCTGGAGCGGGCCGCCGTCGAGCTGGGCCTCTCGGAGCAACCCGCTCGGCTGCTGACACTGCAGACCGCCTACGGAGCCGCCAAGATGGCCTTGGAGAGCGACGAGGACGTGGCCAGTCTGCGGGCTCGGGTCACCTCACCCGGGGGCACCACGGAGCGGGCCGTGCGGGTCCTGGAGCAGGGCGAGATCAGGACCCTGTTCCGGCGCGCCCTGGAGGCCGCCCATGCCCGCTCGGGGGAGCTGGCCGAAATCCTGGGCGAGAGCTGATGGGCGGTGCGCTCGGTGAGGCCGGCGAGTTCCTCGTCCGGACCCTGTTCGGCCTGTACATCCTCGCCGTGATGCTGCGCTTCCTGCTGCAGTGGGTGCGGGCAGACTTCTACAATCCCATCTCCCAGTTTCTGGTCAAGGCCACCAATCCCCCGCTGCTGCCGCTGCGCCGCGTGATTCCCGGATGGATGGGCATCGACCTCGCTGCCGTGGTGCTGATGCTGCTGCTGCAGTGTGTGGAATGGATCGTCGTCGCCGGGCTGCAGGGCGCCGCCCTGTCACTGGGCGCGCTGCTGGTGCTCTCGGTGGCCAGTCTGCTCGGCCTGTTGCTCGACGTATACTTGTACGCCATCCTCATTCAGGTGATTCTGAGCTGGGTCAGTCCGGGCACCTACAACTCGGCGACGGTCCTGTTATACCGACTCACCGAGCCGGTGTTGGCGCCGGCGCGCCAGATGATCCCGCCCATGGGCGGGCTGGACTTCTCGCCCATCGTCGTGCTGATCGGCATCCAGCTCCTGCATATCCTGCTGATCAAGCCGCTGGTGGGCTGGGGCCTCGGTCTCACCTGATGAGCTGGTAT
The DNA here is from genome assembly GCA_964416345.1 of uncultured Ectothiorhodospiraceae bacterium. Classification (GTDB taxonomy): domain Bacteria; phylum Pseudomonadota; class Gammaproteobacteria; order CAYQDX01; family CAYQDX01; genus CAYQDX01. Next base: position 2,273 of record CAYQDX010000463.1, read on the forward strand.
CGGTGGGCCGGCGACGATCTGGTGCTTGATGTTCAGGTCCAGCCGCGCGCCAATCGCGACGAGATCGTCGGCCCTCACGGAGACTGCTTGAAGGTGCGCATCACTGCCCCACCCGTGGAAGGGCGGGCCAACGCCCATCTCACAAGCTTCCTTGCCGCCGGCTTCGGCGTGCCCAAATCCCGGGTCGCCTTGGTCTCGGGCGCGGGAACCCGACGCAAGCGCTTGCGCATCAGCGCACCGTTCAGACTGCCCGAGATCCTGTCGCCGCACATGGTGCCCGCGGCGCGAGCGGACCGGGGCTGACCGGCGGCAATGCCGGCCGGCGCTGAACAGCGTATTGACTGTTATCTGCCGCCGGCATATAAACCAACGAGTTGGCGTTCTTTGCACCATCGACTGCGGCAGGAGTAACGTCATGCAGCTAGGACGATTTGCGCAGGAGCTCGAGACTTTCGACCGCTGGAGGGCCGATTTGGTCTCGGCCATCGGGACCTACCACAGCTGGCTGGCTGCCAACTCCGTGGAGGGTCCGGAGAG
>CAYQDX010000464.1:0-2808 GCA_964416345.1 uncultured Ectothiorhodospiraceae bacterium
TCGCCATTTTGGCCCGAGCAAGCGCTCCATGCTGAATGCCGCTTACCTGGGCGTTGAATGTCCGCTTTCGCCGGTTTTCCGTGGTGCTGGATGTCTGGAAGTGGCCGGTTTTCCCCGCTCAGGAACCCCGATCCAGGGAATTCTCTGTATCCAGGGAATGGCAATTCTTGGTAGCCTGTCGCCAGACGTACCCCATCGACATTCTGGTATCGGGGGCTCGAGCCGCGTGGTCAGACGCCCTCTGCCAGCATGTCATGATGGCATATGTGTTTTTACTGAGGAATGTATCAACACCCCCTCTTAACAGGTAACCGTATGAGCCAACTGACTGTCTACCCGGAAACACGTCCTGACCAGCCCGAGCTGCAAACCGATGATTTCGCTGTCATCCAGAGCCTGTTGCACGAGGCGGGCATCCGCTTTCAGCGCTGGTCCGCCGACCGCGCACTGCCCGCCGATGCCGACAACGACAGCATCATCGCCGCCTACCAAACTGAAATCGACCGGCTGGTCAACGAACAGGGCTACCAGTCCTATGACGTGGTGAGTATGAACCCGGATCACCCGCAGAAAGACGAATTGCGGAAAAAGTTTCTGGCCGAACACCGCCACAGCGAAGATGAAGTCCGTTTCTTCGTACGCGGCCACGGCCTGTTCGTGCTGCACCTGGCCGACAAGGTCTGCGCCCTGCTGTGCGAGAAAGACGACCTGATTTCCGTACCCGCCAATACCCGCCACTGGTTCGATATGGGCCCGAACCCGGTGTTTACCGCCATACGCCTGTTCAACAACCCGGACGGCTGGGTGGCGCAGTTTACCGGTGACGACATTGCCAGCCGGTTTCCCCTGCTGGAAAACTAGCCTCTGTCACACCGGCGCCACCCGGCGACTGCACGGTTGGAATATCGCCCGCCGGTTTACTGCAAGTCATGGCGTCACCAGGAGAACTTCAATCAGAAGATAACTTTGAGGCGGAAATACGCAGAACCGCAGACCGCGCATTTGCCGCGCTATCGGTGTTGGATTACCATGCAAAAACTACCGGCTTCCACCCGGCCGTGGCGCAGTAAACCGTCAACCAGAAGCCGATCAAACAGATAAGGGAGCACCCCGATGACAAATACACGCTGGTTAAAACCCACCCACTTGTTTCGACGCACGACGCGGGCAGCGCTGTTGCCCGCGCTGGTTCTTGCACTGGGAGGCTGCGAAGGCACCATGCCACAAATGGGCGGCGCCTCCGGTATGACGGCCACGGGTGGCGCGGGTGGCGCTAACGCTGAAGGCGCCAACAGCCAGCTGGAACATTGCGACGAGACGCTGGGCACACTGTCGGTGGTTGAAGATCAGGCGGCGCCCTGGTGGTACTCCTATTACCGCCGTTATCCGACACTCGGCAGCACGGTGCCGGTATTGCGCATGATGATCCAGCAGTCCAACTGTTTCGTGGTGGTCGAGCGCGGCCGCGCCATGGGCAATATGATGCAGGAACGCGCCCTGGAACAATCCGGGGAAATGCGCTCGGGCAGTAGTTTCGGCAAGGGCCAGATGGTCGCCGCCGACTACACCATGAGCCCGAGTATCCAGTTCTCGGAAAAGGGCACCGGTGGCATCGGTGGTGCCGTCGGCGGACTGTTCGGTTCGACGGGTCGGGCAATCGGCGCGCTTGCCGGCGGGCTCAGCTCCAACGAGGCGGCCACCACGTTGCTGCTGATCGACAACCGTTCCGGGGTGCAGATTTCGTCCGCCGTGGGCAGCGCCAAGAACTTCGACTTCAAACTTTTCGGCAGCGCCTGGGGAGGCGGCACGGCCGGTGGCCTGGGCGGCTATACCAACACGCCGGAAGGCAAGGTGATTACCGCCGCCTTTGCCGACTCCTACAACCAGATGGTCAGCGCGTTACGCAACTACAAGGCACAGACGGTGAAAGGCGGCCTCGGCAAAGGCGGCAAGCTCAAGGTCGGCGACTGACCGGCCTTACACCACACGCAGCGGTCGACACCGGTACGGCCGCTGCGTGAGTTAACGCCCGTCTGATCTTTCAGGCAAGCCCGTTGACGGCGTTGTCAGCGCCAGGCAGAAAACGGGCGGGCATTCAATCTGCCGTCATTATACTTCGTAGGTCGAGGAAGACGCCGCGCCACCCGAGCCGATCCAGTCGGTATGAAAGAACTCGCCACGCGGCCGGTCTATACGCTCGTAGGTATGGGCACCGAAATAGTCACGCTGGGCCTGCAGCAGGTTTGCCGGCAGTTTGCCACTGCGGTAGCCGTCAAAAAAGGCCAGCGCCGAACTGAAGGCCGGTAGCGGGATACCCAGTTCGATGCCCAGCGCCGTCGCCTTGCGCCAGCCGGCTTCGGCTTTCCTGAGCGCCTCGATAAAGAACCCGTCCAGCAGCAGGTTGTGCAGCTCGGGGTTCTGCGAGAAGGCCGTTTTGATGTTACCGAGAAAGCGGCTGCGAATAATGCATCCGCCGCGCCACATCAAGGCAATATCCCCGTAGCTCAGCTTCCAGCCGTACTCGGCGGCGGCTTCGCGCATCAGCATGTAACCCTGCGCATAGGAAATAATCTTCGACGCATAGAGGGCATCGTGAATGGCCCGCAGGGTGGCCTCCCGGTCACCGCTGAAGCGGTTCGCCGGTGGCTGGTACTGCTGTTCCGCCAGCAAGCGCTCCGCCTTGAGCGAAGACAGGCAACGCGCAAACACCGCTTCGCCGATCAGCGTCAGCGGCACACCGAGGTCCAGCGCACTGATACCGGTCCACTTGCCGGTGCCCTTCTGGCTGGCCGTATCCAGGATCTTGTC
>CAYQDX010000465.1:0-2796 GCA_964416345.1 uncultured Ectothiorhodospiraceae bacterium
GAACACCTCCTGCATTGCGGGTGCCTCGCCGATGATCTCCGGCGTATCCGGCGCCGCATTGGGTGCGCGCTGCTCGTCCCGGGTGCGGTGGCTCTGAACGGCTCTGCGCACCACGTCCACGGCCTCGTCCACGTCGAAGGGCTTCGGCAAGTACTCGAAGGCGCCGCCCTGATAGGCGGACACTGCACTGTCGAGGTCAGAGTGGGCCGTCATGACGATGACGGGCAGCTCGGGGAACTCACGTTGGATTTGCTGAAGCAGCGCCAGCCCGTCCAGCCCCGGCATGCGCACGTCGGTCAGCACCGCGTCGGGCTCGCCCTGGCGCAGTCGCGACAGCACGCCGTTGGCGCTCTCGAAGCTGGTCACCTGCATGTCCGCCTGGCTCAGGGCACGCTCCAGCACCCAGCGTATGGATCGATCGTCATCGATTACCCAGATGTGTCCCTCACTAGCCATTGCTGGTCTCCAGGGGAAGCAAGATGGAAAACTTGGTGCGCCCCGGCCGGCTGTTGCACTCGATCAGACCGCTGTGCTGGGTGATCAGGGACTGGGCGATGGACAGGCCCAATCCCGTCCCCTCGGCGCGTCCCGTCACCATCGGCACGAAGATGTTCTCCAGCAGGCGCGGCGGTATGCCCGGACCGTTGTCGACGATCTCAATCGCCGCCACCAAGCGGTGGCGGGTATGGCCGATGGTGAATTGCCGCCGGGCGCGGGTGTGCATCTGGATCCGCCCACGCCCGCCCAGCGCCTGGGTGGCATTGCGGGCAATATTCAGCACCGCCTGATGAATCTGGTCGGCATCCGCGTACAAGTCGGGCAGGCTAGGATCGTAGTCGCGGGTAATGACCAGGCCGTGCGGGCTCTCTGCCAGCAGCAGGCGGCGCACCCGCTCCAATATCTCGTGCACATTGACGGCGCGCTTGCGCGGAACCGTGTGAGGGCCCAGCATACGGTCCAGCAGATTCTGTAGCCGGTCCGCCTCGCCGATGATGACTTGGGTGTACTCCTTAAGGGCAACATCGGGGAGCTCGCGCTCCAGCAGCTGAGCGGCACCGCGCAGGCCACCGAGCGGATTCTTGATCTCGTGCGACAGACCGCGAAGCAGTGCCCGCATCGCGCCGTGCTGGGCCAGCAGCGTCTCTTCACGGGTGACGCGCAGGTGCCTGTCCAATTGCTGGAGCTCCACCAATAGAGCCCGCTCCTGATTGGGCTCGATTAACGGCGTCACGGTGCAGTCCACCGTGACCACTCGGTCACTGAGGGCCAGACGCAGCTCCCGTTTGGTGTAGGGATGGGAGCTGGCGAGCGCCTGCTGCAGATTTGAGGCTACGGCGCGCGAGCGACGCAGCAGCTTCTCCACCGGCTCACCCACGGCCTGTCGGGCACTCATGGCAAACAACATCTCGCCGGCCGGATTCATGTAGCGAAGCCGCAGCTTGCTGTCGAGCAGAAGCACGGCCTGCGAAAGATTCTCGAGTATGCGCTGAACGATGCCGGCGTGCCCCATGGCGTCCAATGTCACATGCGCTGGCTCAAAGCAAGATGCAGACCAACCGCCGTCGATGCCGTCGAGTCACCGGGCGTGGCTCACGAAGCCGGATAAACATACATGTAAACAGGCGCTTATTTCTTCCCGTACGAGGGGCACCGGTACGATAAGCCTGCACTGGCGCCCGCACAGAGACCCGGGCGAGCGGGACGGTGATTCGGGTGCACTGCATTGGTGCATCCGCGCGCCGGCCCTTGGTGCGGGTGGTTGGCCCAGGTGCATGCACCGCGGTAAATGCACCTACCGGCTGTTACGGTGCCGCGGCCGAAGGCGGGCCAGAGGCCCGGTAAAGACGTGGCTCAGGGGCTGGCCGCGACCCCCGGGCCCGGGGCAGCCTCGAGCTTCATGTCGAAGCTCACCGTCTCCGCCCGCCTCAGCAAGCCGCCTTCGGCATTGCGGACCACTGCGCTCAGCAGGTGGCGGCCGGCGGAGACTCGTGACAGGGTGAGGTTTGAGGAGCGCTGGGGCGGCAGCGTGTCGCCGTCGAGCTGGAGAAATATCTGGTGGCCGGCCTGGAGCACAGGCTCAAGAGTCAGCTCCACCCTGACTGCGCCGTCGGGGCTCGTGATCACGGTACCTTTGGTCGGCTGCGTGATGTCCACGCGGCTATAAACGTCCGCCACGATGGGCTCCGGGGCGGACTGGCCCGGCGCGGTGGCAGGCGCCCTTGCAGGCTGGGGGCTCTGCACGACCGAGCCGCTGAGGTGCAGCTCTTCGGCGCCCGGCACGACTTGATCCGTGTAGACGGGGCTGCCTTGCTCGTCAGTCCAACGGTAGACCGCGGCGCTCGCCGGCGGCGAGACCAGCGACAGCATCATGAGCCAAGTGAACACGCGCATCTCAGGCTGCCTTCCAAGAAGTTGACGAAAGGTCCTGAGTTATTTGTATCCCTTCCAATGCGCCTTGTCAAAGATAGACGCCCCCAAACGGGGGCGTCCGCCGACGTCGGGGCCTTGGCAGCGTCTAAACGCTATAGTACATGTCGAATTCCACGGGGTGAGTGGTCATGCGTAGCCGGGTCACCTCGGCCAACTTGAGACCGATGTAGGCGTCTATGACGTCGTCTGTGAACACGCCGCCCTCGGTGAGGAAGCCGCGGTCCTTATCCAGGGCATCCAGCGCGACGTCGAGGGCGTGACATACGGTCGGGATGGCCTTCTCCTCTTCGGGCGGCAGATCGTAGAGGTCCTTGTCCATCGCGTCGCCCGGGTGGATCTTCTGCTGGATCCCGTCCAGGCCCGCCA
>CAYQDX010000466.1:0-2795 GCA_964416345.1 uncultured Ectothiorhodospiraceae bacterium
CTCAGCCCCGCCATGCAGGCGGGCGGGAAACGCTGTGGCCTGGGCTCGGTGAAATCCAACATCGGTCACTTGGAGCTGGCGGCCGGAGTCGCCGGGGTGATCAAGACCCTGCTGCAGCTGCGCCACGGGACCCTGGTTCCCAGCCTGCACAGCGAGCCGCCGAATCCTTACTTGAAGCTGGAGCAGAGCCCCTTCTACGTAGTGCGGGAGCCCCGCCCCTGGCCGGCACCGCTGGATGCCGACGGTCGGCCGGCAGCGCGCCTGGCCGGGGTCAGCTCCTTCGGCTTCGGCGGCGTCAACGCCCATGTGGTCATAGAGGAATACCTCGACCGCCGGCAGGCGCCGGCGGCGGGGCGACCCCTGGCCCTGGTGCTCTCCGCCAGGACCGCGGAGCGGCTGGAGGAGTGCGCCCGGCGGCTGGTGCGGGCCATCGAGGCGCGGCGGCTTCGCGATGCCGATCTGGATGCCATGGCCTACACCCTGCAGCTGGGGCGCGATGCCATGACCGAGCGGCTGGGCTTCCTCGCCTCCTCCATGGCGGAGGTGAGAGAGCGCCTGCAGCAGTATCTGGCAGCCGGTGACGAGGCCGCCGGCATCCGGCGGGGACGCGTTGGCAGCCGCCCCGGGGCCGCGCCCGTCGTGGGCTCCCAGAACCAGGCTCTCGGCGCCTGGATTGCGGGCGAGGCGGTCGACTGGCAGGCACTCTACGGTGCCGGCGGCCTGCGCATGTCCCTGCCGAGCTATCCCTTTGCCCGCGAGCGCTATTGGATAGACGGCCTGCCGACAGGTGCCAAAGGCGCCAGCGAGGCGCCTGCGCCCATCCCACAGGCCGCCACCGATGAGGCGCTGCTGGATCGCACCCTCGGCCGGCTGCGCCGGCTGCTGGCCGAGGCGGCCCAGCTCGAGCCCATGCGCATCGATCCACGGGCGCCCCTGGAGGAGTACGGTGTCGACTCGCTGATGATCAATCGCCTCAACCAGGCGCTGCAGGGGGTCTTCGGCGACATGCCCAAGACCCTGTTCTTCGAGCACCAGACCCTCGAAGCGCTGGCCCGTCATTTCGTCGAGCAGCAGCCCGAGCACTGCGCGCGATGGACTGGTAGCGGCTCTCCGGCTTCAGCTGCCAGCGGTCGCCGCGCGGCAGCGCCCGGCCTGCGGACCACCTCGGTCAGCCCCGGCCGGCTGCCGGAGGACGTGCCCATTGCCGTCATCGGCATGGCCGGGCGCTATCCAAAGGCCGAGAATCTGAGCCGGTTCTGGGACAATCTGCTCGCCGGCAGGGACTGCATCGAGGAGGTTCCCACCGAGCGTTGGCCGCTGGAAGGCTTCTACGTCGCCGACCCGGATCTGGCGCGGGAGCAGGGCAGGAGCTACGGCAAGTGGGGCGGCTTCCTCGATGGGGCCGCCGACTTCGATCCCCTGCTGTTCGCCATCTCGCCGCTAGAGGCCCTGTCCATGGATCCCCAGGAGCGGCTGTTCCTGGAGGTCTGCTGGGAAGCACTGGAGGACGCCGGCTACAGCCGCGGCCTGCTCGCCAGTGCCCACGGCGGCCGGGTGGGGGTGTTCGCCGGGGTGACCCAGAGCGGCTACGGCCTGCACGCCCCCCAGCTGTGGCAGCGCGGCGATCTGACTCATCCCCGCAGCAGCTTCGGCTCGGTGGCCAACCGGGTCTCCTATCTGCTCAATTTGCACGGGCCGAGCATGCCCGTGGACACCATGTGCTCCTCGTCCCTGACCGCCATCCACGAGGCCTGCCAGCACATCCGCCGGGGCGAGTGCGAGCTGGCACTGGCCGGCGGGGTCAATCTCTACCTGCACCCGCTGAGCTATGTCGGCCTGAGCTCCCAGGGCATGCTGGCGGTGGACGGCAAGTGCCGCAGCTTCGGCGAAGGGGGCAAGGGTTTCGTGCCTGGGGAGGGGGTCGGCGCGCTGCTGCTCAAGCCTCTGCCCCAGGCGGAGGCGGACCACGACAATATCCACGCCCTGATTCTCGGCTCCCACATCAACCACGACGGCAAGACCAACGGCTACACGGTGCCCAATCCCAGGGTCCAGGCCGAGCTGATCGCCACCGCCCTGGCCCGCAGCGGTGTCAAGGCCCGGGAGCTGGGCTATGTGGAGGCCCACGGCACCGGCACCGCGCTGGGCGATCCGGTGGAGGTGAGCGGCCTGACCCAGGCCTTCTCCGGGGACAGCGACGAGCGCAGCTACTGTGCCCTGGGCTCGGTGAAGTCCAACATCGGCCATTTGGAGGCGGCCGCCGGGGTGGCCGGAGTGAGCAAGGTGATCCTGCAGCTCGAGCACCGCATGCTGGTGCCGACCCTGCACGCCGAGCAGCCCAATCCCAACATCGATTTCGCCGCCACCCCCTTCGTGCTGCAGCGGGAGGCTGCCGCATGGCCGGATGGCAGCCGGCCGCGGCTGGCCGGCATCTCTTCCTTCGGCGCCGGCGGCGCCAACGCCCACGTGGTGCTGCAGGAGTATGTGGCGGACCAGCCGCCCGCCGAGCCGCCCTCGGTGGCGCTGGTGGTACTCTCGGCCCGCAGCCGAGATCAGCTGTGCGAGCAGGCCCGTCGGCTGCTGGCGGCCATCGATGCCGGCCAGGTCCCGGCGCAGCGCCTGGCGGATCTGGCTTACACTCTGCAGACCGGCCGCGAGGCCATGGCGGTGCGTTTGGGGCTGGTGGTCGACAGCCTCGAGATCCTGAGAGAGCGCCTGCAGGCCTGGCTGGCTGGGGCGACCCAGGTGCCGGGGCTGCTGCAGGGCAAGGCGGTGGCGGGCGACGAGCTCGCACG
>CAYQDX010000467.1:0-2782 GCA_964416345.1 uncultured Ectothiorhodospiraceae bacterium
ACTCCAGCGACAGGTAGTAGATGCGCTTGGCATCGGCGTGGTAGTAGCTGCGCATCGTTTGCATCCAGCGCTCGATGAGCCGGTCGCGGACGACATAGGCGGTGGTATGAAACCAGTCCCGCGGCGTGGCGGTGAAGGGGTCTTTGCCCGCGGAGTAGACGAGCCGGTTGGCAAGAGCGCGCTTGATGGCGGGCACGTCCAGTCCATGGTCGTCATACTTGAACACACCAGGGATGGGCTTCATGGCGATGCCTCCGGTGCGCGCTGGGCGCTGGCGCAAGCTTGTGTGGGACTTTAGCTAGTGGCGCTATCTTATTGACAAGATGTGATTAAACCAGACCTGCATCCGGTGGTCAACCGCCATCATTGCCGAGGGGGCGGGCTTGGCAGCGGCCATGGCAAGCTGTAGCTTATCGGGCACGGCTGACCTTCGCTGGCCGTGGAATTGGCAGGCAGCAGAACAGGCAGGTGTCGATGGGCATACTCGATGAGCTGCGCGAGCAGGCGGATGAGCGTCGCGGCGAGGAGCAGGAGCGTGCCGAGCGCGAGTCCGAGCGCAGTGCCTACTACCAGAACGAGCTGCGGCCGCGCATGCGGGCCATCTACGCCTATCTGTTCGAGCTCGTGCAGCACGTGAATTACCTGCGGCCCGTAGTCTGCGTAGATTATCAGTTCGAGGGCCTGGGCAGTCTCGATGGCTTTTGCCAGGGGCCCTACCAGCTCACCACCGAAGGTGGCGGCAACCTCAAACGCGTTTCCCTGAGCTGCGAGGCGGTACGCGACAAGACATTCGAGCTCGAGACCTCCTCCCGGCAAGAGCTTGAGCGCATGAAAAACTACTTCTGGCGCAATCGGCTGCCGTTCCAAGCAAATGCCACGGGCGCCGGGCGGGGTGTGCGCTTCATCTTCGAGGGGCGGGTGCCGGTGGTGTGCGCTTTCGAGGTGGATTTCGCCGCCGGTGCCATCGTGCTGACCATGCGCAACGTCGATCGCCTGGGGATGGACCGCTTCAGCTTCAAGCCCGAGCAGGTGGACGACGTGTTGCTGGACCGATTCGCCCGCTTCGTCCTGCGCCGGGACGACGGACTCATCGCCCTCGAGATGTCGGAAGAGGACCGCGACCGGCTCCGTCGCATGCTGCACGAGCAGAAACGTCAGTCCGTGCTCGACTGGGTGTCCTGGCTGCGTCGCGTACCCGGCAAGTCCGACAGTGACAAGAAGCCGCCGCGCCACCGGGGGGGAGGATGACACCGACGAATCGTGATTCGTAATACATAATATGTATTACGTAATACGTAAGGGATCTGGAAGAACTTAAAATACGCAGATTGCGCCGGATAGGGCGTTGTCTTCAAGGCGCGCCAAGGGGCGCATAGTTGCTCTATGTAACCCTTGGCGCAACGCAGAAGACAGCGGCATAGACAAGCAAGATGTGTATTTTAATTTCTGCAAGATCCCTAATACGTGATTCGTTCCCCCTCAGCGCCGGCGGCGCGGTCGGCGCCCCTCGAAGTGGACGATGACCTTGACTATCTGCGGGTAAGGCAAGCTGTTCCAGCCGCCGTAGGTGGCCAGGGCCTGCTGGAGCAGCGCACGGATGTCCGTGACTACTGGGTCGGGGGCCGTGTCGCCGGAGAGTGCCTGCTGCAGACCCAGCAGACCGCCGGCCTGGACCTTAATCTCCTGGCCGTGGGGCAAGCGGCTGGGCATGTCGGTCTGACGCAGGGCAAAGCGGGCGTTCTCACGCATGTGCTGCAGCAGGGCCAGGCAGTCGTCGCGGGCCCCGGCGGAGGTGCAAGAGGCCGCCTCGCGCTCGGCGATGAGCAGCTTGCGCAGCAGTGAGCAGCCGCAGCGTCGGCTGAGCACCGCCTTTTCGAAGACGCAGGGCAGGTCGTTGACGGTGTGATAGGTTTCCCGGTATTCGTCTTCTTCCATTGGCGGACTCTAAAGGCTCTTGCGGGCGGCGGACCTACCACTCCCCTTCGGGACGGTACTCGCGCTCGGTGGTCAGCAGCTTCTCGGCCTCCGCCTCGTTCTTGGCAAAGATCATCTTTACGGCATACTCCTCGTCACCGGTCAGCGTACTGCGCAGCTCCCGGGCATGCTGCTTGGCTTGGGGGAAGTTGGGATAGCTTGCGACAGGCTCCAGCTTCTTGGTGGAGTAGAGCTTGTAGACGAAGTAGGGCATTTCCGACTCCTGGGTAAGGGCAGGTCGGGCAAAGGTAACCCGCGATCGGGGTGCGATTATAGGGACATCAACAGGCCTTGACGAATGCCCATAAGATTCCCGAACGATGCGGCGAGGAGGGGGGCACTCCCTGTGCCGGCTCGTTGTTCAGGCTGTCTGTGGAAGTTCTGCTCAAGTCATTGAAATAGCTATGGTTGCTTTAGGGTCTATCCGCGCGGTCATAAAGAATCTGAGCCTGCGTCTGTAGGCTGCTGGTTTGGAGGCAGAAGTTGCCGGTTGGATACGATTTCGGCCAGAGGGCCAGCCTCCCGCAGCCGGAAGGTGAGCCTTGTGGAGGTCCCCGCTGGGCGACTCGCCGTCGCGCAGCGCACCTCCTTCAATGAAAATCCCGCGACCGGGTAGGCAGCCGCCCCAGCAGGCGGGAGTAGTCTTCCAGCCGGCCGGCGATGAGATGGGCGACCTCGCCGTCGCGCTCCAGCACACCGTGCACTCCCAACAGTCGGGCGCCCAGCAGCACCTTGCGCTGGCGCTGCGCCAGGTCCTGCCAGACGATGACGTTGACCGTGCCGGTCTCGTCTTCCAGGGTGACGAAGA
>CAYQDX010000468.1:0-2780 GCA_964416345.1 uncultured Ectothiorhodospiraceae bacterium
TCGTCTGCCAGCTGTGCACGGAAGCGTGTCCGACCGGGGCGTTGACGCCTTCCCCTGATTGGGCTTTCGGGGTGCGCCGGCGCGAGGATCTGCATTGGCGGCAGGCGGTCGAGTCGCCGGCAGCCCGGGCGCTGGAGCAGCGCCTCGCGTCGCTTCGGCGCAGTCTGCACATTCGCCACGTGGACGCCGGCTCGTGCAACGGCTGCGAATCGGAGCTGCAGGCCTTAAGCAATCCCTACTACAACCTGCACCGGCTGGGGATCTTCTTCACGGCCTCGCCGCGCTTTGCGGACCTGCTGCTGGTCACCGGGCCCGTGACCGCGCCGATGCGCGGTCCGCTGCGCAACGCCTACGAAGCCATGCCCGAGCCGCGACTGGTCATGGCGAACGGCAGCTGTGCGGTCTCCGGCGGCGTCGCCGCCGGCGGCTACAGCACCGGACACGGGATCGACCAATGGCTGCCCGTGGACCTGTATCTGCCGGGCTGCCCACCCAATCCGGCGGCCATCATCGAGGGACTGCTGGTGCTCCTGGAGCGGATGCCACAACGTGTGAGTGGAGGCCACGTTGAGCCCTGAGCTGATCGCCCTGGCCGCACTGAGCTGGAGTGCGGCGGCCGTGGCAGGGCTCACCGGCAAGGCGCCGGGCCCGAGCCGCGCGCTGCTCGCCGCGGGCGCGTTGCTGCTGCTCGCGGGCGCCGTGCTGGCCCTGCCCGACGGGACGCCGCCCGTCCGCCTTGGCCTGAGCTTCACGGCGCCGGTGTCCTTCCGGCTCTCACCCGAGGCCGCCTGGCTGCTGGCCTTCGGCCTGGTGCCCGCCGCACTGGCGGTCGGACTCGGCTCCCCGCTCGCCCACGGGCGCCTCTGGGTGCTCGGTGCCGCCACGGCGCTGCTCGGTACCCTGGGCGTGCTCGGTCTGACCGAGGGGGCGGCCTTCCTCATCGCCTGGGAGCTGATGAGCCTGGGCGGCGCAATGATGGTGCTCGGCGAGCGTAGCCCGGGCAGCGGCAACGGCGCCGTGCTGTTCATGCTGACCCTGCTGGAGCTGGGTGCCGTATGCGTGCTCGCGGCCCTGCTCTGGCTGGGCACGGTGGCCGGCGACCTCGACTTCGACCACATGGCCAGCGCCGGCGCGGCTCTCTCTCCCGGGGCACGTTATGCGGTGGGCATGCTGTTCATCGTGGGCTTCGGCGCCAAGCTGGGGCTGTTGCCATTCTACGAATGGTTCCCCGGCGTCTACGGGCGCGCCAGCGGCGCGACCGGCGTGCTGCTCTCCGGTGTGGTGCTGAACGCCGCCTACTTCTCCCTCAGCCGGGCGCTGGTGAGCTGGCTGCCCGGCAACGCGCAGGACGGCTTCGCACTGGGGCTGTCGCTGCTCGCCCTGGCCGTGCTGACGGCCGTTCTGGCCATACTCTACGCCTTCCAGGAAGAGGACTGGCGCCGGCTGCTCAGCCTGTCGACCGCGGAGAACGCCGGGATCGCGTGTGCGGCACTGGCCGCCGCGCTCCTGTTCCGGCACGCCGGGCTGGTGGCGCTCGCGGGGCTCGGCTGGCTGGTCGCCCTGCTGCATCTGGCAGGCCACGCGCTGGCCAAAGGCGCGCTGCTGCTCACCGCCGACGCTGCCCACCGCATCACCGAGAGCTACCGCCTGCGGCCGCAAGGGCTGCTGCGCCGTGCCGCCTGGCCCTTTGCGGTGGGCGCGCTTTTCGCCGCCATGAGTCTTGCCGCCATGCCGCCCCAGGCCGGCTTCGTGAGCGAATGGTATGTCTTTCAAACGGTGTTCCAGGGCTTTCACCTGGAAGGTCTCGCCGGTCCGCTGGCGCTGGCCATCGCCGGTGCCGGGCTGGCGCTCACCGCCGCCATCGCGTTCGCCACCTTCATCAAGGCCTTCGGCGTCGGACTCCTGGGGGGCGAGATCCCGGTCGGCCCGCGCATTCCCGCGCGCTATGCACTCTCGATCGGCCTGCTGGGGGCGCTGGTGCTGGCCACCGCCGTCGGAATGCCGTGGTGGCTGGCGGCGCTGGAGCACGGGGTTGCCGCTGCGCTGCCCGGCGCCACGGCCGCGACCCTGCGCTCCGGCTGGCTGCTGGTGCCACTTACCAGCGGCTTCGCCTTCATCTCGCCGACCAAGCTGGTGATTGCCGGGCCGCTGCTGGCGCTGCTCCCCTTGGGCCTGTGGTGGGCGGCACGGGGGCGCATACGCCGCACACCCACCTGGTACGGCGGGCTGCCGCGCGTCTCCCAGCAGGCGGCGATCACGCCGCTGGCCTTCTCCAATGCGCTGCGCACCTTCTACAGCATGGTCTACCGCCCGACCGAGGACATGCGCCATGAGCATGCGGGCCTGCGCTACTTCGTGCGGCGGCTGAGCTTCGATCATCGGGTCGCGCCCGTGTTCGGCCCCGCCCTGTTCGCGCCCGCCGTGCGGCTCGTCTACCGCATCGCCGCCTGGATGCAGGGCCTGCAGTCGGGCGATCTCAACCGCTATCTGGCCATCATCGGTATCATACTGGTGCTGATCCTTCTGATGCCATTGTTCTAATCCGATACCCCATGGAGATCCACATGAGCACAATCATCCAATCCATTCATGCCCGCGAGATCCTGGATTCCCGCGGCAATCCCACCGTGGAAGTCGAGGTCGCTCTCGAAGGCGGCGCCGTCGGGCGCGCGGCGGTGCCCTCGGGCGCTTCCACGGGCGTGCACGAGGCGCTGGAGCTGCGCGATGGCGACGCCTCCCGCTACGGCGGCAAGGGCGTGAAGAAGGCGGTGGGCAACGTC
>CAYQDX010000469.1:0-2770 GCA_964416345.1 uncultured Ectothiorhodospiraceae bacterium
AGTGATTCCCGCATCACGTCACTAATCCAGCCCTTGGTCGAGCCGCTCATGTCCACCATGAACATCACTGCGATGTTGCGATCCACGCGTTGCAGGCGGGTGAACAGGCGGTCGCTGGCCTCCAGGCCCACCCGCTGATCTGCCAGGCTCTCCACCAGGGCGTCGATATCCAGATCGTCTCCGTGGGGTTGGCGCTTGAGTCGCCGCTCCTCTCCTCGCAGTGCTTCGAAGGTGCGGTACAGGTGCTTGCGCAGCCCGTGATACTTGATCAGGGTTCGTGTCACAAAGTCGTCCCGCTGGGGATGCACGTCGCGCTCGCGCAGCGCGCACCAATTCTTGCGGTAGTGCTTGCGGGTGTAGTCCCATTCGTCGTAGACATGGATATCCTCGCCCTTCGCCGCAGCAGCCGTGCCGCCCGCCGCCCCTTCCGCCATGCGGTATTTGCCTTCCCCCGCCGGCACCAGGTAGTCCGGAGGTATGGCGCCCAGATCCTGGACGATGGACTGCAGCAGCTGCTGCACCTCATGCTGAGGCGGTAGCGGCTCGCCCTGGATCCGCAGCAGCGCCCGGACGCCATCGGGCCACTCCGCGTTCGGCTCAGGCACCACGTCGAAGGCCGGCCCTTCCCCTTCCGCCGAGTCGTCGGCGGCAGCGGTCTGCTCCCTGTGCTCGTGGGCCAGCAGCGCCAACTGCGCCTGCAAGGCGGCTCGATCCCGCGCCAGACGTAGCTCCCGCACCAAGGCCGTCCGCTCAGGGTGCAATTCCCCTTGGTAGCAGCCGGGCTTGGGCGGATTGGGGTGGTCGTAGACCTCCCGCAACAGGTCGGCACTGTGCTCTGCCGTGCAGCCGCGCGCGCCGAGGCGCGCAGCCGCGCCCTGCCACGGGCCTGGCAGATCGGCCGTGCCGCTGCGCTGTCGCAGCTCCTGCATCTCCCGATGGAGGCCGGGCAGCTCGCGGGCGATACAGGCATCCAGGCGCAGAGTCTCGAGGGTATGAAATAGACGCAGGGCCCGCTCCGGGGCCGGAAATCGCGCCGCCACTTCCACCAGATCCAGGCGCCAGGTGCCATACCAGGTTTGGGCCCATTGGTGCACCGCATAGGCCTTGTACAGCTGGAAATTGGTCTCCCGGCTGTCGAAGCGGGCCAGCACCTCGGGCAGGAAAAGGGTCTCGGTGTCGGTGTAGTGCTCGGCGGCTGCCTGCAGCTTGAGGCGCCGACCGTTGAGTCCGTGCACGAAGGGCTCCAGCACCCGGATGACTTCCTGAAAACCGACACCGGTCCGCGAGCCACGCCGGTGGGCGACGTAATCGGTGACCTTCTGCAAGGCAGAGATGCAGGCCAGCACGCCACCCCTGTCGTAGGTGTCCGCGATGTGCTCCACCCAGTAGGGCCACTCCTCGGCGTTCACCAATGCCAGGGACGGCGGCGCGAAGGCGCAGAAGTTGTAGGCCAGCTCGTGGCTGGTCTTGGTGATCAGCTCTACCGAGGCCAGGAAGCGCTCCTGCACGCCGCGATCGAACCGACCCAGCTCCCGCGCCGGCCCCGCGACGCTGCGCCGCACGGAGAGCACGGGATAGACGAGCGCCTCCAGGCGCTGCTCCAGCTCGTCGGCTTGCAGTGATGTGCTCCGAGTCATGCTCGCCACCGAAAAACCCGCCAGGTGGCGGGCTCCACTCAGAACGGAAAACCGCGCAGAGTCATGTTAGCAGAGGTTCATAACCGCCCTTAGGCCCACCACCCCCCGGGAGATGGATCACGCTCACACTCATATGGTGAGGGCTATAGATGGTGGTCCGGAGCAGCCATCCATTGCTCGGCGCCGGCGCCTGCTCGGTCATGGTCCGAATGTGGGTGGTATCGTCAAAAGAATCTTCGATGGTCTCGTATTCTAGCTTCATCCCGCCGTCTCCTGTCATCACTTGGGGCAATACTCCAACACAAAGCTATTCCGCGCCGCGCCAATGAGCAAGGACCTCGCCAGCTCCGCAGATTCCCGTCCGCCACAAATCGCGTGTTAATATCGCCGGATCTCCCCGTTCACGTCGGCGGCCGACAGTGCCCGACTTGGTGCCGAGATGAATATGATTCCGGCGGACGACTCGGTGCAGCGCAGACTGTTGGCCGTCCATCCCGGCCAGATCGTCGCCATCGAGGGTTATCTGGTCGAGGCAAAGGCGGCGGACGGCTGGCGCTGGAGCAGCTCGATCACTCGAGACGACACCGGCGGGGGCTCCTGCGAGCTCATCTGGGTGGATCGGGTACGTGTCGACTGAGCCTGCGCGGCAAGCTGTCCCGCAGCTAGGTTTGGCCGAGCCGGCGGCCGATGAGGGACGGTCGCGGGTGGGTACTGTTTCTCACCTCCTTGTACGTAGTGATGCCGGTGGGCCGCCTGGCGTTGCGCCGCGCGCTGGCGGGCGGCCTGACCGCGGCAGTGCTGTGGGAGCTGGGCCGCGACCTACTGGTCTGGTATTTCTCCCACCTGTCATACAAACCGTCGCAGATTGAATAGGCCCTGGGCAGGCGGCTTGCACACCCCGGGCATTGCTGGATAATCGACTACTCACCAAAGAGATACTCGCGGAGGAGTCATGCTTTCCCAAACCGAGATCGAAGACATCCGGCGCCGTTGCGAAGAGCTCAGGCACCTGCCCGGCAACTACGTCGATGCCGCCCATGTCTGGCAGCACTTCAGCTACTGCGCCTGTCAGGACGTTCCCGAGCTATTGGACTCGGTGGCATATCTCAAGGATCTGATCCGGCGCATGGCTG
>CAYQDX010000470.1:0-2759 GCA_964416345.1 uncultured Ectothiorhodospiraceae bacterium
CCGGGGGTGACCTCATCGGCGCGCACGCGCACGACCCGGATCCTTGGCTCCCAGCGGTGGAGCGCAATCACGGTCTCGGCATAGAGGTCAACCAGGAATTCGGCATCGACTGGGCGGTCGATGAGCTCGAAGAGGCGGCTGCCGTACTCCGGGCGCATGACGCGGGTGGCGATGGGGGTGGTGAGGATGTCGATGATGGATTGGCGGAGGTGGTCGGTGCCGGTCAGCAGGGCGCCGGCGCCGTCGACCAGGTTGCGGGAGAGTCCGGTGATGGCGATCACTTGGGCACCTCGGCCTCGATGCGGGTGGTGTAGCCGCCTTTGCCCATCTGGTGCTCGGCGCGGTTGATGTACCAGGTGCCGTCGATCTGGTCGCGCAGGCCGGTGAGGTCGAGCAGCATGTCGGCGCGGGCCTGGGGGACGCCGGGGAGCGTGAGGCTCAAGGTGCCCACGCCCCGCTGCAGGGTGGCGAGCTTGGCCTCGGCGGCATCGTGGGCGGCGGTGGCGTCGCGGTAGTCGTGGCGTAGGGTGAACTTAGGCGCCTGCGGATCGGCGCAGGGGGCGAGCACGGTGACGGGGATGCGCTGGGCCTGCTCCACGTCGTAGTAGTAGGCGACCACGCCGCTGTACTTGGTGCGGGAGGTGTTGCGGGCCTCCCAGCGGGTGAGCTGGGTGGCCTCGATGGTCATCTTCGGCACGTCCTCTCCTTCCTCGGCGCGCTTTCCCGCTCTATGGAGAAAGAGCAGCTTGCCCTGGGCGGGCTTGGCCACCGCATCGTAGTCCAGCGCCAGGCGGCGCAGCAGGTGCAGGTCGCTCTCGCCCTGCTGGTCGATGTGCGTGAGGCTCTTGGCCGCGAGGTCCGGCGAGATCTCGGGCGTGAGATTCTGCTCGGCGGCGATCTGGGTGACGAGCTCGCCCAGGGTCTTCTCGTGCCAGGCGCGCACCTTGGGCGCCTTCAGCCCCCGCTCCATGTTCACGGCCTTGCCGCCCACCGTGATGCTGAAGGGCGGCCCGGCCGCAGAGACCTCGTCGATGACGTAGGTGCCGTACTCGACGATGTTCGAGTCCTGCCCCGGATGGCCGACGAGGCCGATCCACAGGCGTATGCGCTTGCCGGTCTCCGGCAGCTCGAAGTGCGGTGCACGGTCGTCCAGGGTGAGCTCCAGGGTGTCGGACTCCTGGCCGGCGGCATCGACCACCCGCACGCCGGTGGTGCGGGTGATGAGGTTGCCGGTGAGGAGCACGCCGCCGTCGGCATCGATGGGCAGGAAGTAGGGGCGGCTCATGCCGCGAGCTCCAGGAGGGTATCTCGCCAGGCACGCCAAGGACGCGAAGGGAAGAAGATCATTTATTGATCTCCTCTTCCTTGGCGTGCTTGGCGCCTTTGCGAGAGTATTTCTTCTTTCACCACAACTTCAGCGTCGCCGGCGCCGGGGCTGGCAGGTCAGGCAGGGTGACGACGCCGGCCGGCAGGAGGTAGGCTTTAGCGGCGAGGCTCGGGTTGGCGGCGAGCACGGGCTCCACGGCCAGGGTGAGGTGGCCGTAGGGGTGCCAGCAGAGGAGGTCCAGGCGGTCGCCGTCGACGGCGGTGAGGGTCTGCGCCATCAGAAGCTGTCCTCCACGAAGCGGTGGAGCTCCAAGCCGAACTCTTGCTTCAGCGCCGCCCCGTAAGGGTGGGCTCGCTCTGGGTCTCCTCCACCTTGACGATGGCCCACATCCCCAGATAGTCCCCGTAGCCGGTGACGAGCGGCAACGGGTCGCCGCCGTCGGCCGCCTCGCGCAGGGCCTGCACCTGGCGCAGTCCCCCGTGGTAGTGGCGGTAGACGGTACCGCGCAGGCTCAAGCTGTCCTCCCCCTTGCCGCAGAACTGCAGGGCCAGGTCGTTCCGTGGAAAGTGACCGAACGCGCTGGCCTCGAAGACATCACTCCACAGGACTGCTGGCCGAGCAACATGTCCATCTGGACCCGAAGCGGGCTCGGGAAGCGATCAAGATTCGGGACGGCCAAGCGTCCGTCCCGGTGGCTTACAACTGGCTGGAGGTGATCGAGTGATATCGCGCGGCGTCACCCATTGTCACACCCGCGCGTTTTGATGCCAGCCAAAATGATCTAACGGATTGAATTGTAGTGGCTATGGGTGGACTCGAACCACCGACCTCAGCATTATGAGTGCCGCGCTCTAACCGGCTGAGCTACATAGCCATTGGGCGGGAAGGTCTACCCGCAGGTAGAGAGCCGGAAATTTTGACCCGACGGCTCCGGCTTGTCAAGGCGAGCCACCCTGCTAGACATTGAACCGGAAGTGCACGACGTCGCCGTCCTGCACGAAGTACTCCTTGCCCTCCAGGCGCCATTTGCCGGCCTCCTTGGCGCCCTGCTCGCCGCCGCAGGCGATGAAGTCGGCGTAGGAGACGACCTCGGCCCGGATGAAGCCGCGCTCGAAGTCGGTGTGGATGCGCCCGGCGGCCTGGGGGGCGGTGGTGCCCTTGGCGACGGTCCACGCGCGCACCTCCTTGGGACCGGCGGTAAAGAAGGTGTGCAGGCCCAGCAGCTCGTAGCCGGCGCGGATCACACGGTTGAGGCCCGGCTCATCCAGACCCAGCTCGGCGAGGAAATCCTGCTTGTCGGCGTCTTCCAGCTCGGCGATCTCGGCCTCGATGGCGGCACACACAGGCACCACCACGGCCCGCTCCCGTTGCGCAATCTCCCGCACCCGGTCCAGGTAAGGGTTGTCGCGAAAGCCGCCCTCGATGACGTTGG
>CAYQDX010000471.1:0-2751 GCA_964416345.1 uncultured Ectothiorhodospiraceae bacterium
TACCAGGTCATTGCCACGGGCGGCCGGTACGCCGCACTGCCGAGCACGCTGCGCCACGCGGTAACGCTCAAGCTCTACGCCTCCGCGCTCGACCGTGCTCTGGACTCCCCCGCGCTATCCTATGCGACGAGCCTCTCCGCCCTGGGCAGCCGCAGGCTCGGCGTGACCTACGTGCCCGCCTCGGCTGCCGACGCCCAGCTCATCCAGAGCTACCAGGAGCAAGGGGCGAGTGCACTGCCGCTGTACCTCATTCGGGTGAAGCCCCTCATCCAGGTGGATGGCGTAACGGTGGCCAGCGGCTCCACTGTCGGGATGGGGCAGCCCCAGCTCTGGGATGTCGTGCTCACCGACCCGCAGGGCTTTAGCTCCAGCCCGACGGCGTTCTCCGCCACCGCGGGCGATGAGATGGTCTTCGGCGTGAACGGCAACGGCATCACCCCGGAGGTGGTGCTCGATCGCTACGCGCAAGTGCCCCCCGGCACCGCTGCCGAGAACCTGCACCAGGTCGCCTTGCACTACTGGATGGAGCATGACCTGTTCGATGACCTCGCAGCCAGAGCCCACGGCGTCCACGTCCAGCGACTGCCCTCCGTCGGTCTGTTCGCCTCCCCGCTCACGGTCCGCTATCTCTTCGACATCCCCCGCTCGGGCTACTACCAGGGTCGTCAGATGGACGTCAAGCGTGTGGTGCTGGCTGCGATGGCGGACAGCGCCCAGGCACGCCTGGCGTTCATGAACCAGGCCGGGATGCAGGGCTCCTACTTCGAGGGCTCGGTATTCGACCAACTCTTCAGCCGCCCCCAAGGCAAGAGCATATCGGCCGCCCAGCTGCTGATGGACGCCAACCAGCAAGCCATCCCCATCTACCGCATCAACCAAGCCAACCTCGATGCCGTGCTACCCCAGCTTGCGGTGAGCACCGCGGTGAGGACGGATATCATCAACGCCGTCCAGGCCGGCAGGATTGCACTCGTCCCGCAGCGGGAGCTCACTCACGGCACCTGGAGCGGCAGCGGCTACATCCTGCAAGACCCCCAGAGCGGGGCGGCCGCGTATCTCATCGAGGGAGGCGCCAACGGCGGCCTCGAAGGCGAATGCGGGACACAGCTGAGCCCTCAAGCCGCCCAGCAGATATCCCTCATCGCTGCGGCCATTCTGACCGCCATGCTCCAAGGCCCCCTCTCCGGTGCCGGCGGTGCTGCAGTCGCGGCGTACCTGAGCTACTTTGTAGTGGCGGGCGCCGGCAGCGCTGCCGCCACCGCCGCGGCGATTATTGCGCCTCTGGTCATCGCCGTGGTGCTAGTGACGGTGCTCCTGCTGGTGGCCATGTTGATTCACCTGGCGCTGCTGGAGATGAGCCTGGTCGCTGCCAGCGATGCGCCTGATTGCGAGTGTATTCCGGAGCCGAAGCCACAGGCGTGTGAGTGTACCTACCGGCAGCTCCCGCATCTGGGCGGGAATGGTCGTTCCGATGTTTGCGCCGATTCCATGCCGAATCGGTTTCCGGGCAGCGATACCGAGATATGTACACCGCAGCGCCTCTGCAGGACCTATGACACAGCCCTCGTAGATGGCAATACCTACTGTGAAGTTAAGGTTTATAATTTTGACAGGAACGAGTTCTTGATCAGCCGGACCGACTTACTCACGAAAGACGCCCGCCAAGCCAGTGTGCAACGCAACATCGCTGCGCAATGCGGGTTCAACTACTGCTATGTTGTTGCGGACCCGCGCCACGTTCCCTTGGTTGCCGCCTGGGGAGTCAGCGACATACGGCTTCGCGAGGACTGTCTGCAATTGCCATGAGCTCCTTCAGCGACTACCGGGCCCTGATGAGTCGTGACTCACTGCGCATCTTCTTCGCACCCGGCGCCAATTCCGTCAGTGCCGAGATTGTACGTGCCATACTTGAAGGATTGGAGGGCATCGCGGGGTTTCCACGTCTTTCAATCCTTCGTGACAATATTCGTCTCACGACAACAACTCCTTCAGATAGAACTGGGGCCGCGCGCACGCTGTTGGCACACACGTCGACAGGCGACATCGGCTTCGCATTCTTGAACAAAGAATATGCAACCTGGCAGGACGGCTATGTGGTCTCCTTCAGCAAGCTGCGCCCAGAGCGTGAAGAGCGCCTTGAGATCTGGGTGCCCCCGACTGCCATCGACAAGGTACCCCAGGCATTGGAGCTCGCAGCAGTCTTGCTTGATGCAGCGTTTGCACATTGGACGCCGCCAGCCGAAGCGCAGGTCATCACATTCCAGCTGGCGCCGGTGGCGCGGCAGGCGGCAGCGCCAAAGGCCGTGAGAGAATTCCCCCGCCTCGGCCTTCCCAACTTGGAACTGCGCGGGCAAGCGACGCATTCTCTCAGGCCCGACATTGTGGGCTGGGGAATCTACGACATCATAGGTTGGGTGAACTACTGGTCGCGTGAAACCTCCGCGCTGTTGGGCTTTCCGAACCCAACGATCGATGCACCGTTACTGAAGCGTAGCCATCAAACCGCCACCGGGGCTTGGCTGGTCCGCCTCACCGACGAGCCGCTCGACCTCACCCGCGAGGATCATCGGCAAGTCGTGGGGTGGGCTTACGCGCGATTCAGGGCTGTAGGAACCTGAATCCAGGGCCCGCAAGCACCTAGGAATGCACTGCATTATCCCATGAGCTACGACTAGCTATCCAATGAATCGCGGACCTATTGGGTCTGACCGGCATGGATATGCAAACATGCGAGCTCATCCGTCCACAATC
>CAYQDX010000472.1:0-2732 GCA_964416345.1 uncultured Ectothiorhodospiraceae bacterium
GCACCAGGTGATCGACCACCGACAGCAGGTCGCGGGCCCGCTCGCTGTCGAGCCTGGCCAGCGCCGTCTTGAGCCTCGCCACCCGCGCCCGCTGTGCGCGAATCTCCGACTCGGCAATCTGCGGCGCCTCGAGGATCTCAACCACCAGCCCCGGATCCACATCGCCCTCGAGCGCCTCGGCGAGCTGGCGGGCGATGGACAGGTGCTGGTCTGCGCTCAGCCGGAAGCCGAGGCCGAACTCGGCATTGTCCTCGAACAGCGAATTCGACCAGGCGGGCCCGCGTCCTTCGGCGTTCTTGGTCCATGGCGTGGTCGGCAGATTGCCGCCGTAGATGGACGAGCAGCCTGTGGCGTTGGCGATCACCGCCCGGTCGCCGAAGAGCTGTGAGAGCAGCCGCACATAGGGAGTTTCCCCGCAACCGGCACAGGCGCCCGAGAATTCGAACAGAGGCTCCAGGAACTGAGTGCCCCGCACCGAGGCGAAATCCACCTGCGAGCGGTCGTTCACCGTGATGGTCTCGAAGAACTCCACATTGTCCCGGCTCTGCTCCAGGATGGGCTCCTTGGGCTTCATGTTGATGGCCTTGGCCCCGCTCTGCTGCAGGCTCTTGGCGGGACAGACCTCCACGCACAGGCCGCAGCCAGTGCAGTCCTCCACGTAGACCTGCAAGGTATAGCGCGTGTCCGGGAAGCCGCGGCCGTTGATGGGCGCCGAGCGGAAGCCCTGTGGGGCCGAGGCCAGCGCGGACTCGGGATAGAACTTGCCGCGAATCACGCTGTGGGGACAGACGAAGCTGCAGTTGCCGCACTGGATGCAGATGTCGGGCTCCCACACCGGCACGAAGGCGGCGATGTTGCGCTTCTCCCAGCGGGTGGTGCCGGAGGGATAGGTGCCGTCGATGGGCAGGGCCGAGACCGGCAGTAGATCGCCCTTACCCGCCATCATCGGCGCCGTCACCGTCTGCACGAACTCGGGCGCCCGGGGAGAGACCACCGGTGGCATCTCGATGGTGCTCGTCGACCGCTGGGGAATCTCCACCAGAAAAAGATGCTCCAGCGTCTGATCCACCGCCACGAAATTCTTCTGGACGACCTCCTCGCCCTTCTTGCCGTAGGTCTTGCGAATGGACTCCTTGATCTTGCCGATGGCCTCCTCCCGGGACAGCACCCCGGAGATGGCGAAGAAGCAGGTCTGCATGACGGTGTTGATGCGGCTGCCCATGCCGGTCTCGCGCGCCACCTTGGAGGCATCGATCACATAGAGCTGGATCTGCTTCTGGATCATCTGCTCCTGCACCATGCGCGGCAGGTGATCCCAAACCTCCTCGGGGCCGTAGGGACTGTTGAGCAGCAGGATCGCACCCTGCCTGGCGCCCTCCAGCACATCCATCTTCTCGATGAAACTGAACTGGTGGCAGCCGATGAAGCCGGCCGACTGGATGAGGTAGGGGGAGTTGATGGGATTGGGGCCGAAGCGCACGTGAGAGACCGTGCGCGAGCCGGACTTCTTGGAGTCATAGACGAAATAGCCCTGAGCATAGAGCGGGGTCGACTCGCCGATGATCTTGATGCTGTTCTTGTTGGCGCCCACGGTGCCGTCCGCACCCAGGCCGATGAACAGGGCGCGCATCACTTCGTTGGGCTCGATGTCGAACTTGGGATCATACGTCAGGCTGGTGTGGGAGACATCGTCCTCGATGCCCACCGTGAAGTGGCCCTTGGGCTGCTCCTTCTTCAGCTCGTCGAGCACGGCCTTGGCCATGGCCGGTGTGAGCTCCTTGGAGGAAAGGCCGTAGCGGCCCCCGATCACCCGTGGCATCGCACTCAGGGTGCCGTTGGCCTGGGCCTCGGCCAGGACCGTCACCACGTCGGTGTACAGGGGCTCGCCGGTGCAGCCCGGCAGCTTGGTGCGATCCAGCACCGCGATGGCCTTCACCGAGGTCGGCAACACGGCCAGGAAATGCTCGGGCGAGAACGGCAGGCACAGGCGCACGTTGATCAGGCCGCACTTCTCTCCCTGGCGCTGGAGATAGGCCACGGTCTCGCGGAAGGTCTGGGCCGCCGAGCCCGTGATGACCGCGACCCGCTCGGCCTGGGGATCACCGTAATAGTCGAACAGGCGGTAGCTGCGACCGGTGAGCGCCGCGAAGGCGTCCATCTTCTGCTGCACGATGGCGGGCAGCCGAGCATAGAAGGGATTGACCGTCTCGCGGGCCTGGAAGTAGACGTCCGGATTCTGCGCCGTGCCACGGATGAACGGGTTGTCCGGATTCAGCCCGCGGCCGCGGTGCAGGCGCACCAGATCCGAATCGATCATCGCCCGCATCTGGTCCTCGGGGATCAGGGTGAGTTTGTTCACCTCGTGGGAGGTACGGAAGCCATCGAAGAAGTGCACGAATGGAATCCTGGATTCCAGGCTCGCGGACTGCGCCAGCAGCGCCATGTCGTGGCCTTCCTGCACGGTGCTGGACGCGAGCTGGGCGAACCCGGTGTTGCGCACCGCCGCCACGTCGGAGTGATCCCCGAAGATGGACAGCCCCTGCGCTGCCAGGGAGCGGGCGGCCACATGGAACACCGCGGGCGTCAGCTCCCCGGCGATCTTGTACATGTTCGGGATCATCAGGAGCAGCCCCTGGGAGGCGGTGAAGGTGGTGGTCAGGGCGCCGGTCTGCAGTGCGCCGTGGGCCGCGCCGGCGGCGCCGCCCTCGCTCTGCATCTCCACGACCAGGGGA
>CAYQDX010000473.1:0-2727 GCA_964416345.1 uncultured Ectothiorhodospiraceae bacterium
ATGGCGGTAGATACCCTGTCCATATATCTCAACGGTATCGCCGTAAATTGTTGTAAATGAAAACGGACCATCCCCGCCTTGCGAGAATAGACCGACTCCCGCAATGACGATCGCAAGAACAGCTATTAGGGGAATGAGCCAATTGAGCGCAGATCCTCGTTTCATTGTTTATTGCACCTGTGCGAGCGCGGTGAGAAGCAAGACCAGCACGCCACAAACCGCCATTGCATTGATGTATTTTCGGAAGCGGGCAATCGTCTGCTCTGGATTGTTCGAACTCATCATGGGGCCAACTCGCAGGATGGCGTTGAACCAGAATCCCATGCCGATCATCACGAGGACGAGGATGTGTTTCAATAACATCACAACACCCCAGAAGTTACCGAAATCCATGAAACCCAGATAGTCTGAGTCGATCAGCATGAGATATGTTCCAGTGACGATGAAGATGAGAAGTGACGCATACATCCACGGGCGACTGCGCTTGGAGATTTCGCTGAGCGCTGTCCCGTTGTGTGATAAAGCAGGCAGATAGACCCCGGCGAGCAAAACAAAATGTCCGATGAATACGACCGTTGCAAGGGAGTGAAGCCAATAGGATAATGAGATGAGAAATTGAGTCATAGTTATTCCCTTTCGCCATTTATTTTATCGTCCCGCAAAAAAAGACTTCCCCGCCGATGGGAGAGTCTTGCACTGTCCATATGGACAGGTCTGAAAATTGTATTTATCGCCAATTGCCTTTCACTTGCTTCGACGGTCCAAAGCAGCCCCAAAGACGAGTCCTATAAAAGCCCCAAATATCAATCCCAGCGCAGGGCTGCCTAGCATATTTCCAAGGATCAAGCCAAGGATGGCGCCGAAGACAAACCCAAGTGAGGCTTTGACAACGGTTCTGGGTTTGGTGTTCTGTTGCTGATCAGATGTTGTTCCTGATTGGTCTTTCATGATTCAATCTCTTTTCTTGATTATGCAATCAGATCTTGACGAACAAGCTGATGTTTCTACTCATTCGTTTTTTTCTTTTCGATTTTGATCTTATCCTCAACTCGAAAAAGACTCCCCCGCCTATGGGAGAGTCTTCAACTGGTCAGATGGACAGGGTGTTTATTCCATCAACCGAGTTGATCGTTATCAGACTCTTCAACACATTTGACAGATATCAAAGGGATGACGAGACTGCCCAGACGGGAAATGACCCCATACACAGCCGCCATATCTGGCAGTTTTCCACTGAGGATGGTTTCACCGCTGGCATTCTCCTGCACTTGCATTTCCCCAAACCAATCCGACCATTTCGGATTTATATTTCCTTTAACGTGAATTTCAGTATGGTACGTAGACATGTTCTTACCTGTACCAATCCAGGCTGACTGTTGTCCCTTGTCCTTGCAGACTGACAACCTGTAACTCGGCGTGAATAGCTTCAGCGCGCTCACGCATAATTCGTAGACCCAGGCTGGTTGGTTTGACAGTTGTAGAGTCGAACCCGGTGCCGTTATCCTTGATTTCCATATATACTCGGTTCGTCCCAAGCCGGACCTTGATCTCCACCCGACTTGCATGGGCGTATTTGACAATGTTGTTCAAGCTTTCCTGGGCAATTCGATAAATCTCCACCTTGACATCGCAAGGCAACTCGCAATCTCCATCCATATCGAGACAAATTGGCAAACGCTCCCGTCCCATCAATGCCTCGCTAAGCTGTTTGAGTAGATCAGCTAATCTTGCCTGTTTCAATGCGGCCGGACGGAGTTCAAAAAGCAGAGTCCGCATCTCAGCAAGAGCACCACGAGTCAATTGACGCAGATCCTCGGTAGATTTGCGCGCTTCATTTTCATCCATATCCCATAAATCCGGGAGTACCTCGGCCGTCAGGCTCACAGCGAAGAGAGTCTGGGTGACAGCATCATGGAGTTCACGAGCGAGGCGATTGCGCTCGGCGGTAATCGCATCCTCGACAGCTTGAGCTATCTGGGTGTCCCTGGCTTGAAAATTATCCGCTGAACCTGGAAGTACCCAGGGGAGAAGGGCTCCGTCACGAAGATTGCGATAATGTTCTACTTGATTTAGAACGGGGTTATTATTGCTGGCAACAGCAGGGAACTGGTTCATAGGGACATCCTGTGATTCGGCACACTTTATCCGTTTTTTTTCTAAGCCTACTTTATCAGAACCAGGGGATTAATCGCATCCTCCAACAGGATTAATTGCAGGGATTAATTATGACAGTGGGCGTTATATAATGGAAAAGTCTGAAAATGAACTATATTCTCCTCTGAAAGAATTTGCTCATGCCGTATCAGGTATTGTCAACCAAGTTATATATTCCGCCGATACAAGCCAGTCTGGTTCGACGGCAAAGATTGGTACAGGTTCTCGAAACTGGTTACCAGGCAGGGAAACGCGTTACACTTGTCTCCGCACCAGCCGGTTTTGGGAAGACAACCATCATCCGTGAATGGATCACGGCAACGGAGCCGGGGAAACCGTTCGGATGGCTTTCACTGGATGATGGTGATAACGACCCGGTTCGCTTTCTGATCTATCTAGTTTCTGCCATTCAAAAGGTTCATGCAAAGATTGGGGGGGGCATCCTGGCATCGCTGAACTCCTCGCAAGTTCCTCCATTGCTGGAACTGGTG
Source organism: uncultured Ectothiorhodospiraceae bacterium (assembly GCA_964416345.1). Taxonomy (GTDB): domain Bacteria; phylum Pseudomonadota; class Gammaproteobacteria; order CAYQDX01; family CAYQDX01; genus CAYQDX01. Next base: position 2,646 of record CAYQDX010000473.1, read on the forward strand.
GAAACACTGATCAACGAAATCTCGATTGAATCAAAACCCTTCTTGATCATATTGGATGATTACCATTTGATCAAAAAAGTGG
>CAYQDX010000474.1:0-2725 GCA_964416345.1 uncultured Ectothiorhodospiraceae bacterium
TCCGTTGTTCATGTTGTTCGACCCGCGGGTACCAACACACGGACGCCTTTGCCTGGGCTCAGCAAGCGCCATGCCAGAGGGGTGCAGCCGCCGCGGCTTCGTGCCCGCGCTCGGGCGCAGAGGCTGCGTAGAGACCGTGATGCGAGCGCCCAGGGCGATACACGCCGCCGTGAAATCAGGACCCTGCGTGACCGGGGCCCGGGACGCCCGAGGTTCGCAGGCCGATCGCTCCTTCGGGTCCGCTGGCTCGAGATCTCGCGCCGGGACGCACCAGATCGTCACATGGACTCGCACCATGGCAGTGCGTCGCCTGCCGTTACACCAGAATTGGGCCGCGCGGCGCCGGCTGCCACTCCACAGGCAAAGGCTGCCGCACCAGTACCGTCGTCGGCGGCGTCTCCTAAGGCGGTATTCTGGCGAAGATATTCGGGTCTCGCGGTCCACGCCCCGGACGGCCCAGCTCGCGCACCATTTCGGTGCCACCGCCCATGGGCGTCACCTCCGGGGCAGCCGCCGGGCCCCGCGCCTCAATCGGCTGCGTAGACGATGCTGCCGGCGTCGATTCGGTTGTCGCCGTCCGGCGGCGCCCAGTGGGCGGTGGGCGGCGTGTGGACCACGCCCTTCCAGGGATGCTGCGGCGGAATGTGGAAGCCTATCTTTTGGATCACGTTGTCGTGGGTGTAGCCGCCGTGCAGGTTGATGTCCACTCCGCTGTCTATCCCCTCGATGAGGTTGAAGGCCGAGCTCCACTGCAGCGTAATATGCCGCAGGTGGGTGACCCGGCTGTCGTGGAAGCGGCTGTGGTAGGTGCGGGCGAGCTTCACGTAGCCGTTGCCGCCGGCGCCCTTGTTCCAGGCGCCGTCGATGTCGAGCCGGTCCAGGTCTGCGTGGTAGACCTGATCCAGCGCCACCGGATGGCGCCCGGCGTCGATGAGCTGCAGCCCGCGCAGGGTGACGTCCGCCGCGTACTGCAGACTCACCAGGTCGACCTCCGCCTCGGGATGGAGATTCTCGTAGCGGAACCGGGCGGACTCGCCGTGAGCGCCCGGGATGACCTGGGTGAGGGTGAAGTCCGCCAGGGTGACGTCCTGCAGCGGGCGCAGCAGCTCGATGCGAGTGAGCCCGGCCGACAGGGCCAGGCCGACCGGGTGCTCCAGCTCCACCGCCTGTGCCGCCACCGCGGTCACCCGGACGATGGTTTGGCGCAGGTAGGGATAGCGCCGGTCCCAGCGCTCGCTGCCCAGCTCGGCGAGCAGCCGCTCGTCATTGGGCATCTTGAGCAGCAGCAGCGCGCCCGGCCGAATGCCGATGGTGGTGGTGAGCGAGAGCCGGCGCTCGCCAGGCACCGTGTCGCGGCTCAGGCGAGCGGGCATCCGCGTCATGGCGCCGTGCAGCATCAGGGCGGCGGCTGCGGGGGTGCTCAGATGCGAGACCAGGGTCGTGTGCCCGCCCTGGCAGCCCGCGAGGGTCACGTGACTGCGCAGCAGCACCGGCTGGTATAGGTCGACGGCGCCGCAGGGCAGTCGCAGGACGGCGCCCTGGGCGGCGGCGCGCAGGCTCGCGTTGATGCTGCCGGAATCGTCCAAGCCATCGTCGGTGACGACATGCATCGGCGTGCCGCCCCCCGCGAGCCGCGCCAGCTTGGCCTCGAAGAAGGCCAGCCCGGGAAGCGCCAGGATCCCCTGGGCGAGGAGCAGGGCGAACAAGAACATGCCGTAGCTCAGCAGCATGAGGTACACAGGCATCTTCGACGCCAGCGGATGGGCGACGGGAATCGTGTCTCCACTCTGCGCCGACTGTCCGCCCTTGGACCAGCGCTGGTCGGCCAGGCGGAAATTGGCCCGGATCTTCACCAGCGCCCCGATCCACTGGTTGTAGAGCATCAAGGGGATCGTGTACATGCTCACCGGGTGGCCGCGGGCCGCGATCCAGCTGAGCTGCACCACCCGCACGATGAGCACCCAGCCCAGGTAGAAGGGAAAGTAGATAAAGGACTTGAACACGGCCAGCAGCAGTGCGCCGGTGATGCCTACCAGGGCGGTCCACATGGACAGGCGCTGGTCCAGGATGGCCACCCAAATGAACAGACCTGTGGTGCGGGGACCCAGGGCCAGCGCCCGCGCATTGTTGCGCAGGGTGTTGCCATACCAGCGGAAGGGCAGCGATATGCTGACCGCGAAGAAGTCGGCGTCCCGGCTCTCCAGCGAGTAGCACAGCACGTCCGGGATATACAGCATGCTCCAGCGCTGTCTCAGGAGGTAGAACCAGGAGCTCTTGTCGTCGCCCATCAGGAAGCGGAACTTGCCCTGGTTCCAGTGGGTGAGGGTGTCGTTCTCCATCATGGTGATGAAGTCTTCGGCGGTGACGATGCCGGTTCGGAACATGGAGAAGCGGCCCGTCAGGGTCAGCACCTTGCGGGACAGGGCATGGGACTGAAACAGCATGTGGCGCTGGCCGAACTTCAAGTTGAACCAGTGCTGGTAGAGCCGCGATCGAGTGTTGATGTAGGCGACCTCGTTGGTGGTCAGCGCACCCAGGTCCCGGAATGCCGCGAAGAAGGGCACGGTGCGCTGCAGCAGGTTCGACTCCATGTAGCTGTCGCCGTCCATGAACACCGTCACGCTGTCGGCAGACAGATCGTAGCGCCGTGCCACGGCGCGCAGGGCGTGTCCCATGGCGATGCGCTTGCCGTGCTGCTGGTGCTGGATAACCAGCTCGGTCTTGA
>CAYQDX010000475.1:0-2722 GCA_964416345.1 uncultured Ectothiorhodospiraceae bacterium
GGGCTCGGCTCCTACGGGGAGAACGCCATTCTCTCAGTAGGAGGCCAGCCTTCTGGCCGATTCTTTGTCTATCCGTTCGGCCATCCGAAGAGGTCGCCGAGGGGGCTCGGCTCCTACGGGAGGCACCTGTTCATCGTGGTGGTGGCGGCGGCCGAATGCCCTTGGGGCCAGGACTTAAGCAAGTGGTCGCAGACCCGGGCCCGTCCGGCTTGCCCAACACTCATGCCGCGTCTAGCATGCATCACATCCGGGCCCGCGTCGGGGAGCGGTCCATCCACTCGGCAAAGGGGACGAAGCCATGACGCAGGGCCACAAAGCTTCATACGCGAACCAACTGCTGATGGGCTGGGCGCTCGCCTGTGTGGCGGTACTCATGCAGATTCCCAGCGCCCGTGCCGGCGACGACGCGGCCTGCCAGCGCTTCGTCGGGACCTATCTCATCACCATCCCCGATGATGCCGGCGGCATCGATTCGCGCAGCTTGATGGTCTTCTCGGCCGACGGCGGCTTCAGGTTCGTCGACTCCAATCAGGGCGGTGTGACGGGCGTGTACAACCCCTTCACTGCCGCCGCGGGTCGCTGGAAATGCGATCCCTACGTCGCCTGGCCCCACACGGCCTCGGCCGTGGGCCTGGACTTCTCCTTGCCCGGCAGCGTCGGCGGTGAGCAGCAGATCGCCCGGCTGGACTTCTTTGGCATGACCGTGGATCTGCATCCGGGACAGATCGAGGGCACAGGGACCCTGCGCTTCTTTCCCCTGGACGGCGACCCGGTGAATTCCCCCGCGAACGACGCCGAGCCGTTCAGCTTCGAGGGCGTCCGCTTGTCGGCGCAGCCGCAGATTCCCTGAGTCCGCAGCCGGCGCAGTCCGGCACCGCATTGCAACCGGCGAGCACCGTTTCGGCCGAATCCATCCTCCCAGCAGGCGGTTTACCGCCACCGGGGTATTCGTTAGCATGCGTGGCACCTAACAACGCTGGCCGGGAGTGCTGGCACGGAGTAGAAGGCTCATCCTCCCGGCTGGCTCCACTAGGAGCCTGCGGACCCCGTAGGCCACCAGGAGGCCACGCCATGCACCGTCTGCTCGCTCCCCTCGCCGCCGTTCTGCTCACCTGCTTGCTGCTCGACCCCGCGATGGCGGCCTATCCACCAGGCGTCTACGCCGTCGAGGGTCAGTACATCTGGGACAGCTGGATCGTGGAGGACGAAGGCGTGCTGCACCGCTACGCCTTGTCCGCACCCAAGAAAGGCTACACGCCCAACCAGCGCCACGAGCATGCCTTCGTGCGCCACGCGATCTCCCGCGATGGCGGCCTCAGCTGGGAGGACGAGGGTCCGGCCGTGACGCCTCAGCCCAAGGGCACCTGGCCCGACCACGTCGTCTGGACCAGTAGCGTGATGCTGCACAAGAACGGCAAGGGCGAGAAGGAGTTCCTGATGTTCATCACCGGGCGCAGCGAGGAGGACGGTGAGACCCAGCGCATCGGCCTCACCCGCTCCAAGGACGGCCAGCACTTCTCCGTGCCGCAGGTGATCCTGAATCCCAGCGAGACGATGGGCTACGACATCACCGACGGCGACGGCATCATCATGGCCTGGCGCGACCCCTTCCTGATCCAGGACCCCACGGACGGCCGCTGGCACATGCTGTTCTCGGCCAAGTCCAAGGATTCCTGCGGCGTGATTCGGCCCACCGTGGGCCATGCCGTGGCCGACGACGGCAGCTTCACCCACTGGACCCTGCGGCGGCCCATGCGCCTGCCGCAGTACTACCGTCAGGTGGAAGTGCCCTACATGCTACAGCGCAACGGCAAGTACTATCTCTTCGTCTCCACCCAGGCCAACCCGCTGGAGCCCAACAATGCGGGCAAGGAGACCGCCTATCGCGGCTACGAGGGCGACTCCATCACCGGACCCTGGACCCTGGTCTACGATCAGACCGACCGCATCTACGGCCACAAGATCTACGCCCCCACCCTGTTCGAGAGGCATCACGGCAAGGGCGACTATGCCGCCGTCTCCTTCTTCTCCGGGGATACCGGCTGCCCCATCACGGGGACGCCCATCGTCGACATCCACTGGGACGGGCAGGTGCCCGAGTTCGAGTTCGCCGACGACCTGGGGCCGTGTCTCAAGCAGGCCCCTGCCGCCGTGACGGCCCAGCCATGAGCGATTTCGGCATGAGCCTCCATGTGATCGACGAGGCCGACCGCGTCGTCGACACGCTCCCCAGCGAGGTGATCCACCGGCGGGGCCTGCTGCATCGGGCCATGCACGCGCTGGTGCGAAACTCCGCCGGTGCGCTCTACGTGCGTAAGCGCAGCCCGGACTTGGAGCTCTATCCAGGGGTATGGACCAGCTCGGTCGGAGAGCATGTTTTCGTCGACGAGAGCTACGATGACACCGCCAGACGGGCGATGAAGGAATTCCTGGGACTCGACGTTCCGCTCGACTTCGTCGGCAAGACCCGTGTGCACGACGAGATCGAGAATGAGCTGGTGGCGGTGTACGCCGCCCGGGCGGATCGCATTCCCGATCTCAATCCGGAGCACAGCGCAGCGGGGGCTTTCATGACCGTCACGGAGCTGAACGAGCTGGTAGCGCAAGGCCTCACCACACCGCACCTGAGCGCCGCGGTGGCCCTGCTGGCGAGCGCCTAGTACTCCAATCTCACCGGGTCGGCCCCGAGCGGGCAGGAGCGAGGCGGATTGCGGCGCAGAGA
>CAYQDX010000476.1:0-2718 GCA_964416345.1 uncultured Ectothiorhodospiraceae bacterium
ATGTCTTCCCAATTCTCCGGAGTGTCCGGGAAGGGCGGTTTGACGTCCATGCGAAAGAAGCGCTCACTCCTGGCGCTGTCGGCCACCTGTCGCTTGAGCTCCTCGAAGGATTGGAGCTCGTGATGCTGGAGCAGTATCTCGCTCAGGTACAACATGGGTGAAGCGGGTCCATAGGTTGTGGCCGTGCCACTGCTGGGGATGCCGTCGCGTCAAGGGACGGCGACACGCTCGAAGAAGCGTGCCCGCAGCAACAGCCGCCCCCCTCCAGGTGTGGCGCCGTCGACGAACCCTTCCCGGGTGTGCAGCACGTTGTTGCAGACCAGTCCCTGGCCGGGAGTCAATCTATTATAAAGGACATGTGGATTGCTGGCTGCCAGCATGGTTTCCAGGAATCCTACCGCCTCCCGTGTCAAGGCGTCGCTGCGCCATTCGATGGAGCGCTTGCGCGCCGTGTAGCGCATGTGCAAAGTCCCGTCGAGGCGGTCGACGCTCAGCACGGGGCCCGGTTGCGCTGCCCGCAGCTCCGCCCCCTCCTCTTGGTTGGCGGGTATGGTCATGGCATCGGGCTGCATGAGCACAGCCACGTAGGCCGGGTCCTGGTCCCGCAGGGCGATGTAGACGAGCTCCGGGTCCAGCAGCAGGTTGCCCCCGCCTTGGGCCGCGTCACGCACACAATGCATGAGCACCGCCCGAACCTGCTGCCCAGGGCCATTGTAGTAGCCGTCCGTGTGCCAGTTGATGGGGCGATTGGAGTAAGGAATGTACTCCCGCGGACGGCCGGCCTCGACCACTCGCAGTGAGGCGATGCCGTCGTCGTCGGCGCAGAGGTTGCGCTCCAGCCGGCGCAGGCCGAGCTGACGCGCGATCGCTCGGGCCTGGTCCTTGTCGCCCGCCTCCGTCGTCCTGTAGACGGCCATGTTCCAGCGCTGGCAGCGGCCGAGCAGCGCCTGGCGCTCCGCCGCGGTGAGGGCGTAGGGACGGGCGAGATCCACCGCCAGAGCCTCCGGGCCGGGCGGCAGGTCCGCCAGCTTTCTGTCGCGCCAGCGCCGGTAGCTATCCTCGCTGCACGGATCGAAGGGGCTGTTCCGCTCCCACGCGGCAACACTCGCCGTCATTGACGTAGCCGTATTTGAATGTTCATAATTACTAACTTATTGGCTCACGCGACGGGATTCAATGGCACTGTCTCTGGGGATACTTGGTCCCCAGCATCGGGACGGGGCTGAGCAGCTGGCCGGGCTTCGCTGCGCAGGATTTGTAACCGCCTGAGTTGGAACTGGTATTTTCGCGCGCCCGACTGCTGGGCGCTTCCATGTGGAGATCCTTGGCGATACCCCATTTGGGATAGGGCGGGGTGTGTTGTGCACCCCCTTGGTAGGATATTCATCCCGCTCCGAGGTCACTAGACTGCGCCCTACCGTGAGCATCTGGCCATTCCACAGAGTCGCTCACCCTGCGGTGGGGGTGGACAACGGGAAACTCAGGCTAGGCATCATTCGTACGTACGTCCAAATTCAGGTCCGCGCCGTGACACCCAGCGTAGACGGCGGCGCGCCTGCAGGCAATCTCAACGAAGGAGATATCGCTATGGCAGAAAACAAGCACGACACTCCCATGCTCGATCAGCTGGAGCCCGGGCCCTGGCCCAGCTTCATTTCCGGCTTCAAGCGCCTGCGCGACCAACACCCAGACACGCGCATCAACGGCGTCGCCAACTCTCTGCTCGGGCAGCTCGAGCATTCCTACGAGACGCGGAAAGGCTATTGGAAAGGTGGGACTGTCAGTGTTTACGGGTACGGCGGCGGAATCATCCCGCGATTCTCCGAGGTCGGCCAGAAGTTCCAGGAGTCTAAGGAATTCCATACCCTGCGCGTGCAGCCCCCTGCAGGCAACTACTACACCACCGACATGCTCCGCAAGCTGGGCGACAGCTGGGAGAAGTGGGGCTCGGGCCTGGTGACCTTTCACGGCCAGACCGGCAACATCATGTTCATCGGCACCACTACCGAGGGTACCCAGCACTTCTTCGATGAGATCAACGACTACGGGTTTGATCTCGGCGGCGCCGGGCCCTGCGTGCGCACCGGCATGTCCTGTGTGGGCTCCGCCCGCTGTGAGCAGTCCTGTGCCAACGAGCACAAGATTCACCGCATGCTCCTCAACAACTTCACCGATGATGTTCACCGTCCCGCCCTGCCTTACAAGTTCAAGTTCAAGGTCTCGGGCTGCCCCAACGACTGCCAGAACGCCATCGAGCGCTCCGACTTCGCAGTTATCGGCACCTGGCGTGACGACATGAAGTTCGACCAGGACGAAGTGAAGGCCTTCATCGGCAAGAAGGGCCGCCAGTATGTCATCGACAACGTGGTCACCCGCTGTCCGACCAACGCGCTTTCGCTGAGCGACGACGATGCCCTGGTGGTCGACAATCGCAACTGCGTACGCTGCATGCATTGCCTCAATGTGATGAACAAGGCCTTGTCTCCGGGTGACGACAGGGGTGTGACCATCCTCATCGGCGGAAAGCGCACCTTGAAGATCGGCGACCTGATGGGCACCGTCGTGGTCCCCTTCATGAAGCTCGAGAGCGAGGAGGATTACGAGAAGCTCGTCGAGATGGCCGAGAACATCATCGACTTCTTCGCCGAGAACGCGCTGGAGCACGAGCGTACCGGCGAGATGATCGAGCGCATCGGCCTGGTGAACTTCCTGGAAGGC
>CAYQDX010000477.1:0-2674 GCA_964416345.1 uncultured Ectothiorhodospiraceae bacterium
CGCGTGAAATCGCCTTCCAGCGTCTCCGGCCCCAGGGTCATGTGGTAGATATCGTTGCCCAGGTCCCAGGTGGAGAGCAGACTCATGCTCCAGGCGTCATCGATCAGCTCGGCGTTGCCGCCCACCGATCGCGCATCGCCGGCCGTCTCCAGCGTGCCGGACACGGAGATGTGTTGATCTCCCATGTGGTCCAGCCCGACTCTGAACACGCCCTCTTGGATCTCCACCGGCTGCCCGTCCACCACGCCATCAGTGGTCAACACCAGACAGAATTGCCCCAGATAGTTGGACGCCACGGCCTGAGGCCATGGTCCTGCTGCCAAGGCGAGCACAATCAGACTGCCCACCACGAGTGCTTTGCGTTTCATAGTCGCTTCTCCCATCTTTACTTTGCTATTGGTTGCGGGCCGACGCCGACAAACCTAGCGAAGGCAACCCTCATCGCGCATAGTCTTGCGCCTGCTCCTTGGCGTGTTGGCGTTCCCGGTCCCTCCCAGGGAGCAAGGGGCCACAGGCGCAAGCCCGAGGCCAAGCCTTGCAATCTGCATGATACGATTTGTTGGTTTGTTCCATTGTGCTCGGAGAGAGACCTCCCCCCTTTACACCTACACACTACCTTCCGCCTTAAGCACCTCCACGATGCGGATGCAAGGCTCCCAGCGGTGGAGCGCAATGTGGGACTCGGCGTAGAGGTCCACTAGGAGCTCGGCATCGACCGGCCGGTCAACGAGCTCGAAGAAACGGCTGCCATACTCGGGGCGCATGACTCTTGTGCCGATGAGCACCGCCCCGGCGCCGTCGACCAGGTGGCGGGAGAGTCCGGTGTTGGGGTCACTTGGGCACCTCGGCCTCGATGCCGGTGGTATAGCCGCCCTGGCCCATTCTGTGCTCGGCGCCATATATACCAGTACCAGGTGCCGTCGATCTGGTCGCGCAGGCCGGTGAGCTCCAAAAGCATATCGGTTCGGGCCTGGGGCAGACCGGCGAGCGTGAGGTTGAGCGTGCCCACGCCCCGCTGCAGCGTGGCGAGCTTGGCCTCGGCGGCGTCAAAGGCGGCGGTGGCGTCGCGGTAGTTGTGCCGCAGGGCGAATTTGGGCGCCTGGGGGTCGGCGCCAGGGGCGAGCACGTTGACGGGGATGCGCTGGGCCAGCTCCACGTCGTAGTAGTAGGCGACCACCCCGCCGTACTTGGTGCGCGAAGTGCTGCGGGCCTCCCAGCGGGTGAGCACGGTGGCCTCGAGGGTCATCTTGGGCACGTCCTCCCCTTCCGCCGCACGTTTGCCGGCGCGATGGAGGAAGAGCAGCTTGCCCTGCGCGGGTTTGGCCATGGCGTCATAGTCCAGCGCCATGCGGCGCAGGAGGTGCAGGTCGCTCTCGCCCTGCTGGTCGACGTGGATCAGTTTTTTGGCGGCCAGGTCCGGGGAGAACTGGGGCTGGAGGCCCTGCTCGGCGGCGATCTGGGTCACGAGCTCGCCGAGGGTCTTCTCGTGCCAGCTGCGCACCTTGGGGGCCTTGAGGCCCGCCTCCATGTTCACGGCCTTGCCGCCCACGGTGATGTTGAAGGGCGGGCCGGCCGCAGATACCTCGTCGTTAACGTAGGTGCCGTACTCGACGATATTCGAGCCTCCCCGGGGTGGCCGACGAGGCCGATCGGTGCTTGCCTATCACTTCGTGCATACGATTCACCTTCCGCTCAAGGGCTGCGGTATTGACTCGAGCCGAGAAGGCTTGCGTCGACAACTCGCGGGTCAGGATCGTGTCAGTCTCGAGCTCAAGCGTGCCGATGGCAAGACCCTGCACATCCGTAAGAGCACCCGTGCCGAGCCTCGCCAGCAGGCCATCCATGATGCCCGCGGTATAGGTATATCAGAGCGCCCGGGTAAGACCGAGAAGACGATCATCGATAGCCCACTGCGACCAGCCAACCGTGTAGTGCCACAACGACATTACCCAGAGCTCTAATTCACTGAAAACACGAGCAACTGTCGGAAGGAACGCTAAAGATGGGTTAGCCCGTGACGTTGCCGATGCCCGCCAGGGACTCGCAGGGCGTCTGGTTGGTCTTGCGCACGATGTCGACGATGCGTCCCTGTACCGCGGCGAGCTTCCCGCCGGTGACGCCGGCCACGTTGCCCCCCTACACCAGCTCATGCTGGTAGCATACGGCCTGGCCCATGACGGCGCCGGCAGTGGCCCCCCACGCGGCTTCCTAGCTCGGCGCCGGTGGGCGCATTCAGAGCGGAGAATTCGACACGCTCAGGCGGCGCCGCAGCGCGTAGAACAGTGCCAAGTTCATTCGGCAGGCCAGAGAACTCTACAGATCACTCGCCACCCAGCTCGAGACCATAGACAACATCGCCGCGGCACGGACCGCGCTGCAGGACATTACCGGAGAAATTCGAGTGATACCAGAGGACGGGGAACTCATCGCGGCGGTGACTGGCAGCCTCTCGCCCGCCTGTCAGATAAATGTGGTAGCGGGGGCAGGATTTGAACCTGCGACCTTCGGGTTATGAGCCCGACGAGCTGCCAGACTGCTCCACCCCGCACCGGAGCCCCGCATTATAGGGATGACCTATGGGCAGATCAAGCCGTGAGGCGTGAGCCGTGAGGCGTGAGCCGTGAGCCGTGAGGCGTGAGCCGTGAGGCGTGAGCCGTGAGGCGTGAGCCGTGAG
>CAYQDX010000478.1:0-2669 GCA_964416345.1 uncultured Ectothiorhodospiraceae bacterium
CGCATGGTGAGGTCGGCGATGAACGCCCCACGGCTTTGATGCCGAGCAGCGGCCAGATTATCCAGGCGGCGCAGGACTCGCTTAGGCAAGGTGATGTTCACACGCTCTATGCTGTCGTCGAACAATGCCGGGTCCAATTCCACAACGCCCAGAGTCCACCCTTCATAACCCGGTAGGTGTCGTACATCATCGAGCTTGGAGGGCGGCGGAATGGCGGTTCCAGCATCGAGTGCCGCATCCACCCAGGCCGCGGCGCCTTCTTTGGCCGCCTCTAAGGCCTCGTCCAGCGTGTCTCCCGCAGAAAAACAACCGGGCAAATCAGGGAGCACGACCCCGAAGGCCGTCGTCTCGGACCCCTCTTCTATCAGAACCGGATAACGCATCAGATGCCTGCCTGTTTGCGGATTGCCGCGACGAGCCCCGCGCCAAGATCCTTCTTCGGGTGTGGAACGACCACGGCCCCGGCTTTCGTCGGGTGCCTGAAGACGTGATGCGATCCGCGCACCCTGTCGAGGAGCCATCCATCGGACCTCAGAATGCGAATCAGCTCGGCGCTCTTCATGAGTGTGTATCGTGCACACCGACATCGCCGGTGTCAACATTACACACGCCTGAAGCCAGCTGCCCCAGGGCCGTGATCAGACGGGCCTGCTCGCGGCATTGGCCGAGGGTCATGCCGGTCTGCTTCGCGAAGCGGCGCTGGATGGTACGGGCGTCGACGCCCAGGCGGGTGGCCCATTGGGTCAGCGTAGAGGGGTCGTCGGGGGTGTCCGTCAGCGCGCCGTAAACGGCGAGCGGGTCGGTGTCGCTGGGCTGCGGCAGGCGCAGGGGCAGGCTGGGCATGACAGCCACCTCGTCCACCAGCAGCTGCATCAGACGCTCGTCACGGGAGCCGTAGGGCTGGGCGACATCGATGGCGGCCAGGATCAGCTCCCTCAGCCCCGGGATCGGGGTATCGAGACTGTTCTTGCCCGCGGTCCATCGGGCAATCCTGTCGGCCAGGCTGACACGCTCGCCCTGCAGGTCGCCCGCCTGCTCGTCTCTCTCAGTATTCATGCTCTTCTTCATAGGAACTGGCACCTTGCCCCAAGCCTTGTCGGTAACCCTCTGATATATGGAGCCTAGCACTCTGGCCCGGGTCGACAACTGACACGCGCCGAATTCTGCAGGATCAGGCAAGGATGAAAAAGGATTGGGCTAACGGTGATCCGTAGAGCTCCGTAACCGTCGACGTTGGGTGGACCGAACGACAGGCGGCGGTTCCCGCCGTGGCCACCCAGAAGATCAATCATGGAGAGGAATGGGCAAGAGCTCAGCAGAATCGTTCTAACGCCTCTCGTGCCCGACTGCGTACATTAATGGCAACGAAACGAACCGCGTCTGCAGAGGAGACAGGCATGAAAACCAAAAAGCCCTTTTTCCGGACGATGCTAATGGCCCTGAGAGGCTGTCTCCCCGAGTCGGGATACCCCGCAGACGCACCGCCCGACGCCCACCCTCTACCCGGCCGGCTCGCAGCGGTCGTTCAAGGGGCCGGAGGCGTACTTCACCGGCGAGGTTCAGGTCGACATGCTGTTTCCCGGCAATGACACTGCCCATTACCCCGGTGCCTACGTCACCTTTCAGCCCGGCGCTCGGACCGCGTGGCACCTTCACCCGGCGGGGCAGCACATGGTCGTGACCTCGGGGGTCGCCCTCACCGGAACCCGCGACGTCAAGGTCATCGAGTTTAAGGAGGGTGAAACCGTCTGGTGCCCCTCGAACATCGATCACTGGCACGGAGCGACACCGCACGCGGCGATGACGCACCTGGTGATCGCCGGCAGCCGGGATGGTCAGAACGTGATCTGGAAGGAGAAGGTCACCGATGCCGAGTACTACGCAGGTCAGCAGAAGAAGGCGAAGACTGCGGGGGGCATTCATGCCTTGTCAGCCAGGCAGCAGGCCATCGTGCCCATCGCCGCCTTTACCGCCAGTGGTGACCTGGAATCCCTGAAGGGTGCCATTCGAAAGGGCCTGGCCGCCGGCCTGAGCGTGAACGAGATCAAGGAGGTGCAGATTCACCTCTACGCCTACGCCGGATTCCCCGAGCGCTGAACGGCCTTGCCACCCTGATGGCTGTCCTCGACCAGCAACGAGACGCTCTCGGCGACGCTCGACGATACGCCGGCAGGGCGCGACTTTGCCGCGCTTCTGCCTTTGGATCTGACGCTCAGCGACTACCACGCGACCGAGAAGGTCGCGGATCTGCCGCGCGAGCTTGTGACCAGGGACGTGCCGGTCAGCTACACACCGAAGGCGGGTGACATCACCTACTACGCGCCTTGGGGCAATCTCGCGATCTCCTACAAGCCGTTCCGGACCTCCAGAGGGCTCGTACGCCTCGGCGCCTTCGACGGGCCGATCGATGCGCTGCTGAAAGACGGCGCCATTGCGGTCCGCATCGAGGCGGCCGAGTAGCAGGGCTGGTTCTGACGGTGCGCCACCGCTACCAGAATGACATCAACATAACCGACCCCGGACTGGCGGAAGACGTCAGCGACGTCGTGGCCAAGATCGGCGTGCCGGCCAGCACCATGGCCAGCATGGTCGCCTTCGCGATTTCCCAGCCGGACGACGTGGACGTGAACGAAATCCTGTTCCGACCGACCGTCCAGCCGGTGTGACAC
>CAYQDX010000479.1:0-2667 GCA_964416345.1 uncultured Ectothiorhodospiraceae bacterium
CGCGGAGCTGGAAAATTCCCCAGTCGCCGGCGAGCAGGTCCAGAGTGTGGGTCGTCATAACGGGATAAGCTCAGGCTTGAAGGCCAACATGGGCTCGCGGTGTGGCGGTCGACCGGGACATGCGCACTAGTGTACCCACCTTTGGCGAACAGACATGGGCCTGTTAGGATTTGCTGCCTGCAGATTCGAGTGCATTCATGGAGAGGGCTAGCCCTGTGGAGCCTGTGACCCGCGACTGGGTGATGGCTCGGTTCGCCGTCGAGCCCGCCGGCATCCCAGCCAGCTACGGCGACGACCGTACGGGCGTGAGCGGGCGGGTGCCACTTGTTCCCGCTGCGGTGCTGGTGGGGCTGGTCGATCGCCGCGATGGACTCACGGTGCTGCTCACTCGCCGCAGCGAGGACCTGGCCGACCATGCTGGACAAATAGGCTTCCCAGGAGGTCGGGTGGAGCCCGGGGATGCCACGCCGGAGCAAACCGCCCTGCGGGAGAGCCACGAGGAGGTTGGGCTGCCCACTCAGCACGTGAGCCTCATCGGCCGGCTGAGCCCGTACATTACTCGTACCAGCTTCGCCGTCACCCCAGTCGTGGGGGTAGTGGACCCGCCTCTGAGCCTGGTGCCCGATCCTGCGGAGGTCGCCGAGATCTTCGAGGTGCCCCTCGCCTTTCTGCTGGACCCGCGCAATCACCGCCGGGAGCGCCGCTACTATGACGCCCGGGAGCTGGAGTTCCACGCCATACCCTGGGGCGATTACTACATCTGGGGTGCCACCGCGGGCATGCTGCTCAGCCTTTACCAGCGCCTGTGCCAGCCATGAGTCGCGGCGGCACGCAGCAGTGTAGCCCAGGGACAGGCAACGATTACTTGGCCGAGCACGTACTCCTGCTGGTCCGGAGCTACCGTCGGACCACCGGAGGGGATTTGCTGGCGCCGACCCTGCCCGCTGCGCACGCCGCTCGCGCCCTGTGGCTGGCGCCCTTCGCCGTGCTCTCCCATGGCACACATCCGGATCCACTGTTCAGCTATGGCAACGCGATGGCACTGGCGCTGTTCGAGATGAGCTGGTCCGAGCTCATCGACATGACCTCCAGGCTCTCCGCGGAGCCGCTGGCTCGGGAAGAGCGCGAGCGCCCGCTCTCCAGGGTCGCCACAGTCGGCTATGTGGACGACTACAGCGGCGTGCGCATCTCCCGCACCGGCCGGCGTTTCTTTGTCCGGGAGGCTACCGTCTGGAATCTCAGCGACGAGCAGGGCCGCCGCTGCGGCCAGGCGGCTTGTCTGCGCAGGTGGTAGTCGGCGGGGGAGTAGCCGGCCTCTGGCTTGTGTGACGTGGGATCCGATGGCGCGGCGGAGTACCGGCAAGTGCTTGGGGACCGGCGGGCAAGCTCACTTCCACACGCCCGCTCCCATAGAGCCGGTCTCGTCCCTCGGGCCGGTTTTTTGCCGCCTGCCGCCGGCCCCCGCTTCACGTTCCCTTAACACTCTTGTTGCTATACTTCCAGTGCTCAACCGGACCTCAATTGCCCGGAGACGTTGTTCGGGTACCATCCCGGACACAGCGCCTAAACCATTCCCCTGCCGGCAGCGTCCCGTCCCTTAGAGGCGGCACCGCGGTCGGCCATCGACCACGGTGAGAAGCCCATGACATGTGCAACGTCCGGTGCCAACCGCGCGGCATCGCGGCATCATCCCGCCCACAAGGGCCGTAACTGGATCAAGACCTTTCTTCCCTTCCTGGTTTGGTGGCACCGTATTGACCGACATACCGTCAAGTCGGACTTTCTAGCTGGCCTCACCGGCGCCGTGGTGGTGCTACCCCAGGGCGTGGCATTTGCCACCATCGCCGGCATGCCGCCGGAATACGGTCTCTACGCGGGCATCGTGCCGGCGATTGTGGCCGCACTATGGGGCTCGTCCTGGCATCTGGTCTCCGGTCCGACCACGGCGGCGTCCATCGTGTTGTTCTCTAGCCTAAGTGTCATGGCCGAGCCGGGCAGCGTCGACTACGTTCGGCTGGCACTGACCCTGACACTTATGGTGGGCGCGCTCGAGCTGGTGATGGGTCTGGCACGGCTGGGCACGCTGGTGAATTTTATCTCCCATTCCGTGATCATCGGCTTCACCGCTGGGGCCGCCATTCTCATCGCCAGCAACCAGGTCAAGCACTTCTTCGGCGTCGAGATTCCCCGGGGTCTGCACGTCCACGAGGTGGTGCACACTTTCGTAATGAACCTGCATCACATCAACCCCTACGTCACCGGGGTAGGCATTTCTACCCTTGTGTTCGGGCTGCTGGTCAAGCGCTTGTATCCCCAATTTCCCTATATGATTGCGGCGATGGTCGGGGGCAGTGTGGTCGCCTTCGGCCTCAACCTGGGCCTGGGAGTGGAGCACACCGGCATCGAATCTGTCGGTGCCCTGCCGGCGGGCCTGCCGCCTCTGTCGATGCCGGATTTTGCGCCTGAGACGCTCAAGCAACTGGCGCCGGTGGCGCTGGCCGCGACCTTGTTTGCCCTCACCGAGGCGGTCTCCATCGCTCGCTCCCTCGCCGTGCGCGCCCACCAGCATGTCGACGGCAATCAGGAATTCATCGGGCAGGGGCTGTCCAACATCGCCGGTAGCTTCTTTTCCGGTTACGTGGCCACCGGCTCCTTCAACCGCAGCGG
>CAYQDX010000480.1:0-2619 GCA_964416345.1 uncultured Ectothiorhodospiraceae bacterium
GACCGAAGCATCCGGGTACAGCTCGCGAGTCGGTCCCGCCACGTAGGCCGACAACAGCTGCAGCCACAGCTGCCTGCGGTAGTCCCGAAATGCCTGCTCGCTGCTCATGGCCGCCGCCGGCAAGACACTTACGGCCTCCGGCGATGCCTTGACCGCGGCGTAGCTCAGGGTGCTCGGCTGATTCTCGTAGTCGAGCCAAACGGCATCCACTCGGATGCCAGCCGCCCGGAACGCCTCCAGGACTTCGCGCAGCTGCCGTGCAGCCTTGGCCCAGCCCGCCAGATTGTATGGGGCGGGCTGGTCGCGCCAGGCCTGCGGCGGCTCAAGCTCCGGGGGGTATCGCAGGGCCCAGTCAGGCTCCAAGTCGTAGGGCCAGACGCCCGCCCTTCCCTCTTGTACGACCACCGGCGCGCCGGCCGCCTGAATGGCCCGAGCCACCGGAATCCAGTCCCGGCTCAGCCGGACATGGGGCACGATGCCCCGCGCCAGCAGCTTCTGCACGGTTGCCGGCGCGAGACCCGCTGGCGAGCCGCCGTCATCCCACAGCACCAGCGGCCAGCGGTTGCCGCGTGAATGCTGCAGTCGGGGCAGGCAGTCGATGAGACCCGAGGGCAAGCTCATCGCAAGGCCGGTACGAGCACTGACCGACGGCGTCAGTCCTTGCGCCGGTGCCGGCGGACATTCGACGGCACGAAGCTGGCCAGGCAGGCCCATCAGGATGGCCGCGCAAGCCAACAGCCGTCTCGCGCGCCTCACCCCCGGCCGCTCAGCAGAGGCGCCCTCGAGCTTCCCTGCCGATCCCAGAACAGGGACTGCGCGCGATCAGGCCGCGAGTATCTTCGCGCTGACGTCCCAGTAGGAGATGACGCCCAGTAGCCTTCCGGTGTCGGGCTCGACCACGGGGATGCTGCTGTGGCTGCGATACATGATCAGCAGGGCTTCCACCAAAGACGTATCCGGCGCCACGGTCGGAACGTCTTTGCTCACACAAAGCGTGACCGGCTGCTGTTCCACTTCCCGCAGCCGCTCGTGCAGCTCGCTCAGGCTCTCCTTGATGAATGATGCGTCGTCCAGCCCATCCTCCATGGTGAGAGCCTTGGGCAGCACCAGGCGAAAGAGGCAGTGCACACCGAACATACCCAAGTAGCGACCCGCCGCGTCCACCACCGGCACATTCCGGAAACGATGATCCATGATGTACTGCATTGCAGTACGTACGATGTCCGTCGAATTGAGCACGGTCGGATCGGGATTCATCACTGATGCTGCTGTCATTGGGCTTGGCGCTCTGTCTACGGTTCAAGTGAAGGGCCATGATTGGTGCCCGGAGGCGGGGTCGAACGGGCACCACTTTGCGGTCAGCGGACTTTAAGTGTTCCACAAGCCGCATCTGTTCACGTTCGCCAATATGCTCATTATTCGATCGTTCAGTCACCTAGCGTGCTTGCCTGCTGCCACTCATGTCGATTGACATTGGCCAAATTCGCAATATCTGCTTGCAGGACGATCAAGAATAGGACCAGCGGGCGACGGCGAACATGCATCTGACCGCCGCCGGTGTCCGGGATCTTGCGCCTACCGCTGATGTCTCACAAGCCTTTCTCTGGGATTCCGCTGCTACGGTGCCTGAAAGGTCTACCTGAAGGTCCCCCGGCCGGCACGGCCCGAGCGCACGCATCTGGATAACGTAAGGCTTGGCCTCCCCTGCTGAGCTTGGCTGGCTGCCGAGGAAGTGCCGGCATGGCCGAAACGTGAGGCCGCCCGGCCCGCCTCAGGCCGCCCTCGCCTTCCTGCGGCCGCGGGCCTATGCCAGCGGGTACAACGTCCGGGACAATTGCCGCGGCATCGCGGTCCCGCAAGCTCGCATTTCTCACATCGCCCGGATGGAGCTGTCCACGGGCTTGGTGGCCCAGCCCTTGGGCCACAAGCCGAGCGCGACCGCGGAGAAGCGTTCCAGCGTGAGGCCATTGAACCTGCTGCGCCAATGGCACAGCAAACCTGAGGCGTGGCTTTTGGGGCAGGCCGGGCTCGCGCAAGATCAGCCTCCTGACGATTATGCCCTGCCGTTTGTTTGCAGTAGCTGAAACCAGCGCCGTCACCCGACTTGGCGTTGCCCCACTACCGAACAAACCGGGGTCCTCATGGGCACATCATCCACGCATACTTCCGCAGTCAATCCGCACATCCTCACCCGCATGAAAGCCAAGGCCGGCGGGCTGTTGGTCCTGATCCGCGACTTCAATGCCGAGCTCCGGGAGCAGCAACTGCCGGGCTTCGTCGAAACCTACCCCTTGGAGCTGATGCGCAAAGTACTCGCCGAGCGCGTCAAGGATCACCAGGGAGAACCCCAACATGAGTGAGGCACTCACCGGCTACGACCTGGTCGCACTAGGCGGCGACTGCTTGCAGGACACCTATGTCCACCAGCTGCGAGGTGAGCCCATCCCGGACGCAGACAGCGCGCTGGCAGACAAGCTCTGGAGGACCAGCGACAACATGCTGTCGGTACTGATCAGCGGCCTGGAAGGCCTCGGCGACCTACTCGCGGTCGCCTCGTTCGTGGACGACGGCAGCGAGCTCGGCACGGATGTCGTCGGCAAGGTCGGCGGGCTCGTCGGG
>CAYQDX010000481.1:0-2613 GCA_964416345.1 uncultured Ectothiorhodospiraceae bacterium
CTTACCGTCAAATCCCATAGCACGGGCGACCTTACAGGCCTGCTTCAATCCTTCCGGATTCTTGATTCCAGCAAATGGGCCGTCAATCACGCGCTTTTGATAGGCTCGAGCCGCGCTTACCATCGCATGCATCACGTAGTGCCAGCGGTGTCCTGGATAGACGCTATCATTTTCGTCCAATTCACCGATGGATTCCATTGGCATCTGCACAGAGGCCGCGTAGTCGCCAGATCCATAGATAAACCCTTCTAATCGCTCCGATGAAGCCGCAATCTCTCTGATATTGACACAGCCTGCTGCCGTCTCAATCAAAACCTCTATTCCGATTGGGCGTTTGATGTTCTTATAGCTCTCGACCTGGCTTAAGAGGGTTTCGACAAAATATACATCCTCTGGGCAGTTCACCTTTGGTACCACGATGAGGTCGATACTATCGCCGGCTGCCTCGACGATTTCAATGATATCCCGATAGGCAAACCCCGTATCGAGACCATTCATTCGGTACATCTTCAATTTGCTACCGAAATCCAGTTCTGTATAGGCTCGGATGATATTTTGTCTGCTAGCCTCCTTCTCCTCTACTGCCACGGCGTCTTCCAGATCTACACAGACTGCGTCGGCTTGAGCACCAGCCGCTTTCTGCAGCATTTTCCAGTTGGATGCCGGCGCCAGCAACACAGAGCGCTCTAATCTCTCAGCCATGTTCATCTCCAGCTTATAGTTGCCTGCATTCCGATGTTGCCATCCGTATTAGCGGTAAAGATATCATGACTGCCGTCGGGATTGGATTTGCCGCCGATGTGTACCTTGTCAAATTCAAATATGGGTCGAACGGCCCGGAAGTTGAAACTAGCTGGCTTCTTTCCGGGATTGTGATTCTTGGCAGATTCCAATAGTAAGAGCGCCTGCAACGGTCCCTGGACCACGATACCTGGATATTTCTCGACCTCAGTGGCATATCTCCAATCATAGTGGATCCTGTGTCCGTTGAAGGTGAGGGCCGAGAACCTGAATAGTAGAACCGGATCAATTGGGTACTCTTCCTTCCAATCCAGATCGTCAGGTATGGGATTAGGCTTAGGCTCGACAAATGACTTCGGCATATGGAGATAGACGATATTTTGCTCCTCGTCCACCGCGACGCCTCTTGCTGATTGAATCAGGTGTCTCACGGTGACAAATACCATTTTTCCGGCTTTGCCTTCCTTTTCCGATATCTTCAGTATTTCAGAGGTCTTACGTATCTCCTCGCCGATCATTAGATCCCGATGAAATGTCAAGTTGCCGCTCGCCCACATCCTCCTTTCCAGGGTAATCGGTGGCAAAAACCCACCGCGTTTAGGATGGCCATCCGGACCGACTTCCGACATGGGAACGATGGGCAGAAAATTTAGCCAGTACCAGATCTCAGGTAGTGGGTTGCCTTGCTTTGCTTCAAAATCCTTGTAGTTCAAGGTCAGTGCCAGTGCCCTGACGGGTGTCGTATGGATACGATCTTCAATTTCTTCAGTCTTGCCCACCCAATCTTGCAGGTTAATATTTGCCATATCGTCGCACCTGATGTGTATCCAAAGGAACAGCAGCGTGTGCCGGATGCTGTCTGGCGAAGCAGCGGTGGACGGGACTATTCCCGCCCTCAATGAAAGTCTTACGTCGATACTTCTTGCTGCGGCCCGGTCACGATGCCATCATCGTGCAGCGTGCCGACCTCGCCTTCGCTCAACCCAAGAATATCCAGCAGAATCTCGTCGGTGTGCTCTCCAAGTACCGGCGCGCGTTTGACGGGCTGGCGCGGGGCTCCGCCAAAGTCAAAGGGCGAGCCGGGTGCCAAGTAAGAGCCAATACCGGGATCATCCACCATACTGAACATCGGACTCTGCTCCGAGCAGTCCTCGTCATGCTCGATGACCTGGCGGATATTGCGGTACTCGGACCAGGTAGCCCGATTTTCATCCAGTGCCCTCCGCACCTCCGCCAGATTTCGGGTGCTGAACCACGGCTCCAGCACCTGCGCAATCTGCCGACGTGCCCGAAAGCGATCGCCCTCTTGCGTCAAGTCGAGGCCCAGTCTCTTCCCGAGCTCATCCAGCTCTTCGCCGAGTTGGGTGGCTTTGCGCAGACTCGACCACTGGGCAGGTGTGAGCCCCACCACCATAACTCGCTTGTCGTCCAAAGTAGCGAAATCGCGGCCGAAGGCGCCATACAGATAATTGCCATCCTTGAAACGGTTGTTGTCGTTGAGCGTTAGATCAGCGATGAAGCCCAGATTGCCCAGCATGGCCAAAGCGGCATCCTTCAGTGCGTACTTGACCAGTTGCCCCTCACCGGTTAACCGCCGACGGCGCTCGGCTGCCAGCAAGCCGAGCGCAGCCATCTGGCCTGCGATGCAATCCCAGGCTGGTAACAGGTGGTTGACCGGTTGCGGCCACAGTTCAGGGCCGGTCATCAATGGGAAGCCAACCTGGGGATTGACCGTGTAATCGACCTCGGAGCCGCCGTCGCGCCGTCCCAACAGATTGACCATAATCAGGTCATCCCGTTGGCCCTTTAGCTTTTCGTAGTCCAACCAGCCACGGGCAGGAAAGTTGGTCACAAACAGCCCGGCGTTCTCGC
>CAYQDX010000482.1:0-2609 GCA_964416345.1 uncultured Ectothiorhodospiraceae bacterium
CGTTCGACATCACTAGGGTGAAGAAGGTGGCCAACATCGCCACCGCCGCCTGGATAACCCACGCGGGCATGCCGCCTACGACGGATAGAGTCTGGTCGGCTATCCACTTGGCCGTGCCGCTGGTCTCTACCGCCAGTCCGAGAGGGATCAGCGAGGCAAGCAGGAAGACCGTCTTCCAGCTCACCGCTTCGTAGGCCTCTTCAATGCGCAATACCCCGGAAAGCACCATCCCTAAGGCCCCGGCAAGTAAGGCCACGGACAGGCGAAGGTCCGTGAACAGCACCAGGGACAGGGCGAGGGCGAAGAACAGCGCCGCCCAGCCGACCTTGTGCGGCCGAAGCTCTTCATGTGGGTATTCGGTGGTCACCACCACGAAGTTGCGATCGCTCTCCAGATGCGCCAAGTCAGCCCAGGTTGTATGGGCGATCAGTACGTCACCGGCGCAGAACGGGGTGTCGCGCACGCCGCCACCTTCGCGCATGATGGTTTCACCGCCGCGATTGATGGCCAGCAGTGAAAGACCATAGGTCTTGCGCATCCACAGGTCGCGGGCGCTCTTGCCGATCAGCAGCGAGCCCGGTGGAATGACCAGCTCGGCGATACCGGATTTTGAGGGTACCAGGGCATCGCCGAACAGCTCCATCTCCGGTTTGACGATCACGCCAGTGCCTTGGACGAAGGGCTTGAAGATGTCTTTGGAGGCCAGCATGCCGAACACCGTGCCGGCCTCGATGCCCATGCTGCGGTCGACCCCCTGGGCGCCGAAACGGGGGCCGTCGCCCTTATCCACGGCAACCACGCGGATGGCATGGTGCTCTTCGATCTCGTCCACACTCTTGCCGACCAAAGGGGTTCCCGAGGGAACCACGACCTCGTATATGTCGTAGCCCACGCCGTAAAGCTGTTCAAAATAGTCTTCGGTCCTTTGCACGGCGGGCTCCACCTTGCCACTCGGCAGTACGAAACGCCCGGCCACTACGAAGTAGACGATACCCGTGGCCACCAGGGCCAAACCCACCGGAGCGACTGAGAACAGAGACCAGGTCTCCATTTGCTGCTCCATCGGCAGCGCCTTGTTCGATGTGAGGATCAAATCATTGAGCAGGATAAGGGGCGAGGAACCCACCATGGTCACGGTGCCGCCCAGGATGGCGCAAAAGCCCATGGGCATGAGCAGGCGCGAAATGGAAATTCCGGAACGGGCGGAAATTCGGGAGACAACGGGCAGGAACAGGGCCGCGGCACCGACGTTCTGCATAAACGACGAGATGATGCCCACCACGCTGGAGATGATGGGAATAATACGGGTCTCGGTGGTACCGCCGGTCTTGAGGATGAAGGTGGCCACTTTGCTCATGATGCCGGTCTTGTCCAGGCCGGCCCCGATGATCATCACGGCGATAATGGAGATCACGGCATTGGAAGAGAAACCGTCGAACAGGTGCGTGACCTCTACCAGGCCGGTTTTCAGGCCCATGACGGGTGCCAGGAGCGAGGTCAATCCAAGCAGCACCATGACCGTGGCGGCGGCGACATCCACTTCCACCACCTCGAAGGCGAAGAGGTAGATAGTGAGCAGGAGGATGGCGCTGACCCAGGCGACCTGCACCGTGGGCACCACACCAGCGATGTACACCGCACCCAGGGCGAACAGGCCGGCGGCGATCCATTGGTTGCGGCTAAGGCCGCCTCCTACGGCGGTCATCCGTTCCTCGTCAGCGAGTGTGGTCAATCTGCCTCCCCATTACCAGATAGGCTGAATCACCGATTGCATGGCCATAGCAACTGATTCACGGATGCCACCGGCAGAAACTTCACGGGTCCCGGTGGGACGCGTGATACAGAACGCCCGGTGACTCCCTTCATTTGAGAAATTCTTTTACAAAATCAGGGTCGTGCTGACACTGCGCGGGCGCCGCCCTGTTCCGGAGAATGTACGCCAATCCAGCGCGTCCACTCCTACCTGCATCGGGTCATTGAAGAGCGCCCCCGTGAGGATATGCCCTGCTTGTAAGTCGCGTTCCCGCATCGCGTTGCTCCTGAAGAGCTCATCATTGAGACGGTGCACTCGATACCGATCGTAACGGGTGATCCGCCGGACTGCCTCGGCGGGAGGATAGGAATTTAACGGTATCTTAACGCTGCCTCTTCCGGCTCTCAACCTCTGAACACGTCCGATGGGCTTTCCAGCGTCACTTGGCGGTTCTGGATAGGGCAAAGACACGGCCTTTTCACCGCACCGCTGTTGCTACCCAATTCCGCCGGTGGCCGCTATGCGCACGCAACACTGGCCGCCACCTAGCACGCACGCCGCGGCTGCCTGTCGCAGCGACTCGCAGCGAGGTATGGCGTGGCTTAGCGCAGCCTGGACATCCAGGTCAAGATGGATTACGGTAGGCCGCCACGGGTTTCCGGGGGCGAAGAGTGGAGGGTTCGGATAATGCCTGCGAGCGCAGAGCCCGGAGGCGAGGACGCATGCGCACGCCGTCGCGGTGGCCTTCCTCCATCGCTTCGGCGCCTCGCTCAACCTGCCTGCTCACTTCTGCGCACCTGTGGGCCGCGCTCACCGCCGTGGCCCTCGACGCCGTCGCGGCGCAGCCCTCGCCGCC
>CAYQDX010000483.1:0-2567 GCA_964416345.1 uncultured Ectothiorhodospiraceae bacterium
CCTTCCTGCCGGCCTTCATCCTGTCCGGCTTCATCTTCGACATCGGCAGCATGCCGGCCGTGGTGCAGGTGATCACCCATGTGATTGCGGCACGCTATTTCGTCTCCATCCTGCAGACGTTGTTCAATGCCGGCAACGTCTGGTCGGTGATCCTGCCCAATGCCCTGGCCCTGCTGCTGATGGCGGGAATCTTCCTCGGCATCAGTCGCCGCAAGGCCCGCAAGCGTCTGGAATAGTCATCACCTTGATGGAGTACTAGCCCCCGTGTGGCAGCGAATCATCACCCTGATGCTGAAAGAGTTCCTGGCGCTGCTGAAGGACAAGCGCAGCAGAACCGTGATCATCGTCCCGCCCATCGTCCAGCTGCTGGTGTTCGGCTACGCCGCCAGCTTCGATCTCAATCACGTGCCCATCGGCATCTACAACGAGGACCGCGGTGCCGCCTCCCGGGAGCTGATCGCCCTGCTCACCGGCTCGCGCAACTTCCGTGAGGTGGCACGCATCGACCACCAGCAGCAGGTGGCGCCGCTGATCGACGCCCGCCGGGCGCTCATGGTGGTGCACATCGGCCCGGATTTCAGCCGCAACCTGCTGCGCGGCATGCCGGGGCGACTGCAGGTCATTATCGATGGGCGAAATTCCAACACCGGCCTCATCGCCCTGAGCTACGTGCGCGAGATCGTGATGCGCTACAACGCGCAGTGGACCGTCACCCATGGCCTGACCGGCCCGCCGGCCGAGCTGCAGGTGCGCGCCTGGTTCAACCCCAATCTAGAGAGTCGCTGGTTCATCATTCCGGGCGTGGTCGGACTGCTCACCCTGGTGGTGACCATGACGGTGACCTCCCTCTCCGTGGCCCGCGAGCGCGAGCAGGGCACCTTCGATCAGCTGCTGGTCACACCCCTGCGCCCGGTGGAGATACTCATCGGCAAGGCCCTGCCGGGCTTCATCATCGGCCTGTTGGAGGCCTCGCTGATCATCACGGTGGCGGTGTACTGGTTCGAGATTCCGCTGCTCGGCAGCCTACCGACCCTGTACACCGGCATCGCCCTATTCCTGCTCTCCGCCATCGGCGTGGGGCTGATGATCTCCTCCATGTCCGTGACCCTGCAGCAGGGTCTGTTGGGCGCCTTCCTGTTCCTGGTGCCCTCGGTGATCCTCTCCGGCTTCGCGACCCCCATCGCCAACATGCCCGAGGCCGTGCAGCTCATCACCCTGGTGAACCCCATGCGCTACTTCATGGTGGTGCTGCGCGGAGTCTTCCTCGAAGGCGCATCCTTCCATCTGCTCGTCGATCAATTCTGGCCCATGGCCCTCATCGGCGTGGTCACCCTGGCGGTGGCCGGCTGGCTGTTTCGGCACAGGATGTATTGAGCCGAGCTCTTGGTTTTCAGTTGGAGGGAAAGGCACGTCACCGCCTGTGTGCTATGGGAGCAGTGAAGTCCAAAAACTGAAAACTCAACAAACTCGCCCCGGACGCAGCACTTTGCATGTTATCGCCCCCGAGCTTCGACCGCTTGACCGTCGGTAATATCCGTGCTACAAGCCTCTGAGCCGATTGCTTAACTGTCGTATTTTAGGGCCCGGCTAGTCACGACATCCGCATGGAGGCACCATGAGCAGTCCCCATCACGGCACCTGCATCTTCCGGCTGCATCCCCTGACTGCCGCACTACGACGGGCAAGATTCCCTCTGCTGATGACCGGGCGTGCCTTGCTGTGCCTGGCCGGACCCGCATTGGGTGCCCCGGTGGAGGTGGAGCTCTCCGATCTGCTGGCAGGCGATGGCAGCGGATTTGCCCTCAACGGTGCCGCCGTCTTTGACAGTTCGGGTGTCTCGGTCAGTGCCGCCGGGGACGTCAACGGCGATGGCATCGACGATGTCATCATCGGGGCCTGGACGGCAGACCCCAGCGGCGGACAGCGCGGGCAGAGCTACGTGGTGTTTGGCAAGAGCACGGGCTTCGATGCCCAGCTGGAGCTCTCGGCGCTCGAATCCGCCAACGGGGGCAATGGGTCGGCGGGCTTCGTGCTGAACGGTACCGAAGGTGGTAGCAACCGGGTCATCTCGGTCAGCGCCGCGGGGGATGTCAACGGCGACGGCCTCGGCGATGTCATCTTCGGGGCCCATTGGGCCGACCCCAACGGCTATTACAGCGGGCAGAGCTACGTGGTCTTTGGTGAGAGCACGGGCTTTGCCGCCGAGCTGGAGCTCTCGGCGCTCGAATCCGCCAGCGGCGGCAACGGGACCCTCGGCTTCGTGCTGAACGGCGCCGACGTCAATGACCTCTCGGGCTGGTCGGTCAGCGCCGCGGGGGACGTCAATGGCGACGGCCTCGGCGATGTCATCATCGGGGCCGTAGGGGCTAGCAGTTACGCGGGGCAGAGCTACGTGGTCTTTGGTAAGAGCACGGGCTTTGCCGCCGAGCTGGAGCTCTCGGCGCTCAAATCCGCCAACGGCGGGGACGGGACCCGCGGCTACGTGCTGAACGGCGCCGGCGGCTTTCTGGGCTACTCGGTCAGCGCCGCGGGAGACGTCAATGGCGATGGCATCGATGATGTCATCA
>CAYQDX010000484.1:0-2561 GCA_964416345.1 uncultured Ectothiorhodospiraceae bacterium
GCTCCAGTGCCGCGTCGAAACGCCGCGCCAGCCGTCGAGGCGCTCGTCCCTGCCGGCGACCGTAGCGCTTGATGCTGTGCTCGTCCACCGAGACGACGACAATTTCCTTCGGGGGAGACGGGGCCTGGCGCAGGTCATAGAACACGTCGCGGGTGCGCTCGGCGAGCCTGCGCTCCCAGATCGGCACGCCATTGGGGTCGAGCTTCATCATCAGCGCCTCGTAGCCGTCGGCAGTCTCCACATCGCCGCCCGCATACACGCTCTGGTCCTTCGGGCTCACTGCCACGGCAAAGCCCAGATCGTTGCCGCCGGTATCGTAGGGGTGGGTGATAATCCGCCGCATCGGTGATGCCTCGGTGAGGGTGGCGACGATGCGCAGGTCGGCGCCGCACGGCCGGGCAGACCTGCGGGAGTGTCAGCGCCATGCGGCCATCGCGCTGGGGTTTGGGCAAGCGATGGATCACCCGCTACGCGTCGAGCTGCTCGAGCCGTTGGAGGGCGAGCCGCGGCTGGGCGCAATAGCGCAGCACCCGTTCCAAGCCCGGCGTGGTCATTGGCGCTGATGCGTGCCGAGGCGTCGAGCGAGAAGCCGCAGTTGTCCCAGGCGGGCATGTCGCAGGCGTCAACGGCATTAAGCATGCGCCGCGGGAGAGGTAAGCGCAGCACCCGGAGACGTACCCGCTCGGCGATGCTGGCGACCTGCTGGGGTGTCAGCGTCCAGGTGTGGAGGAATCGGGCCTGGGGGTTTGTGGTTTTTACGCAACAACAAATAGGCAAATTAGCAACGATTGTCTCTTTATGGAGAATACTGATGCTATTTTGCTGGATTTCTCGAGTGGTAGGCGTTATTCTAGTCGCGGAAGGAGAAGACCGCCTCTATTTCTAGGGCTGGGCTGTACTGAAACTCAACCTTCCCCTTATGTATTGTGTATCATGTAAACAACATGTTCGGGCTTGAGCCCCAATTTGGAGCAATTATCATGAAGTTCTTCGTCTCCAACCCGACCTTCGCTGCCATCAGCTTCGCGGCCGCCATCGCGGCAGCGCCCACCTGCTACGCTTTTCAGGATCATGGCGACAAGGAGATCGAGTTTACCGGCGGTTTTTCACACACGTCCGGTAGCGATGTGGGCACCGTGAATGCGGATGTCTCCTACGGCTATTACGTGGCACCCAGGGTAAACATCGGTATCCGCCAAACGGTCAACTACAGCTTCGTCGATAATGGCTCCGATACCTGGACGGCGAGCACGATACCCTTCGTCAACTACAATTTCGAGACCAATAATCCGAAGTTTCGGCCCTTTGTCGGTGCATTCATCGGTGCGGCATATAACAAAGACGACACGACCGGTACCGCGGGTCCGGCGTTCGGCTTCAAGTATTTCTTGAGCGACAATACTGCGGTGGTCGCGCGCTACCGTTACGAGTGGTACTTCGACAAGCTCACGTTCGAGGACGCGACCGACACCGCAGACGGGAATCATATCGTCACGGTCGGTATGAGCTATTCTTGGAAGTAGATCTAGCCCGAGGGATAGGAAATCCAAACGCACCACGGTTGAAATCCTCCTGGTCGAATAGGGTAAGTATCCCCCGGCAGAGCCGGGGGCTTTCCCGCTTCTTGCTAACCAAGGGTGGCCACCTGCTGGCGGCTGGGGAGCATTACGTTGGCACGGGCCGGACAAGGACCCGGGGAGCGTCAAGAGGCGCCACCACAGCCGTGCCGTTGCAGCGTGGCGGATGCCCTCAGGCCGCCCAGCTTCGGCGAGCGGCCGAAGGCGAGCCCGCCCCCGTACAGCCGGACGATTTCCCTGGCAATCGGCAGCCCCAGGCCGTGTCCTTGCGCTGACCCGTCGATGCGCACACCTCGCTGGGGGAGCCGCTCAAGCTGCGGCTCGAAGACCCCCGGACCGTCGTCCTCCACCCGGATGCACAAGTTGTCGGCGTTTGCCTCTACGGCAAAGCGGACTTTGGACTGTGCCCACTTGCAAGCGTTATCCAGCAGGTTGCCGAGAAGCTCCAGCAGATCCTCCCGGTCCATGTTCACCGAGTGGACGGGCATGCCATCACATCGGATGTCGAGACTCCTGTCCCGGACCCGGTACAGGCTGCGCAGACTCCCGATCCGCGCCGGCACCTCCTCGGCCGCCTGGAATCGCCCGCCAGTTGCGCCCGGCGCAGCTCCCGCTCCAGGAGCTGAAGGATGCGTTCGGTCTGCCCTGCGGGCGTGTCGTGGAGCTCGCCTCGTGAGCGCAACGCCTCGTGGTCCAGGCCCTGCATCAGCAGATCGAGCGGGCCCTTGATAGCATGGGCGAGGTTGCCCATGGCGTTGCGCGTGCGCAAGCTAGCGCAGCTGACCTGGCGCCGGCCCGACGGGACCGAAGGCAATCTCTTGACCGGCGAGGAGGCCTACAACCTGACTATTTCCAAGGGCACGCTGCCCCCCGAGGAGCGCAAGGTCATCAACAACCACATCGACCCGGACCTCTTTGACCTGTTCGTCCGGCGCAAGATCTACCGGCGCTATGCCGATCGCTTCCTGCATCCGGAGCAGATCG
>CAYQDX010000485.1:0-2536 GCA_964416345.1 uncultured Ectothiorhodospiraceae bacterium
TGGACTACATCATCCGCCCCTTCGAGATGTCCACCGTGGAGCTGGCCGTGACCCGCGCGCTGGCGATGGACGTGGTGCAGCGGGAGAACCGTTTCCTGCGGGACGAAGTGACCCGCGGCTGGGGCGAGCTCATCGGCCAGAGTCCCGCCATGATTCGGCTCTACGAGCTGATCCGCCAGGTGGCGCCGGCACGCTCCAGCGTGTTCCTCGCCGGCGAGACCGGCACCGGCAAGGAGCTGGTGGCCCGCGCGCTGCACCAGGAGTCCGGGCGCAGGGGGCTGTTCGTGCCCATCAACTGCGCGGCCATCCCGGCCGAGCTGCTGGAGAGCGAGCTGTTCGGCTTCCGCAAGGGGGCCTTCACCGGCGCCGAGCGGGATCGCATGGGGCGCTTCGAGGTGGCTAGCGGCGGCACCCTGTTCCTGGATGAGATCACCGAGATGTCCGTAGCCCTGCAGGCGAAGCTCCTGCGGGTGCTGCAGGAACGGGTGGTGGAGCGCCTGGGCAGCCATAAGACCCTCTCCGTGGACCTGCGAGTGGTGGCCGCCGCCAACCGGGATCCACAGCAGGCGGTGGCGGACGGATACTTGCGCCAGGATCTGTACTACCGGCTCAACGTGGTGCGCCTGGATGTGCCGCCGCTGCGCGCGCGCACAGAGGACATCCCGCTGCTGGCCGAGCACTTCTTGGAGAAGTACAGCCGCGAGATGGGCCGGCCGCCCCCGCACATCGCGGGGGAGACCCTGCAGCATCTGGAGAGCTACCCCTGGCCCGGCAATATTCGCGAGCTGGAGAACATGATGGAGCGGGCCGCGGTGCTCTCCCGGGGTAGCGCGGTGACACCCGACCAGCTGCCGCGGGAGGTCAGCGGCACGACGGTCTCGGCGGCCCCGACGCGCCCCGGCGAGGCGCCGTCGCCGGAGCGGCTGGCGCTGGAGCCGCTGGCGCTGGAGCCGCAGGTGGAGGCCCTGGAGCGCGGCCTCATCGAGGCGGCGCTGCGGCGCACCGGGGACAACAAGTCTGCCGCCGCGCGCCTGCTGGAGATCAGTGAGCGCTCCCTGTGGTACAAGCTGAAGAAATACCGCGGCTAAGGGCTCACTCGTGGCGCAGGGCCTCAATGGGATCCAGCCTCGCCGCCTGGCGGGCCGGAAAATAGCCGAATACCACGCCTACCGCGGCGGAGAAGAAGAAGGCCAGCACCACGATGCCGGGCTGCAGCACGAAGGGCACCTGCAAGGCGCTGGATCCCAGGGCGGCGGCGCCCAGCCCCAGGGTGATGCCTGCCAGACCGCCGAAGGACGACAGCACCACCGCCTCCACCAAGAACTGGGTGAGCACGTCCCGCTCCATGGCACCGATGGCGAGTCGGATGCCGATCTCGCGGGTCCGCTCCGTGACCGAGACCAGCATGATGTTCATGATGCCGATGCCGCCCACGAGCAGGCTGACCGCGGCGACGGCGCCGAGCAGAGAGGTCAGCACCCGGGTGGTGCCGGTGAGTGCGGTGGTGATCTCCTGCATGTCGCGGACATGGAAGTCATCGTCTTTGCCCGGGCCGATATGGCGCCGCTCGCGCATGAGCCGCTCGATATCGTTCTTGACCTTGGTGGTGGAGACGCCGTCGCGTGCGGAAACATAGATGGTGTCGACGTCCGTGCTGCCGGCGATGCGGCGCTGCACCGCGCGCAGGGGCATGAGCACGAAATCGTCCTGGTCGGTGCCGAAGGTGGATTGTCCCTTGGACTGGAACACCCCGATGACCCTGCAGGAGAGCTCCTGCAGGCGCAGCATCCCGCCGATGGGGTCCAGACCACCGAACAGCTCTTTGCGCACCGTGGCGCCGAGGATACAGGCGGCCTGCCCGGCATGCAGCTCCCCGCCCATGAACTGGCGTCCCTCGGCCAGGGTCCAGTTGCGCACCTTCAGGAAGGCGTTGGTGCTGCCGTAGATGGTGGTGGACCAGTTCTCGTTGCCGTAGATGGCCTGGGTGCCCTGGCGCAGCACGGGGGCCACGGCCGCCAGACCCGAGACCTCACGTTGGATGGCCAGCGCGTCGTCCACCGTGAAGGGAGTGGAGGCGGAG
This sequence comes from uncultured Ectothiorhodospiraceae bacterium, assembly GCA_964416345.1. Lineage (GTDB taxonomy): Bacteria > Pseudomonadota > Gammaproteobacteria > CAYQDX01 > CAYQDX01 > CAYQDX01. The sequence continues at coordinate 2,081 of CAYQDX010000485.1, forward strand.
CGGGTCCCGCCTGGGCCGTGAAACCCCTGCCCGGGGCGCACCTGCAGCAGGTTGCTGCCCAGGCTCGCGATCTCGGCGGTGACCTTGGCGGTGGCGCCGCTGCCCAGGGTCACCATGGTGATCACCGCCGCCACCCCGATGACGATGCCCAGTATTGTCAGGGAAGAGCGCAGCACGTTGCGCCGGATCTCGCGCAGGGCCAACAGAATCGCGTTCCAGAGCATCCCCTACCCCTCAGCTCGGCGCGCTATTGTGAGCGTCCGTCTCGATCTCGCCGTCGCGAAAATGCACCACCCGTCTGGCATAGCCGGCCATCTCCGCCTCGTGCGTAACCATCACCACGGTGATGCCGCGCTCCCCATTCAGGGTCGCCAGCAGCTCCATGATCTCATGGCTGCGCGCGGTATCCAGGTTGCCGGTGGGCTCGTCCGCGAACAGCACCTCGGGGTCGCTCAC
>CAYQDX010000486.1:0-2517 GCA_964416345.1 uncultured Ectothiorhodospiraceae bacterium
GAAGCCGGCGCCAGAGACCAGCAAGATGGGATGATTATTTCTTTCCGCGGCCCTTACTCCCCGCATTTCCCCTCCGGAATCAGCCCGAAGATCTCCGCCGGCCACCGGTCCAGCCGCCCGCTCTCCGGATCGATCCCGGCCCAGCCCATCCACCGCCAGGCGCCGCCACTCATTTCCAGAATCCGTCCCCCCGGCCGGGGCTCGAACACGGCGTGCTCGCTCCACGCGAGCTGGTGAACCCGCCGGCAGTCCTCGCCAGCCGGGTCCCAGAGACGCACGGTAGCGTCATCGCCTGCGGAGGCGAGGGCGCGGACGCCACCGCCGTGGCCGAGAAAGGCCGCCGGCGTGGGTTTGTGGGGTGGGTGGGCGGGGGTCTCCGGTAGGCAGGCGACGACTGTGAGCGCCGGCGGCAGCGCGCGCACGCCCTCGACGGTGCAGCGCAGCAGTGCGGCGCGATGGACCTGCGTGCCGCCGAATACGCTGGCGCCGAGGTCCATGAGGCGGCAGGTGCAGCCGGTCAGATCCGCCTCCGTGAAGTCCGCTCGCCGTGCGCTGCCCTCCAGCAGCTCTTCCCGCAGCAGTCGGGTGCCGCGCAGCTTGGCGTCATCCAGACGCAGGTAATGGAGCCGAGCATTGTCCAGTCTCGCGCCAGAGAGATCGGCTCCGGAGAGATCCAGCCAGGCCTCCGCGCGGCCGGCAATGTCCCAACCCGACAGCTCCGCTCCGGCCAGCTGGCAGCCCGCCGTGGGGACGTAGGGATAGCCCCGCGCGTGGGCGCGCAGGGTATAGGCCAGGGCCAGCTCGCCGGCCCGGGGCCGGTAGGCGCTTTGCACCGCCGCCAGCCCGGTCAGTGCCCGCTCCGGTTGGTCCACTTCCAGGAGCTGGCCCAGGAAGTCCAGGGTCTCCGGGCTGGGCAGAGGCAGGGCCAGGTCGTCCAGGCGCTGCTCCTCCAGTGCCCGCTTCAGGTACCGAGCCAGGAAATACTTCTGCAGCGAGCTGTGGGCGAAGCGGAAGCCGCCGGGGTCGTTCCGGCCGGTATCTGTCTCGCCATCCTGGCGTACCAGGAAGGTGGCGGTGCGTAGGTCTTCCTCCAGCACGTCGGCGTCCAGCCTGCCGTAGCGCTGGGCGAGGCTGGGCTCGCCGTGCAGCCAGGCGCCAAACCAGTCCTCCAGGTCGGTGGCGGACCAGACCCGGCGGCCTCGCCGCCACAGCTTGGCCGCCAGGTGCTCCATCAGGCGCTGCTTGTGCTCGGGCTTCAGCACGTGCTTGCCGGCGTCCCGCTCCAGCCAGGACAGCACCATCTCCCGGTACAGGGTGACGCCGCGCACCGTCTCGCCGGCAAGCTTGAGGGCCTCGATGCGCGGAATGTGGGCGGCGATGAGGCTCAGGGTGTAGGGTCGGGTGGCCAGCTCCTCCAAGTTGTGCACCGAGCGCAGGGTGGCCAGGAGCTGATCCACGTCCGCCTCGGGCAGGGTACTGCGGAAATACTCGGCGATCTGATCCGGCTCGAAGGGCAGCAGCACCAGCGCGCGGTAGTCACGGGCCTGAACGGGGTCCCGGTCCTCGGTCGTGAAATGGGTGCGCTGGGCCCGCAGCGTGCGGAAGTAGTGGGTGCGGCAGGCAATCAGCAGCTTGCCCCCCACCGGCTCGCCGGCCTCATCCCGCTGTGGTCGCAGCTTGAGCAGCTCCCGGGTGAAGGCCTGGCCGTCCTTCTCGGACAGGTGCACCAGCACCTCGTCCAGGCCGTCGAAGATCACCAGTGCCCCTGCCCCCCACAGCTCGACGATGTCGTCCGCGCTCAAGGCTGGTGTGCGGGGGCCGCCGTACCAGCCGCGTCGTAGGCATTCCTGCAACACTTCGTCCAGTGTCGGCACCCCGCGGTCCAGTCCCGTGACGTGGCGCAGGTCCAGATAGACGGGCATGGGGCCGGCGGGCTCGGATTTTCGGCGCTCGATGAGATGCCGGGTGAGCATACGGCAGGTGGTGGTCTTGCCCATGCCGTATTCCCCCAGCAGGGCATAGATGCCAGGAGCTTCGGGGTCGCCCAGCCAGCGCTCCAGGTCCTCCAGGGCGTCGATGCATTGCGCGGGCGGGATCTCCCGCAGCCTGGCCATGTCCTCGGCCTTATCCATGCCGTCCGCTACCCCACGAGTACGCTGCGCTCCGCGCGGCAGCTCTTCCCGCAGGCGGGCCTCGATGGAGGCGAGCGCATGCTCGGCCTTGCTCGGCACGGCGGCCGGGGCACTGGCCTGAGCATATCTTCCAGCCACGAAGACGTGGACGCTCTCATCGATACGCTTGGCCAGCCCATCGACGAAGGCCCGCTTCGCCGTCTCGCGGTGGCACAGCATGAACGGTTTGTCGGCTTCGCCGGAGTAGATCTGCAGTGCCTTGATGCCGCAGGTGTCGGCAAATGCACTCACGCGCTCCAAGGGTACCGGGATAGCTGGAAGTCGCTGGCTCGGTTGCTCAGTCTGGCCTGCGGGCTCGAAATCCAGGAAATAGGGCAGCTCGACC
>CAYQDX010000487.1:0-2516 GCA_964416345.1 uncultured Ectothiorhodospiraceae bacterium
GCCTGGCCGTGCGGATCTGCTCTTCGATGAGATAGAAGTTGTCGAGCAGCCATTCTCCGGCGGGCGTGATGCGGTTGGTCGCCGCGACCGCCGTCGTCAGCCGGCCGCAGGTCTCGACCAGCACACCCTCGTTTCTGGCCAGGCGCGACAACAGCTGGTCCGGCACCCGTCCAGGCGTCAAGCGGTGGGCGGAGGCAAGACGCACACCGTGCTGCTCCATCTGCGCGGAGCTGAGCAACTCCGCGCGCAACGGCAGCTCGTCGTTGAAAGGCTTCCCCGGCGCACCGCTTCGGCCCCAGTACGCTCCGGTCAGATGTGCCCTGATCCGGCGCCAAGGACCGAAGGGCTTCGAATTGCCGGTCCGCCAGGCTGGTCCCACGCTATTCTCCCAACCGGTCGGCGAACGGCTGCATTGCGCCACGTGGCACCCCACCACGGTGGCGACTACGATGATTGGAGTGCTCGGGGCAGCTTGGTCTAGACGCCGGGAGGCCGTCCCCGGGGACGGTGGCGAAGTGGGCGGGACGGCTCAGCGCGCCCCCGGCGTCTCCGAGCGTCATACACGCCATTTCGTTAGAAACTCCTTGCTATTCGGCCCAGACAGCGTACGCTGGCTATATCTGATTAGTTTAATCAGGCATTTATTACGCACTTCTCACAGAGTGGCGAGAGTGCACGATACCCCTGGAGGGTAAATCATGAACAGGTCTCATATCATCAGCACGACCGACCCGATCAACGGCTTCGACGTCACCGATCGGCAGCACTGCCCTCATGTCGTCGAGGGTGACGACAGCAACGACCTGACGGTATATTTTCAAACCGAAGCCTCTCGTCAGGCTTACCTCGACCTGCCCGTGGAGCACCCGGAGCGGAGTCTGTCGAAAACCCTGAGCAATCCGACGGACGACTATTCCAATTGAGGGCTCGGTGGGTCCGAGGTGGTAGCAGGCTTTGCCGCGGTAACGAGCAAGCTCAGGAGCGCCGACAGATGATGGCCAACAACGCTGCGCGGTCCTCCCTTGGCCACCGTATCGTCCTTGCAAGCTCCGTCCATCCAACGCGCGACCGCAGCTCCGCGGACACACCTCATGAGGGCAATACATATGCAACAATTTACCGTAGACCCACGTGATACCGAGGTTTCTGGCAACAGTGTCCGCGCTCGTCTGCACGAGCTGGGCAGGCAGCACTGGCGCCGCGAAAAGTCCTCGGCGCTGGCGGAAAGCGAAGGCATTCAATTCGGCGATGAGCATTGGGCGGTGATCGTCTTCATGCGCAAATATTACGTGAAGCATGGCTTGCCGATCAACGCGCGGACGACGTCCAGGGCGCTCAGCAAGCAATTCTCGGCCCAGGGCGGCAGCAAATACCTGCGCCTGCTTTTCGGCGGCGGACCGGTGACGCAAGGAAGTCGGCTCGCCAATCTGCGTACCCCCGCATACGCCATCGACCCGTCCTTTGGCACCAGCTACTGAGGCGGCCGTTTTCAGGCTGGCGGGCTCCTTGCTCGCGCTGGGGTCCACCATCGACCATGCAGCAAATGATTCAGGAGTAAGCACGATGTCCAGATCCACACGATCAAATAGGGAAGAGAAGAAACAGGCCTCGCTGACGCCCAAGGAGAGGAAGGCGGCCAAGCGGGTGAAGAAGCACGCCGGGGACATCGTCCCCTTGATCGTCAAGACGACTTGAGCGCACGCCACAACGCCGACCCTGAGGGGCAAAGCTTAGCCGTGGCACGCGAGATTGCGCCGGGTGCGGCGTGATTTGACGCCCACGATGTTGCTAGACTCGGGGACAGCAGGCCCGGCAGCGTCTACCGCCTGCGGGGCGAGTCCCACGGCGACCCACCTCCCCGTGATCCACCCGTCCAATTCCAGAGACATAGAGGTCATCGGCCAGAGCGCCTGCAGGCTTCAGCTGGACGGATCGGATGGCTGCCATTTCTCGTGGGAGGCGGGCCCTCTCGTCGAATCTCTGCGTGTGCTCGGAATCGGCTTGCGTTGACGCCGCGCCGCCCGGAGGTTTGACAGCGAGATGATAAGCAGGTATAGAATTTGTTGTCCCGTCGGGGACCGGATGGAGGACACTACTAATGATCGTCGAGACCACAGACCCAATCACTGGCCATGATGTTAAGGACTTGGACCACGCCCCGTTCATCCTGGACGGGCAGCTGAAGATCTATTTCGAGTCGGAAGAGAGCAAGCAGGAGTTCCTTGGAATCGAGGTGGAGCACCCCGGAAACGACTTCGAGCACAACCTCGACAACCCCACCGCCATGGGGCCGGGCGACGCCAGGAGCTGAGCCCATCGGGGAATCGGCTGCCGCGCAAGCGGGGTTGGACCCCAACCCGCGGAGGTACCAAAGCATTCGGCCAGAGGGCTGGCCTCCTACCGAGAGGGAGGTAATCCTCCTGAGGGAGGCGAGTCCCCGGCCGCCGCCGCTCCGCCTGGCTCGGGGAATCGGGCCAGGAGGCGGCCTCCTGCATACAGATGGCCGCCTCCTGTAT
>CAYQDX010000488.1:0-2507 GCA_964416345.1 uncultured Ectothiorhodospiraceae bacterium
GAGTGAATGCACAATAGGATACGATCCTGCAATTATTTAACGTATTGTTTTTATTTATATTTTTGATTTATCGTGCATCACAATACATGATTTATCGATGATCGAGATAGAAATACACTGTAACATCAAGAAGTTACTTTTTTGGACGCCCTAGGCCGGCTCTGTACAATTGCGCCGATCCGAAGCCGGTCGCCGCTGGGCCGATGGTTTCGAAGGTTTGCGCATGGTGCTGGCGCGACGGTCGGCGAGAGGGACCTCGCGGTCGAGCCTCCAGGGACGTGTCCACGGCATGTCGCGACGGCCCCGCGCGGATTGCTGCAACTATTGATGTCTGGAAACTGGAGCAGAAGCAAATTGTGAAAAAGACGATGTGTTTCCTATTGTTGGCCCTCGCCGGGCCGCTCCGGGCCGAGGTTCCGGCGTTGCCGCTGATGACTCTGTACCGCTTCAACGGGGATCTCGAGATGCCCTACTATGAAGTGGAGAAGTTCCGTCGATCCGGGCCTTCGGTCCCGGCCGGTACGCTGGCGCAGGGAACTTCGGTAGTCCCGTGCCTGGTCATTTGGGACGGAAAGCCCTTGACCGATGGTTCGGGAACGCCCTACGTCGGGTTTCGTGTCGTCGTGGATTCCCGCTCGGCCACTCCTCGATCGACGCAGGCGTTCATCAGTGCGAAGGCCGAGCGGGAGGGGATGACCGCCAGGAATCATCATTGCGCGCCCGATGTACGCTATGTCATCGATGTAAGAAATCTCTACGAGCTGAACAAGCCCCCTTTCTTCGACCCCCCTCGCTCCTCCCGTGGAGGGCAACCGGGCAGCGGCCCTGCAGCGAAGCTCGGTGTGCTCGACGAGATCATTCGGGCATTTCACACCTCGCGCGATTGCCGGGAGCTGGGCCGCAGCTTGGTCGGTCGTCGCGATGCCCTGGCGCACGCCTGGAGCCGTTTCGCCGCCGATGGCGGCGCCAGGTGGAAGGCTTCGGATCTCGAACGGGCGCGGCACCTCGACTACGTGCTACGCACCGCGATGTTCGAGGGGCACCTGGATCGGGGGTGTAGTGCGTACGGGGCCTGCGAGAGGAATATCGTCGCACTCTCCATCCGCAACCGGGCGAGAGAGTCCTGTCGCGAGCGCCAGGGGTGCTCACAACCGGGGGATTTTCAGGGGGTCGCGTCCAAAGTGTCCCAGTACAACATCTGGGACGAGTTCCTGACCCAGATCGCCGGACTCACGTCCTGCTTTCTGCGGAGTGATCTCGGGATCGGGGTCTACACCACCGACGGCAAGGATAGTCCGAAAGCTGCATACTACGACAAGCTCGAGAGCTTGTACTCCCAGAACTTCTCCGCCTCCGAGAGGCTGTTGTTTGGCGATGACGGGGACCTTGCAGAGCTGTTTCCGGGCAACTCCCTGGATGACCTCAAGGCCCTGCGGCACTACTATCATGCCCCGGCAATGGGAAAGTGCTTCCCGAATGAGCCCCGGGTCGAATACATGTCCGGAGCGGTTGCTCGAAAAGGGGACGACTATATATTACTGGCCAATACCCGTATCAAGGTCGACGGCAAAGCGGAAGGTGGATATTTCTTCCGGGGATTTCTCGTTCACCCAGAGCAGGATCGCGACCGTACCGAGCTTGTCGATAGCTTTCGCGGATTCGTCGTCGACGGCCGAAAAGTCGATCTCAAGCCTGCTTCGCGATGTCTCGCCTACGGGATTCCCTCGGGGTGTCCATTCCGCGAAATCGGCAGGTACCGTAAAACCCCCAGCTGGCTGAATGCCGGAAAACCCCTCGAGATCGCCTGCAGCATCAGGGCCCGGGGAGCGCAATGCGATCGGAGTCCCGGTGCCACGACGGTGGTCCGCGTAGGCGGTACTTGCGACAAGGAGATGCGGCCGGTCGCCGGTGTACGGTGAGCCGGCGCCGGCGTCGATTTCGTCCGGAGCTCATATCCCGAGTGGCGGCGTCGAGATATTGTTCCGAAGAGATCCGGGAGCGGGATGCAGGTGACTGAACGATTGGGAGCCGGCGAGGAGCCCGACTGGCTGGCGTTGGATCGACAACATGTCTGGGCCCCCTACAGTGCGGTGGGTGCCGATCTGCCGGTGTTCGCGGTGCGATCCGCCGCCGGCGTGCGGATCATCCTGGCCGATGGCGGGGCGTTGATCGACGGAATGTCGTCGTGGTGGTCGGCGATCCACGGATACAACCACCCGGCGCTGAACTCCGCAATCGTCTCGCAGCTGGGGGACATGGCTCACGTGATGTTCGGGGAGCTCACACACAGGCCCGCCGTTGCTTTGGCGTAGCGCCTCGTGGAGCAGACCCCCGAGCCGTTGCAGACGGTGTTCTTCGTCGATTCCGGGTCGGTGACCGTAGAAGTGGCCATGAAAATGGCCATCCAGTACTGGGTCTCGGCTGGGCGGCCTGCCAAGGATATGGCCGAATATAACTCACAACAGGTAAGCCACCGCCTCTGGCGGTGGACTCCCCGAGGCTCTGCC